>CALGXT010000135.1 GCA_937935255.1 uncultured bacterium | reverse complement strand
TGTATCACACTTCGCGAAGTGTGATACACTCGTGCGGCGGCGGAAATCTCCGGGGCGCGCCGCGGGTCGGCGCCGGCCGGCGGTTTCTCCGGCTCGACTCCGGCCGATCCGAAATCGCCTCGTGACCTGCATATTCCCGATCGCCCACTCGCCGTTCTCCCCTCCGCCGCAGAAAAAGACGAAGACCTCCGATCGCCCTGCCGGTCGCGTCACGATCATAGGCGGCGTTTGGCTGTACGCGAATAGGGATGGGCATTCGTCCGTTGCGCTTTCGACATTCCACACTTAGGATGACGGCATGAGGTTTTCGCGATGAACAGGACCTGCGGCGGGCCGAGGAGACAGGCTGTGGTGATCGGCGCCGGATTGGGCGGGTTGGCCGTCGCCTTGCGCCTCGCGGCGCGCGGCTGGCGGGCGACCGTCTGCGAGCGCTCCGGCGCGCCCGGCGGAAAGATGAACCGCTGGCGCGCGGCCGGCTGCACTTTCGACACCGGGCCCTCCCTCGTGACCATGCCCTGGGTCTTCGAGGAGCTGTTCGCAGAGGTCGGCGAGCGCCTCTCGGATCATATTCGGCTGATGCCGGTGCATCCGCTGGCGGAATATGTATTCGCGGACGGCGAGCGCTTCATGCATAGCGCCGCGCTGCCGGACTGGCTGGCGACGGTGCGGCGATTGGAGGGCGGCCGCGCGGAGGGTTTTTTGAGCTATATGGCGCTGGGCGCACGGCTCTTCGAGCTTTCGCGGGCGACCTTCTTCCGTTCTTCGCCGTTCGAACGGCCCGACCCGACGGCGCTGCCCGCGCTGAAGTATTTCCCGCTGCGCCACGCCTGGGGTTCTTACGCCGCGACCGTCGAACATTTCTTCCGCGATCCGCACGTGCGGCAGATGTTTTTGCGCTATCCCACCTATGTCGGGTCGTCGCCCTGGCGGATTCCCGCCATGCTCTCGGTTATTCCGTTTGTCGAATATGCCTTCGGCGGACACCACATCGAGGGCGGCCTGTACGCGTTGATCGAGGCGCTGGCGCATTTGTTGGAAGCGCGCGGCGTCGAGATTCGGCGGAACGCGCCGGTCGCGCAAATCGAGGAGAGCGGCGGGCGCGCGGTCGGCGTGCGGTTGGCGGACGGCGAGCGCTTGCCGGCCGACATCGTTGTCATGAATGGCGACGCCTCCCGCGCGCCGGCGTTGTTGGGCCGAAAAGATGCGCATCCCTTGCCGGAATCCGAGCGTTCGCTCTCCGGTCTGGTTTTTCTCTGGGCGATTCGCGGCCGGCTGGAGGGCCGGGCGCATCACACCGTTTTCTTCTCCGCCGACTATCCGCGCGAGTTCCGCGAGCTGTTCGACGAGCGGCGCTTTCCGCAAGACCCCACCGTGTATGTCAATTTGCCGGCCCGCACGGATCCCTCGATGGCGGGGCCGGACGCCGAGCCGATGTTCGTCATGGCGAATGCGCCGGCCAACGACGGCGACGTGTGGGACGAAGGGGCGATCGCCGAGGCGCGGCGGCGGGTTTTGGCGCGATTGCGCGCGGGCGGTTTTCCGGCGGTGGAGGGGCGGATTGTCGCGGAGTCGGTCTGGACGCCGCGCCGCATCGCTGACACCTATGACATGCCGGGCGGCGCGATTTACGGCACGCATTCGCACGGACGCCGCCGCGCGTTTTTGCGGCCGCCGAATCGCGACCGGCGGGTGCGCGGGTTGTACTACGTCGGGGGCAGCGCGCATCCCGGCGGCGGCACGCCGACGGTGTTGATGTCGGCCCGGATCGCGGCGGAGCTGGCGGAGCGCGAACGTTGAGCCGGCGGCGGCGAACATCGGGATTAGCCGCGCCGCGCCGCGGCGACGCCCCGGGCTTCTTGCGCTTTTCGGCTTTCCAAGCCTTGGAAAAAAATCCGAAGAATTTTCCAGACCTTGGAAAACGAATTGATTTTTGCGGCAAAGCGATGTCGGCGCCGATCTCTCAACCGCCCCGCTCGGTTCGGAGCGCGGCGGCGACGGCGTCGCAGACGTAATCGAGGTTTTGGGGCGTCAAACCCGCGACGTTGATCCGCCCGTCGCCGGTCATGTAAATGGCGCGCTCGCTCCGAAGCCATGCGACGTGCGCGGCGGAAATCCCGCTGAACGAGAACATGCCGCGCTGGGCGCGAATAAAAGCGAAATCGCGGTCGGGCGCGCGGCGCGCCATGCCCTCGGCGAATCGCGCGCGCATCGCGTGAATGCGCGCGCACATGCCGTTCAACTCGTCGCGCCAGACCTGGCGGAGCAGGGCGTCGGAAAGGATGGTTTGTACGATCTGACCGCCGTGCGCGGGCGGGTTGGAATAGAGGACGCGGATGACCCGTTTGATTCGGCTGAACACCGCGTCGGCCGCGCGCGCGGGCGCGACCAGCGTCAGCGCGCCGGCGCGTTCGCGGTAGAGTCCGAAGTTTTTCGAGAACGAGGTCGCGATCAGCATCTCGACGCCGGCGTCGAGAAACGGCCGCAGCGGGGCGCGATCGGCTTCCAGCGAATCGCCGAAACCGATATAGGCGGCGTCGAAAATCGGCAGCCAGCCGCGCCGGGCGGCGATCTCGGAGACGGTTTTCCACTGTTCGGCGTCCAAATCCGCGCCGGTGGGGTTGTGGCAGCAGAGGTGGAGAACGACGGCGTCGCCGGCGGGGACTTTATCGAGCGCATCCGCCAGGGCGCCGGCATTCACACTTCGCCGCGCCGCGTCGTAGTAGGGGTAGGGCTGGATCGCGAGCCCCGGCGCGCCGAACACGCCGCGATGGTTGGGCCAGGTCGGATCGCTGAGCCAGACGCGGCGACTCTGGGAGATCTCGGCGAAAAAATCCGCCGCGACGCGGAGCGCGCCGGTGCCGCCCGGCGTCTGCGCGGTGCGCGCGCCCGGAACCGCGGCCTCGCCGAACAGGAACTCCTCGACCTTTCTCCCGAACTCCGGCTCGCCGGCGATGGGGAAATAGTTTTTGGTTTTCTCGGCGGCGAGCAGCGCGGCCTCGGCCGCCTTGACGGCCTTGAGCACGGGCGTGCGGCCCTCATCGTCTTGAAAGACACCCACGCCCAAGTTCACTTTCTCCGGGCGCGGATCGGTCTTGAACGCTTCGGTAAGGCCGAGAATCGGATCGGGCGGCGCGGCAGAGACCTGTTCAAACATGACAGAATTTCCTTTATGTGAGGGCGCTTCGAGATGGCGATCGGTTCGACCGGCAAAAGACGCTCATGCGGGATAGTACCGGTCCACCCACTGCCGGATCAGGTCGCGCTCGACGCGCACGATGCCCATTTCGCGTTTCGCATTTTCCGGCGAGTCGGAGGCGTGGGCGGCATTGACCATGATGTCCTGTCCGAATTCCCGGCGAACCTGGCCGGGGGCGGCTTTGCGAGGGTCGGTCGGGCCGAGGATGTCGCGGATGGTGGCGACCGCGTTCGGCCCTTGATAGATGAGGGCGAGACAGCGCACCAGACCCGGCTCTTTGCGCTCCTCCGGCGTGCATTGCGGCGCGTTGCGCCCCGTCATGAACTCGATGATCTGATAAAATTGCTGATCGCCGTAATGCGGCGCGAGCAAAGCGCCGAGCTGTTGCCGCACGTCGGCGGGGATTTCCATGCGCAGTTCCGCGGCGACGGCCTTGGCGGCCATCTCGCCGACCCTCTCCGTGAGCCGGGTCCGCAGCACTTCGCGCACCGGTCCGTAGAATTCTTCGGCCTCTTCAACGCTCATTCGGTGCACCTTGGCGCCGACGATGCGCAGCCCCGAACGGGAAAAGAGGTCAATGATGTTTCCAGTGCGGGCGCTGGGAAAGCGAAAGCTGTCGGGCTTGATCAGCACCAGCGTGCGCTGAATGTTCTCGCCTTGCGCGGTGTCGGCGGCGTCGCAGATCAGACCGCCGTCGCTTTCGCTGTATTCCGCCCAGAGACGGAGCCCGGCGCGAGTGTCCTCAAGGTCCGTCCCTACGAGCACGGCCGGCTCGACGTAGCGCGGCGTGCCGTCTTCGTTGAGGATGAAATCGCCGAAGGTATCGCGGATCGTCTCGCCGGCCTCCATGTTCGACCGGATCGAACCGGCGGCGCGATAGATGCGCTCGACGGCGTTTTCGCCCTCGAACAGCAGCATCAGCACGCGCCGCCGCCGGCCGGTGGCGGGGTGGGGGGCGTAGGCGCGCAAAACATAGTCGGACAAAATTTGTCGGATCGGGTCTTCCTTCTTGCCCGGCCCTTGCCGCAGCCGTTCGGCGTAGCGCCGGACCAGTTCGACGCTCGGCCCGAACATGCGCGCTGCGACGAGTTCCAGTCCCGTGCGGCTCATGAAACGGCCGATAATCCCGCCGGTGCGCGACTTCGCGATCGAATAGGGATTGATCAATGCGTACGCCAGTTCCGTAGCCATAGCCGTCGTCTCCCGTCAGAAATCGTGTGGGGCGCGACTATAACCGGGACGAATGCGCCCGGCAAGATGAATGCGGCGCGGCGGCCGGAGGAACCGGGCATTTTCCCAGATATGCGGCCGCCCCTACTCAAACCCGGCGAGCGGCGGCATCTTCCGCCGTTCCGATCAGGGTGAACGGCCCGGCGCGCGAGATTTTCACGCGGACGAGTTCGCCCAAGAATTGCGGTTCAGCGGCTTCGAAAAAGACCAGCCGGTCGTCCGCCGTTCTACCGCGCCAGCGACCGCGTTTTTCGTCGCGCCCGTCCACGAGCACCTCCACCGTCGCGTGCAGGAGCGCCGCATTGAGCCGCGTTTGCACCGCGATCTGCGCTTCATCCAGCCGCCGCCGGCGGCGTTCCTTTTCTTCCGCCGGCACGTCGTCCTTCAACCGTCGAGCCGCATAGGTCTGCGGCCGCGGCGAATACTTCGCAATATGCACCTTTGCGAAATCCAGGGTCTCCACGAGCCGCACCGAATCCTCAAATTGTTCCGGTGTCTCGCCGGGGAAGCCGACGATGATATCGGTGTGGATGGCGGCGTGGGGAACGAGCGCGCGAATGCGCTCCACGAGGCGGCGGTAATCGTCCGCCGTATAGCCGCGCCGCATGGCGGCAAGGATCGCGTCGTTGCCGGACTGGATCGGCAGCTCGAACACCGGGCAGATCGCCGGCTCCTCCGCGACCGCGCGGATGATCCGCTCCGTGAGGTGGGCGGGGTGGCTGGTCAGGAAACGCACGCGCCGGAGGCCCGGCGTTTTCGCGACGGCGCGCAGGAGATCGGCCAGGTCGCCCGCGCCGGGCCGATCCGCGCCGTAGCGGTCCACGATCTGTCCGAGCAGGACGATTTCCCGGACGCCGTCTTCGACCAAACGCCGCGCCTCCTCCGTCACACGCTCCGGCGGGCGGCTGCGTTCGCGGCCGCGGCGGTAGGGGATGACGCAGTACGTGCACGCGTGCGAGCAGCCGAGCACCACCGGCACGTGCGCCACCGGCTCGTGGCGGCGGGAGGGCGGGCGCACCGCGCCGTCCGATCGCAGCGCTTCGCGAAGGGCCCGCTCGCGCTCTTCGTCGGCGCGGCGCACTGTCGCGGCTTCCCCGCCGCCCGGGTCGCCGCCGTCTTCATCGAGAAATCGGAGCAGGGGGCCCAAATCCGACGGCGGCAGAAATACGTCCACGAACGGAAATCGTTTCGCCAAATCCGGCGCCGGACGCGCCCCGACGAGGCAGCCCATCAACGCCACGCGCAGTTCCGGCCGCCGCGCCCTCTGCGCCGCCAGCTCGTTCAAAAACGCGTAGGCGCGATCCTCCGCCGATTGACGGACCACGCAGGTGTTCAAAACCACGAGGTGGGCCTCGGCGATGGCGGCGGCGGGCTCGTAACCGCGCATTTCAAGCTGCGCGGCGACATAGCGGCTGTCCGCCTCGTTCATCTGGCAGCCGATGGTGTGCAGAAAATAGCGGGGCATGATCGGGACTAGCGTCGTTTCGCCGCCGCGGCGGACGAGTCCGCCGCGGCGGGGATCGCCAGCGGGTGTCCGGACGGTTTGGCGAGCTGCGCGTAGGAAATCTCGGCGGCGGTCTCCCGTCCCAGAAACTCCAACAGCACGCGCACGCGTTCGCGGGCGGGCAGGACCTGGGTGATCACGGCCTCAAGGCCGCGAAACGGGCCTTCCACCACTTCCACGCGATCCCCGGCTTTGAACGGCTCGACGAACACCTTGATCTCGCCGTCGCTCATCGCCGAGCGCAGGTTGGCGATGGTCTCCTCCGGCACCACCGCCGGCTTGCCGCTGAAGCGCACGACGCCGGTCACGCCGGCGGCGTACTGTACGCGGCGCAGGTCGGCGGCGGCGTCGAACCGCGCGAAGAGATAGCCGGGAAACAGCGCTTCCACGAACCACACCGTTCCGCGGCGCGTGACCTTGCGGTAGCGGATGCGGGGACCGTAGACCTCCACCCCGTATTGGGCGCGCAGCCGTTCCGCGGCGAGGTGTTCCTGGCGAGGGCGCGCGCGCAGGCAATACCAGCGGAGGTCCCCGTCGGGGACCGACAGCAGTTCGTTCACGGCGAAGCATCCGGCTCGGCGTCGCCGAGCGCCACGGCCAGCGCGCTCAACTCTCCGATCTTTGCGCCCAGGTTGCTGGCGGCGAGGCGAACGCCCTCGATAGATACGGCCCAGGCATAGCGGGGCAGGGCCTGGCGCACGGGCCCGAGCAGCCGCTCGCCCAGATGAATGGCGATCGTCCCCAGCACCACCGCGGAGGGATTGAAAAACATGAGGACGGTTCCGATGCCCTGGGCCATGCGCTCGACGAATTCGTTCCAGAATTCCAGCGCCAGCGCATCGCCGCGCCGGGCGGCCTCCGCCACCGCGCGGAAATCAATGCGCGCCGGGTCCCCGCCGGCTTCCTCCACCGCCAACGACGGCTCGCCGGCCTCCACGCGCTCCCGCAAACGCCGCGCGACGTTCAACCCGCCGCAATACATTTCGAAGCAGCCGCGCTGACCGCAGGGGCAGGGCGGCCCGTGGATATCCAGCACGTGGTGTCCGACTTCGCCGGCCAGATCGCGCGCGCCCTGAATCAGCCGGCCGCCGGAGATGACCCCCGCGCCGATGCCCGTGCTGGCCGTCAGATAGACCAGATCGGGAACGCCGCGAAACTCGCCGAAGCGGTATTCCGCCAGCGCGCAGGCGTTGGCGTCATTGTTGATGCGGACGGGGCAGGGGAACGCCTCGCGCATCCACCGGACGATCGGCACCTCCCGCCAGCCGGGCAAGTTGGGCGGCGCGATCATCGCGCCCCGGGCCACGGACATCGGACCCGGCGCGGAAATACCCACCGCCGCCAACTCCCGCGCGCTCACGCCTCCCTGGCGCAACACGCGCTCGGCCTGCGCGCGGACCCGTTCGAACCAGCGCTCCGGGCCTTCCGCGGCGTTCGTCTCCATACGTTCGGAGGCGAGAAGAACGCCGTCGGCTCGGCCCGCGCAAACGGCGGTCTTGGTGCCGCCGATATCCAACCCGAGAAAAATGGCCGTACCGCTCATGCGCCGATCAGGGGGCGGGGGCCGTCTCGGTCCTCTGCGCCGTTTCGCTCAGCCGACGCCGCGCCTCGCGGTTTTCCGCGCGGCTCATGCGGCGGCGCACGGCTTCCAGATTCGCGGCGGCATTCGGTTCCCCCGCGGCGGCCGCGCGGGAAAGCCACACATAGGAATCCACGAGGTTTCGCGGAACTCCCTGTCCGTTGGCATACAGCACGCCGAGGGAATTCTGCGCGGCGGAAACTCCGCGTTCCGCCGCGTTCAGATAACAGATCGCCGCTTGCTGCAAATCCATCTCGACGCCGACGCCGTTTTCGTAGTGCCATCCGAGGAGATATTCGGCCTCGGGTTCGCCTTTCGCGGCGGCCTGATGGAACCAGCGAACGGCGGCCGCCGGATCGGGCGCCACGCCATCGCCGGCGGCATACGCCTTGCCGAGCGCCGTCATGGCGCCCGTGTGGCCCGCGGCGGCCGCGTGACGCCAAAGCGCCACGGCGCGCGCCGCATGTTTCGGCGCGCCGCGGCCCTGGGCCACGGCATGGCCGAGGGCGGCGATCGCGCCGGCGTGCATCTGCCGCGCCGCCGCCGTCCAGTATTCCACGGCCAGTGTCGGCTGTTCCGGCGCCCCGCGAACGCCGGCCCAGTGGCGTTCGCCCAACTCGTACAGCGCCGCGGCATCGCCGGCGCTCGCCGCGCGCTGAAGCTCCGCCAACGGCGCGCGCGCCCAATCCGGCGTCGGATTCGCCCCCACGGTGGCGGTCAACGCCGCCGCGAGAAAGACGACGCCCCGCGCCGTCCGCCGGAATCGGCGGAGCGCGCTTTCGTGGTGTTCCGATCGTCGTTTCATGATAACCTTATTCCTTTCCCGGAGCCATCGGGTCGGTCGCAGGCTTGCAGGTTATGCTAGCGCACACGCGGAAAGAGAGCAATCTTCCGAATTCGGACGCCGTGCCGTATCGCCATGTCATTTGGGATTGGAACGGGACGCTGCTGGACGATGCCGGCTTGTGCATCGAAGCGATCAATCTGGTTTTGCGCCGGCGGAATCTCGCGGAAATCCGCGCGGACGAGTACGCCGAGCTGTTCGATTTTCCGGTGGAACGATATTACCGCCGCCTCCCGTTCGATTGGGCGCGCGAATCCTTCGAGCAGGTGGGGAGCGAATTCATGGAAATCTACGAGGCGCGCCGGTTGGAATGCCGGTTGCGGGAGGGCGCGCGGGAGGCGCTGGCCCGGTTTCGCGCGCGCGGCGCGCGGCAACATCTCATCTCCGGATATCGCCGCGAGCCCCTGGTCGAGCTGATCCGTCATTTCGGTCTGGAACCCTTTTTCGACGAAATTTTGGGCGCGGAGGATATTTATGCGCGCGGCAAGCTGAATCTGGCGGAGCGCTGGCGGACGGGACGGGATGACGGCGACGGCCCCCGGCTGGTCATCGGCGACACCGTGCACGATTTCGAAATGGCGCGGCTGCTGGGCGCGGCGTGCATCCTGCTGCCCTGCGGCCACATGTCGCGCCGCCGGTTGGAAGCGTGCGGCGCGCGGGTGGCGGCATCCCTGGACGATGTGTGACGGCGCGAGGCCGCCCCGGTCGGCCATTTGACGGCGACCGCGCCTTGTGTTATTCGTGAGGCGGATGGTTTGATTCCCATCTCTTGTGATTTATGCAACGCGAGGTTCTTGTTTTCAGCGGCGCGGATGCGACGGAGAAGCAGCCGGAAACGTTTCGTTTTTGTCCCTTGGGGGTTCAGTTTTATTCGCGGGAAGCGCTCCCCGAATTTCAGCAATTGGAGATGGACCTGAAAGGCGCGGAGGGGATGGCGCTGCCGTCGGGCTCGCGGTGCGAAGGCGTTGTGGTGCAAAGCCAGTTCGACGCGCGGCGGGGCTTGTATCGGAATTGGATTTTGTTTTTGGATCTGCCGGAAGAACTCCGTCGCCGTTTCCATTGTTTCGCGAAGGAGTCCGGATCTCTATGTCCTCATTGCATGAACTTTTAGCCCGCGCCGTCTCGCTTTGTGCCTCCGACATCCATCTCGTTCCCGACCGGCCGCCGGTGTTTCGCATTTATGGCGAGCTGGAGGATAGCGAGCTGCCGCCCACCCCCGCCGGCTCGCTGGCCGAGGTCATCAACGAGCTGCTGCCCTCCTATGCGCGCAAGCGCTACGAAGCTGAGCACGAGGCCGATTTCTCGCTGGTGGAGCCGGGGGTCGGCCGGTTTCGCGTGAACGCCTATTGGGGCGGGGGTCTGCCGCACCTGGCGCTGCGCCATGTCAAGGAAAGCATCCCCCTGATGGAAGACCTCCACCTGCCGCCGATCCTGAAAAAAATCGCGGAAGCGCCGCGCGGTCTGGTGTTGGCGTGCGGCGCCTCCGGATGCGGCAAATCCACGACGTTGGCCTCCATGATTGATCACATCAATCACCGCGAACGGCTGCGGGTGGTCACGGTGGAGGACCCCATCGAATATCTTTTTACGGACGACCGTTGTGTGATCTCCCAGCGCGAAGTGGGGTTGGATACGCTCTCGTTCCACAACGCCTTGACGCACCTGATGCGGCAGGACCCCGACGTCATCATGATCGGCGAGTTGCGGGACATGGAAAGTCTGCAGGCGGCGCTGCGCGCCGCGGAAACAGGGCACTTGGTCTTCAGTACGTTGCACGCGGGCTCCGCCGCCCAGGCGCCGCAACGGATGCTGGATATGATCCCGTCCGCCGACCGAGAACCGTTTCGCCTGGCGCTCGCGGATCAGCTTCATGCCGCTTTCTGTCAGCGGCTGATTCCGTCCGTTACCGGCGGCGTTCGGCCGGCCGTCGAAATACTCATCAACACGCCGATCGTCCGCAAACTGATCACGAAGGGGCAACTGGAAAAGTTGCCCGCCGCCATCGAGACCGGCGGCGAGGACGGGATGCAGACCTTCAATCAGGCGATCTACCAGCTCATCCGCCGCGGCGAAGTGTCGGAAACCGAAGGCATGCGCTACGCGTCGAACCCCGAAGCGCTCCGCATGAATCTGCGGGGGATATTCCTGGACGAGGCCCGTCGAATTCTGACGGACTGAGGCCGGAATCAGGCGCGGCCTTCGGCCTTCAAGCGGGCGTCAATCTCCGCTTCGGCTTCGAGCCAGTTCGCGCGGGGATCGCTCTTGAATCCCTTGCGAAGCGCGATGTAATACGCCGCCTCGGCGATCATGCGATGGCGCTCTTCCGGGCTCACGGGGGCGGCCTTCGGGGCCTCGGGCTTCACACTCGGCGCCGGCGCCGGAGCGGGCGCGGGCTTGGCCGCCGGAGCCGGAGCAGGCGCGGGCTTAGGCGTCGGCGCCTTCGCCTCGCTCGGCGCCGGAGCGGGGTTCGCGGCGGCAACTTTGGTTTTCGCCCCGCGACTGGCGGGGGCGGCATTGTCCGTTTTCTTGTTTCGAGCCATGTCCATCTCCTCACGGGCCGGCGAGCGCGATCGGGACGATCATCTCGCGCCGCGAACCGGCGTTTTCTTTTGCCTTTGAGTCCACGACTCTATACAAAAACGCCTTCTCGGTCAACCATGAGGTTTTTGAATGAATAAAAATCTAACGATGGAGGATCGTCTCTCCGCGTGGCTCTCGGCGGGGTTTCGCGCCGCTTTCCCGGAATCGCCCGAGACGGCGGCGGGCGTGGCGGTGGCGCCGACCCCGCAGGAGGCGTTCGGCGATTATCAGTGCAACGCGGCCATGGGGTTGGCCCGCGCCTTGCGGAAGCGTCCGGCGGACATTGCCCGGGCGGCGCTTGCGGCGGCCGCGCCGAATCCCGAGGTCGCGCGCGCCGAGCCGGCGGGGCCCGGGTTCATCAATATCACCCTGGATGATGAACACTTGGCGCGGGCGGCGATGGAATTGGGCGACGATCCGCGCCTGGGAACGCCTCGGGTCGGCGAGGGCCGGACGATTATTTTGGACTACTCCAGCCCCAACGTCGCCAAGCCGATGCATATTGGGCATATCCGCTCCACGGTAATCGGAAACGCCCTCGATCGGCTGCACCGTTTTCTCGGCTATCGGGTCATCGCCGACAATCACCTCGGCGACTGGGGCACGCAGTTCGGCATCCTGATTCTGGGCTTTCGCCATTTCGCGGACGCCGCGGCTTACGAGACCTCTCCGATCGAGGAGCTCGAACGCATTTATGTGCGCAGCTACGAGCGCACGAAAAGCGACCCCGATTGGCTGGCGGCGGCGCGCGCCGAACTGGTGAAATTGCAGCGCGGCGACGAAGAGAACCGCGCGTTGTGGCGCTCGTTTGTCGAGCATAGCCTGCGCGAATTCGATCGCATCTACGCGCGGCTGGGCGTGCGCTTCGATCTGACGCGGGGCGAGAGCTGGTACAATGATCGGCTCCCCGAGTTGGCGCGGCGGCTGATGGAACGGGGCCTGGCGCGCGAAAGCGACGGCGCGCTGTGCGTCTTTTCCGACGACGCCCTGCCGCGCGCCGAGGATCCCCTGTGGAAACAGGAGGACGGCGAATGGAAACCGGCGCCCTGCATCGTTCGCAAAAGCGACGGCGGCTTCAATTACGCCGCGACCGATCTGGCGACCATCGAAAGCCGCGAGGAAGAATTCGCGCCGGAGGCCATCATCTACGTCACCGATGAGCGCCAGCAATTGCATTTCCGGCAGGTTTTTCACATTGCCCGGCGTCTCGGCGCGCGCGCGCGGCTCATCCATGTCTGGTTCGGACTGATGCGGTTGCCCGAGGGCGCGTTTTCGACGCGCCAGGGCAACGTGATCAAACTGGAGCGATTGCTCGACGAGGCCGAGGCGCGCGCCCTGGCGATCGTGCGGGAAACTTCGCCGGAGATGCCGCCGGAACAACAGCGCGAGGTCGCCCGCGCCGTGGGAATTGGCGCGGTCAAATACGCCGATCTGAGCCAGAATCCTCAGAGTTTGGTGACTTTTACCTGGGACAAGGCGCTGGCGCTGGAGGGGAATTCGGCGCCGTATCTGCAATACGCCTGCGCGCGCATCGCGAGCGTGCGGGATAAATACGCCGCGCTCTTCCCCGGCCGCCGTCCGGAAGACTGGCCGCTGCGCTTCGCCGAGCCGGTCGAGCGTCGGCTGGCGCTGCAGTTGCTGCGTTTCCCGGATGCCGTTCGTCGCGCGGCGCAGCAATGCCGCCCCAACGTGCTCGCCGATTACCTGTATGAAACGGCGCAAATTTACAGCCGGTTTTATCAGACGGCGCCGTTTCTCAAGGCGGAGGAGGGTCTGCGCGAAAGCCGGATCCGGCTGTGCGGCATCGTCCGGCGGGCGCTGCGGCAGGGGCTCGACCTGTTGGGGATCGAGACGCCGGACCGAATCTGAGCCTCAGGACGCGCCGATCCGATAATCGGCGATGATGCCCAGCAGCTCCTGAAAACGAAACGGTTTGGCGAGAATGCGGTCGGCGCCCAGACGTTGCGCCGCGCGCAGAATGTCCACATTGCCCATGCTGCCGCCGCCGGAGATGGCGATGATGCGGACGTTCGGCGATTCCCGGCGCAACTCGCGAATGATTTCCAGTCCGTCCATGTCGGGCATGAAGATATCCGTGATCACGACATCCGACGGCTGATCGCGGAAGAGTCGCAACCCTTCGCCGCCGCCGTCCGCGAGGATCACTTCGTGTCCGCCCGCTGTGAGCGCGCGCGACAGGAGGCGGCGCAACTCTTCGCTATCCTCGATGACCAAGATTCTCGGCATACATTGTTTTCCGTTCCGCCGTGTCGCGGGATTGGGTCAGCGCCCGACGAAGATCCTGTTCCCGTAAAGGCTTGCTCATATAATCATTCATGCCCCCCGACAAGCATTTTTCACGGTCGCCCCGCATGGCGTGCGCCGTCATGGCGATGATCCAGGGTTGGCGTTCCGCCGGCCACTCTTCGCGGATGCGCCGCGTCGTCTCGAAGCCGTCGAGCACCGGCATCTGCACATCCATCAGCACGACATCGTAGTCGCGCTGCCGCAGCCGCGCGAGCGCCTGCTCGCCGTTTTCCGCGGTGTCCGCCGCCACGCCGAGCTTCTCCAGCATGCGCACGGCGACTTTGAGATTGATGGGATTATCCTCGACAACCAGCGCCCGCCGGGGCAACGCGGAGGCCGACGGCGGACGCGGCGATTCGACACGCCGCAGAATCCGAAGCAAAATGCCCTTCAAATCGTCGGGGTTCACCGGATGCGACAGCCATCCCGAAACGGCAAAAGCGAGAGGAATCGTTTCGGCTTGGGCGGCGGGCGGCGGGGCGCCCGAGGCTGACGCGCAGACCAGAATGGGCAATTCGTCCGGCGATCGCGCGCGCCGCAATACCCGAATCATTTCATAATCCGGATCGTTCGCGGCGGCGATCTCCGCGATCGCCACATCCGCGCCCGCTTTTTCAAGCTGCGCCAGGGCCTCGTCCGCCGTGGCGGCCGCATCGGCGATCAGGCCCCAGTGGCGCAACAATTCCAGCAGCTGTTGACGATTCGCGGATGCCGGGCCCACGATCAGCGCACGGCGGCCGGCCAGGCGTTTCTCGAGACCGGTTTCCGTCTCCGCTTCGATCTCCATCGGAACCACAAAATGGAACGTCGTGCCTTTTCCCGGTTCGCTCTCGAAGCCGATGGACCCGCCCATCAACTCCAACAGTTTTCGGCAAATCACGAGACCCAGCCCGGTGCCCCCGTAGCGCCGGGTCATCGAGGAATCCGCTTGGCGGAACGCCTGAAAAAGCCGAGTCCGGCTTTCCGGCGGAATGCCGATGCCGGTGTCCTGTACCGCGACCCGCAAGACGCACTGCCGTCCGTTCAGATGAATGGCGGACACCGAAACGGATACGTGGCCGCGCTCGGTGAATTTCACCGCGTTGTTGAGCAGATTGCCGAGAATCTGCCGCATTCGGATCAAATCGCCCAGCACACGGGAAGGCGTGCTTTCGTGGAGATGCGCGCGCAACTCCAGACCTTTGCGTTCCGCCGGAACTCGCACCATGCTGAGCGCGGAATCCACCCATTCCGAGATGCTGAACGGGCGTCGCTCCAACTCCATCCGGCCGGCCTCGATCTTGGTGAAATCCAGAATATCGTTGATGACCGTGAGCAGCATTTCCCCGCCCGAACGAATCGTCTCGACGTAGTCGCGTTGATCCGGCGAAAGCTCCGTGCTCATGAGCAATTCGGTGATCCCGATGATCGCATTCATCGGGGTACGGATTTCGTGGCTCATGTGGGCCAGAAATTCGTTTTTCGCCTGATCCGCCGTGTCGTCGGCGCGACCGGTCTTTCCCATCGCGGTCTCCGGCTCGCGATGCCGGAGCGCCGCGCGGGAATGCCGAAGCAGCGTTCGGATCGCGGCGACGAATTCCGCGTCGGTGAAATCGGGCCGCAGCAAAATGTCCGGCAGTGCTTCCGTCGGCGAAAAACGCCCCGGATCGGCGATCGCTACCACAAAGGGCTTCGGCGCCGCCGTGTTTTCCGCCGTTTCCATTTTTCGCGGCGGGGCAACGCCCTCGTATACGACGCCCGCCGCCGCGGAGGGGCCGGGCGTCATCGGCTCGGCGGCGTCCAACGGGAGCGCTTCTATTTCAACCGCGGGAAAATGCCGACGCAGCAGCGCCGCCGCGCGGCTCGACTCCGGATCGCCCGATGAAAAAACAACGACCGTGGACTTCATGCGCAAAGGGTCATGGCCCGTTGATGACCGCGGCAAAAATATAGCCGGTATCGCGCGCCGATCAAAGCGCGAATCGGACTTCGGCGCCGGTCTTGCGGCGCCAATTTTTTATTGATGCCGCGGCGTTCACCGCCGAAGCTTGCTCGCATGTCGCCACCGAATCCTTTGCGCGCCGATCCCGGCGGAGCCGCGGAAGTGACCTGGGCCGGCGATCTCGACCGGAGCGCGCTGGCGCGCCTGCTCTATGGCCAGGACGCTTCGCTCTACCAGGAAACGCCCGCCGGCGTTGCGTTCCCGCATAACGCCGAAGATCTCGCCGCGCTCGCGCGTTGGGCCTATGACCGCCGTCAGCCGCTGATCCCGCGGGCCGGCGGCACCAGCCTCGCCGGCCAATGCGTGGGGAGCGGCCTGGTGGTGGATGTTTCGCGCCACCTCACACGAATTCGCTCGCTCGATCCGGCGAAACGGCGCGCAGTCGTCGAGCCGGGCGTGATTCAGGACGATCTCAACGACGCCGCCGCGCCCCACGGCCTGCTGTTCGCGCCCGACACTTCCACCTCCCGCCAGGCCGCCATTGGCGGCATGATCGGCAACAATTCCTGCGGCGCGTATTCAATTTTGCACGGCACGACGCGCGACCACGTGCTCGAAATGGACGTCGTGCTTTCGGACGGGAGCCGCGCTGTTTTCGGCCCCGTGAGCGAAGCGGAGCGCGCGGAGAAATGCCGGCTCGATTCGCTGGAGGGCCGAATTTATCGCGCCGTGTCCGATATCATGGCGGAACGCCGCGAGACGATTTTGCGCGATTTTCCGAAGCCGTCCGTTCGCCGCCGCAACATGGGCTACGCCCTCGACGAGATCGCGCGGCAACGGCCGTGGAACCCGGAGGGGCCGCCGTTCAATCTGGTTCCGCTGGTGTGCGGCTCCGAGGGCACGTTGTGCCTCGTGGCCGCCGCGACCGTGCGGCTCACGCCGCGGCCCCGCGCGCGCAGTCTGCTGTGCGCGCATTTCGAGAACGTGGAGGCCGCGGCGCGCGCGACCCCCTTCATTCTGGAGTTCGCGCCCGCCGCCGTGGAGTTGATGGACGGCGAACTGCTCGAGGCCACCCGGAACAATCGGGAGCAGTCGCGGAATCGCGCCTGGGTCCAGGGCGCGCCCGGCGCCGTGCTCGCGATCGAGTTCCATGGCGACGTTGCCGCGACCGTCGAGGAGCGCGCCGCGGCGCTCGCGGCGCGTTTGGGCGAGACGGGTCGCGGCTACGCCTGGCCCTTGATCGCGGAGCCCGACATCCCCAAAGTCTGGGCGCTGCGCAAAGCGGGGCTGGGTTTGCTGACGGGCATCCCCGGCGACCTCAAGCCCGTCACCGCCATCGAGGACACCGCCGTGGCGGCGGAAGACCTCGCGCCATATCTTCGAGACATCGCCGAACTGATGCGTCGCCACGCCTGCCGTTGCGTGTTCTACGGCCACGCGTCCGTCGGTGTGATCCACGTGCGCCCGATGTTGAACCTGAAGGAGGCGCGGGATTTCCAGACGTTTCGAAGTCTCCTCGACGAGACCGCCGACCTCGTCAAACGCTACGGCGGCAGCCTCTCCGGCGAACACGGCGACGGACGGTTGCGCAGCGCCTCCCTCTCCAAAATGTTTTCGACGGCAACGGTCGAGGCATTCGAGCGCGTCAAGGACGCCTTCGATCCCCGCGGCATCTTGAATCCCGGAAAAATCGTTCGTCCGGTCGCGCCCGATGTTCAATTGCGGGCGGGTCCGGACTACGCGGCGCGGGAGCCGGCGACGGTTTTCGATTGGTCGCGCACACAGGGATTCCTGCGCGCCGTGGAGGCCTGTAACGGCGCGGGATTCTGCCGGCAGAGCCCGGGCCGCGGCGGGATGTGCCCCACCTACATGGCCACGCGGGAGGAAGCGGATTCCACCCGCGGGCGCGCCAACGTGCTGCGGCAACTGCTGACGGCGCCGGACGCCGAAAGCGCCTGGACCCGCCCCGAATTGTGGGCGGTGTTGGATCGCTGTCTTTCCTGCAAGGCGTGCGCGACCGAATGCCCTTCGAGCGTGGATATGGCCCGCATGAAGGCGGAAGCGCTGTACCGCCGTCGGCAGGCGTGCGGGGATTCGATGCGATCGCGCCTCTTCGCGCACTACGCCCGATTCGCGCGTTGGGCGGCCTGGGCGCCGGGACTGGCCTCGCGCATCGCGAATCTCCGCGTCGTCAAGCGCGCCGCCGGCCTCGCGCCCGAGCGCGAGTTGCCGCCGTTCGCGCGGCAGCGCTTCTCCGCCTGGTTCCGGCGGCATCGCCCGGCGCCCGGCGCCGGCCGCGCGGGAGAGGCGGCGTTGCTCGTGGATGAATTCGTCGAATTTCTGGAGCCGGAGATCGGGCAGGCCGCCGTGGAATTTCTGGAGCGGGCGGGCTGGCGCGTGCGGGCGTGTTGCGGACTGGATTCCGCGCGCGCGCTGATTTCGAAGGGTTTTTTGGATGAGGCGCGGGCGCGTATGGCGCGGGCGATCGAGACGCTTGCGCCGGCCGCCGAACAAGGGCTGGCGATCGTCGGGCTGGAACCTTCGGCGGCGCTGGGTTTTCGCGACGAGGCGCCCGATCTCGTTCCCGAAGCCTGGCGTCCCGCGGCGCGGCGCGTGCGCGACGCCGTGCGCCTGTTTCCCGAATGGGTCGCGGAGCGGGACGCCGACGGACGACTCGCGCATCTCCGCTTCGCGCCGCTTTCGAGCGCGACCCTGTTGATCCATGGCCACTGTCATCAAAAGGCGCTCGGCGCGCCCAACGCGCTTCGCGCCGCCTTGTCGCGGATTCCCGGCCTGGCGTTGCGCGACCTGCCGACGGCGTGTTGCGGCATGGCGGGCGCTTTCGGATATGAGCGCGAGCACTATGCGTTGTCCCTCCAAATCGGGGAAACCGTCCTGTTTCCCGCTATTCGCGCCGCGCCGGATGCGCTAATCTGCGCCGACGGTACGAGCTGCCGGCATCAAATCCGGGATGGAACCGGACGGCTCGCCCGCCACTCCGCGCAGTGGCTTTGGGATTCGCTGCGCCGCGGGGAGGCGCGCGCCGGTGAAAAGAAAATTGACGAATGATCGCCCCCAACCAGGAGGATCCGATGGGAATGTCTCGATGCGGTATCGCTGTATTCGGCGCGCTCGCCCTGGCGGGCGGCGCCGCGAATGCCGCGGCGGATGCGCCGACCGCCAGGGCGCCGGGCGGAGCGGAGCATAACGGCGCGCCGCCGCGGTTCGTTTTGGAAAACGCGCGCATGACCGTGCGGTTGGGCTACCCCGACGGCGAGCGCGCGCTCTATACGGGGCAGCGGTTCAATCGGGGCGGCGTCGTCGCCGAGGTCGTCGCCGACGGACGCCGGTTTTTCGGGCGGTGGAAGGCGGATGTGCCGCGCGGCGCCCACGACGATATTTCAGGGCCGGCGGACGAATTCGATATCGAAAACCCGCCGGGCTATGCGGAGGCCGATCCCGAGGGCGGCGTCTTCATCAAAATCGGCGTGGGCGCGTTGCGCCGCTCCGGTCCGAAACCCTATCAATTTTGGACGGAATATCCGATGTCAGATGCGGGCGCCTGGGATCTCGAAATCCATCCGGGCTCCGCGCGCTACACCCACCGACTGAAAACCGACATCGGTTTCGCCTATCGCCTCGCCAAGACCGTCCATCTGCACCCCGTCGAGCCGGAGTTCACGCTGACCTACACGCTGGTCAACGAGGGCGAGCGCCCCTTGGAGACGCTGCAGTACCACCATAACTTCTGCGTTTTCGAAAACGTCGAAATCGTCGGGCCGGAATGGACGGCGACCTTGGGGTACGCCCCGGCGTGGCTCGCGCCGGAAAATCGCCACGAGGATGTGCGGCTGGAGGGCGAGCGGCTCCGCTTTCTGCGGCCGCTGGAAAACAATCGCTCGCGGTGGATGAGCCTGGGCGGCGTGGACGACGCGGCGCGGCATCGGATTCGCGTCGCCCACGAAGCCGAGGGGGTCGCGATCGAAATCAGCGGCGATCAACCGATCGAGAAGATGAATGTGTACGCGCAAGCCCGCGCCGTATGCCCGGAACCGTTCGTCCGCATCCGATTGGCGCCGGGCGCTTCGAAAACCTGGAGCGCCATTTACCGATTCTCCGTGACGCGGCGATGACCGCGGAAGGGGGGAGCGGCGAAGCCGATCGAGTCGTTCGCGTGAGCTCGAACGCGAATATCGTGCAGCGCCTGGATCGGAATGCCGCCCGCGACCCGCGGCGCGTCGCGCTCATCGGATTTTCCGGCCGGCGCCGGGAGCGTTGGACGTACGGCGAACTGGCGGAACGGGTCGAGGCGCTGGCGGCGGGCTGGCGGGCGAAGGGTTTGGGCGTGGGGGACCGCGCGCTGGTCTATGCGCCGATGTCGCTCGAGTTGTATTGGATTCTGCTCTCGCTTTGGCGGATCGGCGCGGTCGCGGTGTTTCTTGATCCCTGGTTCACGAGCGCGCAGATCGAGGCGGTTTGCGAGACGGTTGCCCCGCGCGCGCTGATCGCAACGCCGATGGCGTTCGCGCTGTTGTGGCGGCGCGCGCCGCTGCGCCGGATTCCGCTGCGCGCGGCCGCGCGCCGAGGGCGCTTCTTCGGTCCGCATCTCGATTTGGAGGCCGTCGCGCGCGCTGCGCCGCGCGCGCCGTCGCCCCTTGCGGAACGAGCCTCGGACGACGACGCGCTGATCACCTTCACGAGCGGCACGACGGGCCGACCCAAAGGCGCGCGGCGCACGCACGGTTTCCTCGCCGCCCAGCACGCCGCGCTTGAGGCCGTTTTGCGGAGCGGCGAACACGACGTGGAGTTCAGCCACTTCCCGATCTTCGCGCTCAATACCCTGGCGGGCGGGCGCACGGCCGCGTTGCCGCCGCCCGGTTTTCGCGGTCCCGCGCGCTTTCGCGCGTCGGAACTGTCGGCCTTTTTAGAAGACAGCGGCGTGACAACGGTGATCGCTTCGCCGGCTTTTTTCGACGCGTACGCGCTCTCCGACGGCCGCGGCGCGCGGGCCTGCGCCGGCGTGCGCGGCGTCTTCACCGGCGGTGGCCCCGTCGGCGCGCGTACGCTCAAGCGCATCGCGCGAATGTTTCCGCAGGCGGCGGCGCGCGTCGTCTACGGTTCGACGGAGGCGGAGCCGATTTCGGACATTGCCGCGGCGACGGCGCTGGAACGGCTGTGCGCCGATACCCCGCGGGGCGCCGGACGCTGCGTGGGGTCGCCGGCGCCGTCTATTCGCGTGAAAATATGCGCGCCCTCCAAAACGGAGACCGCTCCGCCGGCGGAGGTGTCCGGCCCCGAGCCGGGCGAGGTTTGGGTGGCCGGCGCGCATGTGTGCCGGGAATACGCGGACGATCCCGAGGCGAATCGGCGCGATAAACATCGCGACGGCGACGGCGTCGTCTGGCATCGCACCGGCGATTGGGCGCGGCGCGATGCGCAGGGCCGGCTGTGGCTGCTGGGACGGGCGGGAGAGCCGGCGATGAATACGACGCCGCTCGGCGCCGTCGAGGCGGCGCTGGAGACGACGCCGGGCGTGGAGCGCGCGGCGGCGGCGGTGCGCGCGACGGACGGGGCCGCGGCGTTGCGCGTGGCCTGGACTCCCGCGCCGGACGAACCGCGGCCGGCCGAGGAGGTCGAGCGCGCTTTGCGGGCGTTATGCGCGGAGCGCGGTTGGCCGCTGGAGCGTCTGCGGCGGTTGAAGCGCCTGCCCACCGATCCGCGGCACAATACCAAGTTGGATCGGCGCCGTTTGGGAAAATGGTTGCATTCCAACGGGGAAGTCGGGCGATGAAATTTCCAAGGTTTGGAAAAGAAACGCCCCGCGATTTCCAAGGCTTGGAAAACCGACGGCCGGCGCGCGACCCGGCCGGCGCGGACACGCGGGAAAAAAACGCCGCGCAAACGAAAGGCGCCTACGATCCGCATCGCCGCGGAGCGCCGCTCGACGACGCTGTCTTCGAACGCCTGCGCCGGTTGTCTTATGCCGCGCGGCTGCGGCTCTATCTGCGCGAGCGGTTCCCGCTGCTGCGCCATGGCGCGCTGATCTTTTCCTATTTTAGCGCGAATCAGTTTCTCGCGCAGGCGGTCACGCGCGACGGCGGGCCGATGATGTACGACGCCGCCTCCGCGCTCAATTTCTTCATGCTGCTGTGCCTGTTCTTCCACCTCCGCGTGTTCGACGACCACAAAGACCGCGAGGCGGATGTGGCCGCCTATCCCAACCGCATCCTGACGCGCGGCGTATTCACCTATGGCGAGTTGTGGCGGCTGGGCCTCGCCGCCATCGGCGCGGAGGCGGTCATCGCGGCGATCGCCGGCCCCGCCGCCGTTCTGACATGGCTGGTCGTCCTGGGCTGGTCTATCCTGATGTACAAGGAGTATTTCGTCCGCGACTGGCTGCGCCCGCGCGTGTTCCTCTACGCGATCACCCACACGACCATCATGTTCGGTTTCGATTTGCTCATTTGGAGCGTGACCACCGGACGATGGCTTTGGGAAACGGATGGACTCTATGTCGTCTACGCGCTGAACGGCGTGTTCGTCGCATTCACCTTCGAATTCGCCCGCAAAATTCGAATGCCCGAGGACGAACATGAGATGGTGGACAGCTACTCGAAACGGATCGGACCGTTCGGCGCGGCCTATCTCGTCCTCGCCGTGATGTCCGGCGCGACGCTTTGCACGGCGATCGTCGGGCTTCGGCTCGGGCTTCCGCGCCTGTTTTTCGCGCTGTTGCTGGCGTTGCTCGCGCTCGGTTCGCTCGGCGTGGCGCGGTTCCGCCTCGCCCCCAGCCGTCGAACGGCGCGCCTGGTGGAAGTCTTCGCGTCGCTCCATATCGTATCGTTCGACTTCTGTCTGGCGGGCTTTCTGATCGCGAAATACGGGTTGAGGCTGGGCGGCGGAACCTGACGGCGGCGGGACGATGAGCGCTCTTATTTTCATACCTGAAAAAGCGCGGCGCGGAGGGGCCGCGGACGCCGCGCGTCTCGGCGGCAAGGCGGCGAACCTCGCGCGTCTGGCCGCGCTGCCGGGCATCGCCGTTCCGCCGTGGTTCGCGCTGACGGCCGAAGCGTACCGCGAGCACATCCGATCTTCCTCGATATCGCCGGCGCTCGCGGCCGAATTGGCGCGCCGGGAGCGGGCGCCCGCCGAGGCCGCCGCGCAAATCCGCGCGCTCATCGCAGAGACGCCGTTGCCCCGGTCCGTGCGCCGCGCCTTGGCGGAGGCGTGCCGCGACCGCTTCGCGTCGGATGATTTCCTCGCCGTGCGCTCTTCCGCGGTCGGCGAGGACTCCGCGTCCTTTTCCTGCGCGGGCCAACTCGACAGCTTTTTGTATGTGCGCGGGCGGGACGCGGTCGGCGACGCGGTGCGCCGTTGTTGGGCCTCGGCGTTTTCGGATCGCGCCGTCGCGTATCGCCGAGAGCGCGGACTTTCGCCGGTCGCGGTCGCGGTCGCCGTCGTCGTCCAGCGCATGGTTCCCGCCCGGGCCGCGGGCGTCGCGTTCACCGCCGACCCCGTCAGCGGCGATCGCGGGGTCATCGTCGTCAATGCCGCCTGGGGATTGGGCGAGGGCGTCGTGCAAGGCGCTTTTACGACGGACACCTGGCGGCTTCCGAAAGCGGGCGGCGCTGTCTCGGCGGAAATTCGCCGGAAAGACCGCCGCTGCGTTTTCGACGCGGCGCGCGGCGCGGGCACGCGCGTCGAAGACGTGCCGCCCGACCTCGCCGAGCGGCCCTGTCTGGAACAGCGCGCGCTGGACGCCTTGCGCGCCGCGGCCGTGGAGATCGAGCGCGCGTTCGGCGCGCCGCAGGATATCGAATTCGCGGTCGCGGACGAACGCCTCTTCATCCTTCAGGCGCGCCCCATCACCACGCTGCCGCCGGCGCCGAGCGGCGGGGAGCGGCGTATCTGGGACAACAGCAACATCGTGGAAAGCTATGCCGGGGTCACCACGCCGCTGACCTTCTCCTTTATCCGCCGCGCCTATGCCGCGGTCTACGATCAATTCCTCGCCGCGATGGGAGTGCCGCCGCGCGTGCGGCGGGCGAACGCCGACCTTTTCGACCACCTGCTGGGGCTGGCGCGCGGCTGTGTCTATTACAACCTGCTGAACTGGTACGCGCTGCTCCGATTCTTCCCGGGCTACGCCTACAACCGCGAATTCATGGAAAACATGATGGGCGTGCGCGAGCGGCTCCGCGACGACCACGCCGAGCGGGAGACCAGGCTCTCGTTCGTACGGCGCTATTTTGTGGAATTGCCCCGGTTGATCGGCGTAGCGATGCGCATCGTCGTGAACTTCCTTGCCGTGGACGGCCGTATGCGCCGTTTTTTGGCGGAATTCCATCGGCGTCACGCGCGGTTCTCCGCGCTGCCGATCGAACGGATGTCGCCGGCGGAGTTGATGGCCCTGTATCGGGAAATGGAGGAGCGGATTTTACGCCGCTGGAAGCCGCCGATTCTGAGCGATTTCTACGCGATGATTTTCTATGGCGTCTTGCGCAAAATCATCGTGGGGTGGGGGGTGGACCCCGAAGGCGCGTTGCAAAACGATCTGCTGTGCGGCGATGAGCAGATCGAATCCGCGCAAGCGGCTATTGCGCTGATGGAAATCGCGCGGAGCGTCCGCGCCGATCCCGCGGCGCGCGAACGGTTTCGGACTCAGAGCGCCGAGATGCTGGCCGCGAATTGGCGCGCGGGCGCCCTGCCGCCGTCGGCGCGGGACGCCTTCGAGCGCTACCTGGAGCAATTCGGCGACCGCGGCATGAATGAATTGAAACTGGAAGCGCCAAAACCGCGGGAAGACCCGTCCTTCCTGTTTTCGGCGCTGAAAAATTATGTCGGCGCCTCCGATCCGCCCGATCCGGAGACGATGGCCCGGCGGCAGCGTGCGGCGCGCGAAGCGGCGGAGGCGCGCGCGGCGGAGCGGCTGGGCCGCGCGCGCTGGGGGTGGGGGCCGCGGCGGATCACGGTTTTTCGATGGGTTCTGCGGGAAACCCGCCGCCATGTGCGCAACCGGGAGAATCAACGCATGGCGCGCACGCGCGCCTTCAGCCTCGTGCGGCGCATCTTTCTCGCGCTCGGCGCGCGCCTGGAAAGCGCCGGCGCGCTGGCGAAGGCCGACGATGTTTTCTATTTGACGGTGAACGAGATATTCGACTTTTTCGAGCAGGGCGGCGATGCGGCCCGGCTCTCAGCGGTCGCGGCAGCGCGAAAGACCGAGTTTGAGGAATACCGCAAGGGGCCGACGCCGCCGAACCGCTTCGAAACGCGCGGCCCGCTCAATTCGGACGGCAGCGTCCCGTGGAATCCTCCGCCCGCGCCCGCCGAAACGCGCGGGATTGGCGCGGGGGCGGATATCCTGCGCGGCACGCCCTGTTGCGGCGGCGTCGTGCGGGGCCCCGTGCGCGTGATCCGCTCGCCCGCGGACGATCTGCGCTTGAACGGTGAAATCCTCGTCGCGGAAAAAACCGATCCGGGCTGGATACCGCTGTACCCCTCCGTATCGGGACTCCTCATCGAACGCGGCAGCGTACTGAGCCACTCGGCGATCGTCGCCCGAGAGATGGGCAAGCCCGCGATCGTCGGCATCGAAGGTCTGACCGCGGCGTTGCGCGACGGCGACCGGGTGGAAATGGACGGCGCCGCCGGATTCGTGCGTAAATTGTCGGCGGATCGCTCCGTCGGAGGAAGACCAACATAGTTTCCGACCGCTCTCTTTCGCGCTATCCGCTCCGGTCCCCGCCGGCCCCGCCGAATCCCCGCCACTGTGGCTTCGCGTCGGCCCACATTCACAGTGCGAGGCCTCGCTCAACGGGCCGACGGGGGCGTCGGCCGGCGCCGCGGCGAGGTGCGCGCGGATGGTCGCGCACGGGTCGGATTTGACCGCACGCCATATCCGGATTAGTTTTTCCAGCGCAGCGGTGAGGTGGACAATAATCCGTCGCAGTTTGTGATCAGATTCAGGATCGAAGCATGGAGGGTGTCACGCACGGTACGGGCGCACGAACGCCGGCTCCGAGCAACCCCGAATCGGATGGCGTTCGTCGGCGGGGGGAATGGCGAAACGCGATCCTCATCGTGGCGGCCATCGCGGTCGGCGGTTGGATTGCAGCTCGATTGTGGGTCGCGGAATTAGGAAGGGATGCGGCGCTCGCCGTGCGGGAGTCGGTCGCCTCGGCGTCGCGCGCGTTCTCTCCCTTGCTGGTTTCCGAGATCGGCGCCGATGGAGCGTGCCGTCCGATTCTGGACGCGGAGGCCGCGAACATTTTTTTGCAGCGCTATGCGCGATACGCCGGTCTTTCGTCATTGCAATGGTTTGGCGAGGGCGCGGCCGGCGGTCCCGAGAGGACCACGGACGCGATCGCGGCATTCGAACCGTTGCGGCAATCCTCCGATCGAGTTTGTTCCTGCGGTTTGTGGGCGCTGATGGAACCGTCCGAGTTCCGTTCGATGGCCGGGAGGGTCCGGGGCTGGATTTTGTTTTGCTCGGCGACGCTGTCGGCGCTGACAATCGGAACGATCGGGTTGCGCCGTTGGCGGGAGCGGGGGTTTGAACGCCGCCAGGCGGCCTTCCGGCACATCGAAACGGTCGCGGTCGGTTTGGGAATGCTCCTTCTGGCGTTGACTGCCAATATTTATCTGTCTTTCGGCGATCGGCGCGAGCGGGACCGTCTGCTGGCCGACTTGCGCCGACAGGCGTTGCTGAATATTCAGGAAAAGACTCGCGGCGTGGAGCTTTTTTTGGCGGCGGCGGCGAGCTTTTTCGAAAGCAGCGAGGAAGTGAACCGCGCGGAGTTCGAAACCTTCGCCGGGGCATTCCTGCGGCGAGTCGCGGTGGAGACTGTGGAATGGCGACCCCGTTTTTCCGTGAACGAATGGCCCGAGTTCGCCAGGGAAATCGGCGAAACGATGGCGCCCGACGATTCCATCGGCGTTCCCCCTTTTCAAACCGATGCCGGCGTGGTGTACCCTGGACTTTACACCGCGTCTCGCGAGCCGGAGGCCGCGTCCGCAAAGGGCGCGTTGGAGGCCGACTTTGAAAGCGCGCCGGAAGCGCTTCGGAGGGTCTTGGACGAAGCATGGGCGTCCGGTCGCGCGCTGGCCGCGTGGCCGATCGCCGATGCCGATGGGAGCGGCCGGCATATCTGGGTTCTTCAGCCGGTGTCGCGACCGGTGGACCAAAACGTCTGGCGGTGGAGCGCCGAGGGCATGGTGGCCGTGCGAGTCCGTTGGGAGGAGTTGTTCGGGCAGGCGACGGCCACCGCCTCGGGCGTACCGCTATTGAACATCAAAATGGAGGCGCTTTGGGACGACGGGGTGGAAACGGCCGGACCCGCGGCGAAGACGGGCGGCGACGCCGAGCCGGGGCTAGCAGTCTCCGCGCGGCGTCCGTTGCATGCCTTTGGAAGACTCTGGGGCCTGCAATTGGATCCGACCTCCGCGTTCGCGTCGCACTATCCCGTCCGCGTTCACGGCATCCGACACCTCGCCGGATTGCTGACCTGTCTGGCCATCACGGTCTCCGTTGGACTGGCCCGGGAACGCGGCGCTCGTTTGGAGCGGGAGGTGCGATCTCGCACCGTCGCGCTGCGGAACCGTGAGCGGGAGCTGCGCTTGAGCGAGGAGCGCTATCGCCAGCTCTTCAGCCGAATGCCGGATGGATTCGCGTTGCATGAGATGCTCTACGATGCCGAAGGCCGCCCCTGCGATTATCGTTTCCTGGAAGTCAATCCGGCGTTTGAACGCCTGACCGGTTTGCGCGCCGCCGATCTGGTCGGACGCACGCTGCTTCAAGCATTGCCCCGAATCGAGCGCGATTGGATTCGACTCTTCGGCGAGGTCGTTCGCACCGGCGAGCCGTTGAGGATCGAGCGCCGCAGCGAGGTCTTGAACCGCGATTTCAGCATCTACGCCTATCGCACGGCGCCTGCCCAATTCGCGGTGATCCTGGAGGATATCGCCCAGAAAAAACGAATGGAGGAGGAGCGCCGGCGGATGGAAAGCAAGATGATGGAATCCCAGCGGCTTGAGAGCCTGGGGTTGCTTGCCGGTGGAATCGCCCACGATTTCAATAATTACCTGATGACCATCCTCGGCAACGCCGAACTCGCGAGCCATGCGATGCGCGAAGCGGATGCGCTGACCGAACACTTGGCGGAAATTCAAACGGCGGCTCGAAGGGCGGCGGACCTGTGTCGCCAGATGCTGGCCTATGCGGGCCGCGGGCACATCGAGAAGGGCGCGGTGGCGCTCAATCCGCTGATCACGGAAATCGCGCAACTATTGAAAACCGCGCTGCCCGTCGGCGCCGTCCTGAAACTCGATTTGCATCCGACTGCGGCGGCCTTGGGCGATGCTTCCCAGATCCGACAAGTCGTCATGAATCTCGTGATCAACGCCGCAGAGGCGCTGGGCGACCGCGGCGGAGAGATTCGAGTCTCCGCCTATCCGTTGCATTGCGACGCTCATGATTTGGAGGACGCCTTGTTCGCGGAGAATCTGCCGGCGGGCGATTATGTGGCCGTGAAGGTGGAGGACAACGGCTGCGGCATGGATGAGGCGACGCAAAAGCGGATTTTCGATCCATTCTTCACGACGAAGTACGAGGGCCGCGGGCTGGGACTTTCGGCGGTCATGGGCATCATCCGCAGTCACGGCGGCGCGCTCAAACTGCGGAGCCGTCCGGGTGAGGGCGCGCAATTTATCGTTATTCTTCCCTCCGCGGGGACGCGGTCGCCGCCTTCGGAGGCGTCCTCGGCGTCCGCGGCCCACTCGCCGTGGCGCGGTAGCGGAACGATTTTGCTCGCGGATGACGAGGCGCCATTGCGCGCGGTCGGCGCGCGCCTTCTGCAGCATATGGGTTTCGCCGTTTTGACGGCGGAAGACGGTCCGACGGCGGTCCGCATGTACGCCGAGCGCGCCGCGGAGATCGTTTGCGCGGTGGTGGATTTGAGTATGCCGGGCATGAGCGGCGAGGAGGTTTTGGCCCGCCTTCGCGATCTCAACCCGGACGCGCGTGTCGTCATCGCCAGCGGCTACGATGCGGAAGACCTCGTGGCGCGGCCCTCGCTGCGGGGCGCGGCCGGCTTCATCCAGAAACCCTTCACCTCCGAGGAACTTCAGCGAACCTTGCGGCGGGTGCTGGCGTAACGGAGGGGGCGCTCCCGCCTTCCCCTGCGGGTGGCGATCAACCGCGCGGACGGGCGATATATCCGTCCGGAATCATGGGACGGAGCGCATCGGCGGCCTCTGGCCCGACTCCAAAAACGGAGACGGTGTCATCCGAGAATCGCTCGGTGAACCATGCGCGCTTCTCGCGGAGCCAGGCGACCACTTCGGGTTTTTCGACTTCGGAACGATGGGGATGGGGGTCCGCCGAGATAACGATAAAATCGGGATTGAATTGGGCCGTCACCGCGGCGATGCGCGCGATCCCCGCTTCGAGCGGATGGAGACCGTGGCTGCCGAGGTCGTAAAAAACCTTGTTCCGCCATTCCAGACCATACAAACCATAGGGTCGGAGTCCGGCGGCGTAGATGCGCGCGGGGGCTGGAAGGGCTTGAATCCAGGCATAGATCTCGGTGCGGCGCCGCCCTTTCACTTCTTCATAGCCCGGCAGCCCCGCGGGCCGACGCCAGTGCCAGTATAGCGGAAGCGCCCACATCATCGCGAACAGCCCCACGGCCCATCCGCGCTTGATCGGTCGGGCATAACGCATCCACTCTCGCCGCCACGCCCGCGCGAGGCGTTCCACGGGCATCGTGCGGGTGAGCGGGAAAGGAATCCGTCCGTCGCCGCGCCGGACGCCGCCGGACGCCTGGTCGGCCATCTCGGCGGCGAACAGCCCGAACAAGACGGCAGAGGCCGCGAAAAAGGGGAGACCGAGCCGCAAAATCCAGTAGTCGGGGAACACGACATACGGCGTGAAAATGTAAACCGCTCCGGCACAGGCATGAAACGCGATCAACAAAAAAAGCGGTCGTATTTCTCGCCCCCGGCGCCGGGCGGAACGGCATAAGTAAAAACCGACGGGCGATGCGAGCCAGGCCAGGATAAAAAAGAAGCTCCAGCGATGGAAGCGGTAGAACTCCAGCCTTGCTAAATTCTCGAAAATGGAAAGGCGCCACGGGTTTCCCGTCGGCGAAAGCCGCCCGAACTCGACGAGATTACGGATCAACCAACCGCCGCCCAGCGCGAAGACGACCGCCCCGAATCGGCCCAGAGCGGCCGCGCTCCGTCGCGCATCCGAGACGGCGGCGGCCGCCAGAAAGAAGGGCATGAAGCCCAATGCGGTCGGCTTCGTTCCAAGAGCGAGGCCCGAGGCCGCGGCGGCCAGCGCCAAATCTCCCCGCCGGGCCCGCGGTTCGTGGGGCGCGCGGTTCGCGGCCCGAAGGATGAATCCTAGAGCCGCAAAAAGAACGGCCGCCAGAAAAATGTCGTTCTTGCCGATCTGTCCGATCGTCCGAAAATTGAACCATCCGACTATTCCCACCGCCGCGAAACTCGCGCCGATCGTGAAAACGGTTCGACGGTCGGGACATCGGCAGAGGGATGGCGCTGCCGCGGCAATGGTCTGATATAATCCGGCGATCAATATGATCGCGGAAAAACCGTCCGCGACAATCAACCCCCAATGGGTGTGAAACGGGTGGGAGAGAAAATTTCCCAGCAGCTCAAAACCATAGTGGTAGCTTTGATAAGGGCCTTCGAACGACCAGAGCGTGCCGTTTTGGAGGAATTCCACAAAGGCCGGCAAGTGGTACGAAACCGTATCCCAGTCGAGCGGAAGGCCCGGAGCTAAAAGCCGAGTTGGTAACAACAGCAGGAAATACCGCCAGAAAGGCGGGCAGAAAAGAATCCCCGTAACGATCAGCGCGAGGTCTTGCGCGGTAAAAGAGGCGAGGAACGGATCCGATGGAGATGCCGGAATCGCACCGCCGGTCCCTCGCCGGGGCAAAACCGCGATAAGCGCCACACAAAGCGAAAAACACAGGCTCCAGACGACCGAAGTTTTGAAAAAACCGAGCCACCCCGGCGTCGTACAGGAAATATAAACGATTGTCGCGACCGCCAGCGCGGCGGTAATGAACGGCGGCCGCCCTGCTCGCCGGGCGGCGTCGGCCGCCGTCCGCGCGGCGAGAAACAGCCCGATTAGAACCAGCGCGTAAAACCCGAATAAGGCGCCGTTGATCACGATACCCTGCGTCTATCCGCCCTCCATTAGCACAGGGCTGAGGCTCGGCACAATGCGAATATCGGCGGTAAAACCGGGCAACAAATGCGCGGTTCCGATATTGCCGCCGGACGCTAAACAAACGGCGGGCGCGAAGCGTCTTTCAAAGCGGATACCAACGCGGAGAAAGCCCATGCGCTCTTGGAAGCTCATTGCGCCGCTGTTTTGGCCGGCCATCGCCGTTCACGCCTGCCGCATCATCATTCCGCCGCCTTGGCCTCCCCCGTGGCCGCCGCATCCGCCGATGCCGCGCCCCGAACCGCCGCCGCGCGTCGAGCCGATGGAAACGCGCAGCCACCGCGCCGATATCGCCGCGGAAGGCCCCGCCGCCCGCGTCGCCGTCGAGGCGGTGTTCTACAACCCGAACCCCCAGCGCATCGAGGGCGAGTATTTCTTCCCGATCGAACCCGACGCCGTCGTGCGCGATTTCGCGATGACCG
>CALGXT010000134.1 GCA_937935255.1 uncultured bacterium | reverse complement strand
GCGAGAGAAAGCCGTGTCTATTGATCCGCCGCCCGCCCCCGGAACTCCGCCGCCGGCCGAATTCTGATCCCGGGTTTCATCACCCGGAGAACGGTAGGGCCCGGCCGACGGCCGGGCCGCGGGCGGCTCGAGCAAGCTCGAGCCCTACGGGATCTGCGCCGAGTTTCGACCTCTGATCTCTCCGGCGGCGGAGCGTCGGAGCTACAGCACCGATTTCGGACCTCTGACCTCTGCGGCGCGAGCAAGCTCGCGCCCTACGGGCGTTCTCGCGCCGACCTCCGACCTCGGACTCCTCCGGCGACAGAGCGCCGGAGCTACAGCGCTGACGCGCCGACCTCCGACCTCCGACCTCTGACCTCCGACTTCTCCGGCGGCGGAGCGCCGGAGCTACAGCGCTGACGCACTGAAGTCGGACCTCTGCGTTCTCTGCGTCTCCGCGGTGAATCTTTCGCGGCGCGGCGGGCCCCGCCACGCTCATCATTTGCTAACCGAAAGCAAATAATTCGGCAATACGCTCCGCGTAAATTGACCCGGTCTTTTGCGCCGTCCGTAGGGACGCGGCCCGAAGGAGAACGGCGGCGGACGGGGCGGACAAGGGGTTGATCCCCGGAAAGGACAGAGGTATGCGTACGAAGATGGCCGTCACATTGGCGGCGGCGCTGGCGGCGGCCGGCGCGCGAGGTCAGGTCAAAGTGGATCCGAAGCTGCCGGAGTACCAGCCCGTTCAGGGAATCTCCGGCAATCTCAAGAGCGTCGGATCGGATACGATGAACAACCTGATGACGTTGTGGGCCGAGGGCTTCCTCGCCATGTACCCCAACGTCCAGATCGAGATCGAGGGCAAGGGTTCCTCCACCGCGCCGCCCGCGCTGATCGCCGGCACCGCGCATTTCGGGCCGATGAGTCGGACGATGAAGGCGAAGGAGATGGAGGACTTCGAGAAGCGGTACGGCTACAAACCGACCGTGCTGCGCACCGGCATTGACGTGTTGGCGGTGTACGTCAACAAGGACAATCCGATCGAGGGCCTCACGCTGCAGCAGGTGGATGCGATCTTCAGCTCGACCCGCCGCGGCGGTTACGGCTCGGACATCCGCACCTGGGGCGACGCCGGCCTGAAGGGCGCCTGGGCGAACCGACCGATCAGCCTCTACGGCCGCAACGCCGCCTCCGGCACCTACGGCTTCTTCAAGGATCACGCGCTCTTCGGCGGCGACTTCAAAGACGCCGTGAAGGAGCAGCCGGGCAGCTCGTCCGTCGTGCAGGGCGTGGCCAGCGAGCTGGCGGGCGTCGGCTACAGCGGCATCGGCTATCGCACCGCCGATGTGCGCCCCGTTCCGATCGCGCGCGACGCGAACAGCCCCTTCTTTGAGGCGAACGCCGAGAACGCCTACAGCGGCAACTACCCGCTGGCGCGCTTCCTCTACGTGTACGTCAACGCCAAGCCCGGCGAGGCGCTCGACCCGCTCCGCCGCGAATTCGTGCGCTACATCTTCAGCCGTCAGGGCCAGGAAGACGTCGTCCGCGACGGCTACTTCCCCGTGGACGCCGGCATCGCGCGCGAAACGCTGAAGGCGTTGGGCATCGAAGCCAACTTCTGAACCGTTCGGAAAGGAAAAAACGCCATGAAATCCCAGGCTATTCGCATCGCGCGGCCCGCGCTGGCCGCGTTGTTCCTCGCCGCCGCCGGCGTCGCTGTAGCAACCCTGCCGTCGGCCCCGCAAACCCCCGAGGCGCCCGCCGCGGAGGCGAAGGAGGCCGTGAAGACCGCCGGCAAATACGACCGCCCCGGCTTCACGACGATCCTCGACAAGCACGGACGGCTGTGGGTCTTCCGCGCCGAATCCAAGGAGCTCGCCGAGTTTCTCGAAAAAGGCGAGCCGGCGAAGGTCGTGATTCGGCCCAAGGCGGGACCCGACGGCCTCACCTTGAAATCCACCGATATCGAAACCATTGAAGCGTACCTCGCGGCGAAATAAGATCGCCCGAAACGCCGGCCCTGCGCGGGGCGTCGGTCCGATCCCGGCGCCCGGGGGCGCGCCGCCGGAAGGCGGCATACCCCGAAGAACAGCATGGAAGAACCCTCACCCCAATCGTATACCGGGCGTGTCCGCGATCGCCGCACCCGTCCGATCGTCAAGGTGGTGGATCGCCTGGCGCGGGGCCTCATCTCCTTCGGCGGCGTCAGCACGATCGTCGCCGTCGCCACGGTCTGCGTGTTTCTGGTCATCGTCGCCGTTCCGCTCTTTTTGCCTTCTCGGATCGCGGAGGCCGGCGGTTCGCGGATCGAGTTCGACCGCGGCGGGCGCGCGATCGCGCGGTTCGATGTGGACGAATATGGCGCGATCGGCTGGATGGCGTTGGAAGACGGTTCATTTGTCGCGTTCGAGTGCGACAGCGGCCGCTCGCTCGGCGAGCCGCGGCGACCCTTCGGCGACGCGGCGCCCACCGCCTGGAGCTTCAATCCCGAAGGCGCCGATTTCTGCGTCGGTTTCGCCGACGGCACGGTGCGGCTGGGCGAGGCCGCCGTCCAGGTCGAGTTTATCGGCGAAAACCAGGCCCCCGAGCCGATTCGCTCCATCCCGGTGGGCGCGCGCGAGTTCCACGAGGACGCCCTCTATTTCCACACCCAGCCGGGTCAGTTCCGCCGCCACACGTTCGCCGTCTCCCTCCATGGCCCGCTCGAAGTCGGACGCGACGCCGTGCGCCTGGTCGGGCATACGGTTCGCTCCGACGGCTCGGTGGTGGCTGCGCTCGCCGGCGAGACCCTCACCATCAATAATGTGGTGGAGGTGCGTAATTTTCTGACGGGCGAGGCCACGCCCACGGCCCGCCGCACCGATGTCCCCTACGTCCCTGCGCCGGAACACGGCGCCCCCAGCCGCCTGCTGGTGTCGCGGTTGGGCGACCAGATGTTCGTCGCGTGGGAGGACGGTTATCTCCGGCGCTACGACACGCGCGACACCGCGCGCCCGAGCTTCGCCCAGGAGTTGCGGTTGACCGACGAGGCCGCGGGCATCCGTCTGACCTCGCTGGGCTTTTTGCTGGGCCGCACGACGCTCATCTCCGGCGACTCCGCCGGCCATTTGCGCGCCTGGTTCACCGTGGCCGACGAGAAGGGATCGGACGGTCTGCGGCTGGCGCGCACCCGCGACTTCGCGGGCGAATCCGCCGTGCGGGCGGCGAACCCCTCGGCGCGCGCGCGCTGGCTCGCGGCGGGTTACGCGGACGGGCGCGTCGCGTTGTACCACGTCACGTCGTCGCAAACGATGGCGTCGGTCCGCTTCGGGGGCGGCGCGCCCGTCGACGCGGTCGCCATCGCCGCCCGGGGCGATCGCCTGATCGCGACGGCGGGGGATCGCTGCCGGATTTGGGCGGTGCGTCCGGGGCATCCGGAAATTAACCTGGCCACGTTGTTTCGCAAAGTCTGGTACGAAGGTTTTCCCGAACCGCGCCATATGTGGCAGTCCTCGGCCGGGGTGGACTCCTTCGAGCCGAAATTCGGCCTGATTCCGCTGATTTTCAGCACGCTGAAGGCGACCTTCTATTCGATGCTGTTCGGTCTGCCGATCGCGCTCGTCGCGGCGATCTACACCAGCGAGTTCATGGCGCCGCGGCTGAAGATGCGCGTGAAGCCGATCATCGAAACGATGGCCAGTCTGCCGAGCGTGGTGCTGGGCTTCCTTTCCGCGCTGGTGATCGCGCCGTGGATCGAGTACCGCGTGCCGCGCGTGCTCACGGCGTTCGTCGCGGCGCCGGCGGCCGGCCTGGCGTTCGCTTATCTATGGCAACTGCTGCCGGTGCGCTGGTCGCTGCGGCTGGCGCGCTTCCGCCTGCCGGCGATGGCGGCGGCGTTGCCGGTCGGCTTCTGGGCGGCGTGGAAATTGGGGCCGCGGGTCGAGCGCGCGCTCTTCGCGGGTAATCTGCACCGCTGGCTCGACGGACAGATCGGCAACGCGTTCGGCGGTTGGTTTCTCCTGCTGTTTCCGCTGTGCGCCCTGGTCGCGGGCTTTGTCGTCACGTTCTTCGGCGGCATGTTTTTGCGGGTCTTCACGGCGCGCTGGTCGCGCGCGCAAATGGCGCTCGCCGATTTGGCGCGCTTCCTCCTCGGGGCCGTTCTCGCATTCGGCCTCACCGCGCTGGCGGCCGTCATCCTGACCGGGCTGGGCTTCGATCCACGAGGGTCCGAGCCCTATCATTTCCTCGGCACGTATGTTCAACGCAACGCATTGGTCGTCGGCTTCATCATGGGCTTCGCCATCATTCCGATCATCTACACCATCGGCGAAGACGCCTTGAGCGCCGTGCCCGAACACCTCCGCTCGGCCTCGCTGGGGGCCGGGGCGACCCCCTGGCAGACCGCGATCCGCATCGTGATCCCCACCGCGATGAGCGGCCTGTTTTCCGCGGCGATGATCGGGCTGGGCCGCGCGGTCGGCGAGACCATGATCGTGCTGATGGCCGCCGGCAACACGCCGGTGCTCCAGATGAACATCTTCAACGGCTTTCGCACCCTCGCCGCGAATATCGCGGTCGAGCTGCCCGAGGCGCCCGCCGGCGGCACGCATTACCGCACCTTGTTTTTGACCGCGCTCGTGCTGTTCGCGATGACGTTCGCGCTCAATACCGCGGCGGAGAGCATTCGGCTGCGCTTTCGTAAAAGGGCGTTCAAACTGTGAGCGAATCCTCCACCAATTCCGGCGGCGGCGCGCCGCGCCGTCCCGGGGGGCGGCTCGGCCGCGACAGCGCCGCGCTGCTCGCCCACGGCGAGCCGGCGGTGTGGCTGATGGGCGTCGGCCTCGTCCTGGCGCTGGCCATGGTGCTGGGCCTGCTCGGTTTCGTCTTTTGGCAGGGCATCGGAACGCTGTGGCCGACGCCGGCCACGCGCGTGACCTTGCATCGCGGCGCGGTCTATCTCGGCGAAGTCGCGCGAGACGACCGCTTTCAGCCCGCGGAGGCGGTCATCGAGGCGCTGCCGCCCTCCGCGATCGAACGCGCGCGGGCCGAACTGGACGCGAACGAGGGGTGGGCCCATCGGCGCCTGATCCGCACCGGCAACTACGAGCTCACCGGCGAGCATTTCCAGTGGGTCAGCGATTTTGAGATCGCCCAGGAGGAACGGCCGCCCTGGGCCCTCGTGATCGAGCGGCTGACGTGGGGCCGATTCTACGGCGAGCCGACCGCCTTCCAGTTGCTGCACTACACCGACGAATTCGCGGAGACGTCCGACCCCGCCGAACGGCGGCGGCTGCGGCTGGAGCACGCCCGCCGCATCGCCGCGGAACTCGGCGAGGCGCCGGGGCGGACGATCCGGTTCGTCGCCGGCCCCCGCTGGGTCGCGCCGGAGGAGGTCTCGCCCAACGCCACGGTCGCCGCCGTCGCCGAGATTTGGGAAGGCCCCGCCGCGGCGTGGGCGCAATTCCTTCGGCATCACGGCGCGGTGCGCGGGCGCTGGGAAGAGCGGCGCCGGCTGGAAAAATACGACACCGGGCGCATCAATCACCGCAAAGAAAAGGCGCGGCTGGCCTTGCGGCGGCGCGAGATCGCGCTGGAGCGCATCGAGATGAAATCCGGCGCCGAAAGCCCGGCGGCGGCGCGCGCGCGCGCCGCCCTGGAGCTCGCGCGCGCCGAATACGGGAAAACGGATCGCGAAACCGAGGCCGAGTTCCTCGCCGTGCGCTCGAAAATTGCCGACCTCAACCGCGAAAACGCCCGCTTTCGCCTGGCGTTGGTGACGGCGGATGGCCGGAACAAAGTCATCGAACTGGCGGATATCGTGCGCGCCTATCCCGCCAATCAACTGACCTGGCGGCAGCGGCTGGCGATCTACGGCTCGCGCTGGCGCGAGTTCCTGCTCGACGACCCCCGCGAGGCCAATATGGAAGGCGGCGTCTTCCCCGCCATTTTCGGAACCGTCGTCATGACGCTCATCATGAGCCTGATGGTGGTTCCCTTCGGCGTATTGGCGGCGCTGTACCTGCGGGAATACGCGAAGGCCGGCCCGCTGATCTCCTCCGTGCGCATCGCCGTCAACAACCTCGCCGGCGTGCCCTCCATCGTCTTCGGCGTGTTCGGCCTCGGATTCTTCAGCTACTTTGTGGGCCGGGGCATTGACGAACTCTTCTTCGCCGAAAAGCTGCCCAGCCCGACCTACGGCACCGGCGGCATTCTGTGGGCCTCGTTGACGCTCGCGCTCCTGACCCTGCCGGTGGTCATCGTCGCGACGGAGGAGGCGCTGGCCGCCGTGCCCGGCTCGATGCGCGAGGGTTCCTACGCCTGCGGCGCGAGCAAGTGGCAGACCATCCGCCGCATCGTCCTGCCGCGCGCGATGCCCGGCATCATGACCGGCATGATCCTGGCCATGGCGCGCGGCGCCGGCGAAGTCGCGCCGCTGATGCTCGTCGGCGCGGTCAAGCTCGCGCCGGAATTGCCCGTGGACGGCATCTTCCCCTATTTGCACCCGGAGCGCAGTTTCATGCACCTGGGCTTCCACATCTACGATCTCGGTTTCCAGAGCCAGAACAGCGAGGCCGCCAAACCGATGGTGTTCACCACGACCCTGCTGCTGATCGCCATCATCGCCGCGCTCAACATCACCGCGATCGTCGTGCGCTCGCGGCTGCGGCGGCGATTCCAGACCGGGGTCTTTTGACGCAAGGGAGCGTTTCATGAATCTCACGATCGCCGAGGATGTCGGAACCGGACCCGCCGCCCGCCGGGAAAACGGCGGACGGCTCGCCGCCGTCGCGCGCGGCGAGACCGTGCCGGCCGAGGTGCACGACGCGCTCGCCCGCGAAACGCCGGCGCTCACGATCCAACGCTTCAACCTCTGGTACGGCGACGCCCAGGCGCTCCACGACATCTCCATGATCGTCCCGCGCGGCAAGGTCACCGCCCTCGTCGGCCCCTCCGGCTGCGGAAAATCCACCCTCTTGCGCTCCGTCAACCGCCTCAACGATCTGGTGGACGGCGTCCGCATCGAAGGTTCCATGCGGATCGGCGATCGCGAAATCTACGACCGCGCCGTGGACGCCATCGAGCTGCGCAAACGCATGGGCATGGTCTTCCAGAAGTCGAACCCGTTCCCCATGAGCATCTACGAGAACGTCGTCTATCCGCTGCGCATTGACGGCGAGCGCAACCGGCGCGTGCTCGACGAGGTCTGCGAGCGCAGCCTGCGCGGCGCGGCGCTCTGGGACGAGGTCAAAGACCGCCTCCAGGACAGCGCCCTCGGCCTCTCCGGCGGCCAGCAGCAGCGCCTCTGCATCGCCCGCGCCATCGCCGCCGAACCGGAAATGCTGCTGATGGACGAACCGTGCTCCGCGCTCGACCCCATTGCGACCAACAAGATCGAGGACCTGATAGACCAGCTCCGCGGCGCCTACACCATCCTCATCGTCACGCACAATATGCAGCAGGCCGCGCGCACCAGCGACTTCACGGCCTTCATGTACCTCGGCCGCTTGATCGAATACGGCCCCACCGAGGCCATCTTCCAAAAGCCGCGGCTCATCGAAACCTACGACTACGTCACCGGACGCTTCGGTTGAAAACGCGTTTTCCAAGCCTTGGAAAACGTCCGGCCCCCGGCTTCCAAGCCTTGGAAAATCGGTCGTGAACGGCAATCCCGAATCGCGCGCGCCGACGGCGCCGGGTCCGAACGCCCGCGCGGCGCGCCTCTATTTGCTCGACGCCGTCGGGCCTTTCTTCCGCTACGCCCGCGGACGGCGCGTCAATTGGTCCAAAATCCCGTTTCGCGACGTCGAAAAAGAGGGCCGCATCCCGCCCGAGCGCGCCGCGCAAATCCGCGCCGATTTCGAACGCGTCGCCGACGCCGCGGCCCGCCTCGGCTTCACGGCCCTGACGCTCGACGACGTCGCCCACCTCGCCGACGACCCCGACTATCCCGACGCCCTGCGCCGCACCCTCGGCGACTGGCGCGCGCTGTACGGCCGGCTCTTTCGCGCCGCCGCGGATCGCGGGCTGGGCGTCTTTCTCACGACCGATATCATGTATTTCAACGAGGTCATCCGCCGCAAAACACGCGGTCGCATCGGCGCGGTCGGCGAATATCTGGCCGCCGCCTGCGAGGGGCTGTTCCGCGATTTTCCCGAACTCTCGGGCGTCGTCGCGCGCATCGGCGAAACCGACGGGCTGGACGTCGCGTGCGATTTCCCCAGCGAGATGATCGTCCGCCGCCCCGCGCACGTCCGCCGGCTGCTGCGCGCGCTGCTGCCGGTGTTCGAGCGGCAGGGGCGCACGCTCGTGTTGCGGACCTGGAGCGTCGGCGCCTACCGCATCGGCGACCTGATGTGGAACCGCAAGACGTTCCGGAAGACCTTCGACGGCGTCGAAAGCGACGCCCTCGTCATCTCGCTCAAGCACGGCGAGTCCGATTTCTTCCGCTTTTTACCCCTGAACAAGCAGTTCTTCCGCACGAAACACCGAAAAATCATCGAGTTGCAGGCGCGCCGCGAGTACGAAGGCTTCGGCGAGTATCCGGCCTTCATCGGGTGGGACTGCGAGAATTACGCGCTGCAACTGCGCGACCGCCCGGACGTCGTGATCGGCGCCTCCGTCTGGTGCCAGACGGGCGGGTGGGGGCCGTTCCGGCGGCTGACGTTTCTCGACGAGAACGCGATATGGACCGAACTCAACGTCCATGTCGCGATGCGAATTTTCCGCGACCGCCGGACGACCGAGGAGGCCGTCGCCGACTTCGCGCGCGAGCGCCTGCCGGGCGCCGACCCGATCAAACTGACGCGCTTCCTGCGGCTCTCGGAGGAGGTCATCCGCGAGCTGCTCTATCTGCGGGAATTCTCCACGAAGAAACTGTTTTTCCGGCGGCTGCGCATTCCGCCGCTCTTGTGGGTCTATTGGGATCACATCATCATCAACCACTCCATGCGCGACATCCTGCGGTGCTTCGTCGCCGACGGCGAGGCGGCGATTCGGGAAGGCCGGGCGGCGCTGGAGAAAATCCGCGAAATGATCGAAATGGCGCCTTCCCTGGGGCTGCCGACGGAAGACTTGCAGTTCCAATACGACACGTTCGAGATTCTGGCGGCGGCGCGCGAGTATTATTTCCGGCCCTTCAATGAGGAGATCGCGCGGCGGCTGCGGGCGCTGGCCCGGCGCTACCGCCGGCGCTATCGGACGCCCTATCAAATCGTGCTCAACTTCCGGCAGATTCGCATGACGCGCGAACGCTGGCGGCGGCTTTTCGGCATCTTCGTGCGCGATCAGCGGGGCTACCGGCTCTTCGACCGCATCGTCACGATCCGTTTTCTCTCCTGGCTCTACCCGCTGCTGCGCCGCTTCAGCCGCGAGGGGCTGCCCGAGTTCGCCGAAAAACAGGCCATGGGCATCGAGACGCTGTTCCGGTAGGGCGCGCCGGGAAAGATTCACCGCGGAGACGCAGAGAACGCAGAGGTCCGAGCTTGGCGCGTCAGCGCTGTAGCTCCGGCGCTCCGCCGCCGGAGGAGTCGGAGGTCAGAGGTCGGAGATCGGAGGTCGGCGCGAGAACGCCCGTAGGGCGCGAGCTTGCTCGCGCCGCAGAGGTCGGAGGTCGGAGGTCGGCGCGTCAGCGCTGTAGCTCCGGCGCTCCGCCGCCGGAGGAGTCGGAGGTCAGAGGTCAGAGGTCGGAGGTCGGCGCGAGAACGCCCGTAGGGCGCGAGCTTGCTCGCGCCGCAGAGGTCAGAG
>CALGXT010000133.1 GCA_937935255.1 uncultured bacterium | reverse complement strand
GCGATAATCAGGCTTCAATCGGGGCTGTCGCATGGCTCTTCTCCGGTTCCCGAGACCGGCGCCCATCGCCGGCCTCTACCGTATAGAAGGCGCGAGCCCGCAACTTTTCCGGAACTTTTTGAAACTATTTCTCTGTCCCTTTTTCGAGACCGAGTTTTTTTAGCTTTGGCGCGATGACCACGCGGCAATAGCCGGCAGAGGGATTTCGGCGGAAATAATCCTGGTGCGATTCCTTCGCCGGCCAAAACCGGCCCGCCGGCTCGATGGCCGTCGCGATGGGCTTCCGAAATCGCCCGGATTTGGCGAGCCGGTCGCGCGAGGCCTCGGCGGCCTGTTTCTGCGCTTCGCTGTGATAGAAAATGACGGAGCGATACTGTGTTCCGACATCCGCGCCCTGGCGGTTGACCTCCGTTGGATCGTGCGCCGACCAAAACCATTCAAGCAGCTTTTCGTAGGAGACGATGGCGGGATCGAACTCCACTTGCACCACTTCGGCGTGGCCCGTCCGACCGCCGCACACCTCCTCGTACGTCGGGTTTTCTTTATGCCCGCCCATGAAACCCGAGGTCGCCGACTTCACGCCGTCGATCCGCTCGAAAACGGCCTCGATGCACCAGTAGCACCCGCCGCCGAACGTCGCGATTTCGGTCTTTTGAGGCGAAGCGGCGGATTCGGACATGACGAAAATCCCTCCCAGCATTGCTAGGACTCGAAGCCCTGTCCCTACATTTTCCGTAAAAGACACACCGTGAATATCCCCTTTTTCGCTCGAAACGCAAGCGGCGCGGGCCGCTCTCTGCGTTCAACCATTCTCATTTTCCTGCGAAACACGGAGAGAATTCCTCGCGGATTTGAAGGAGTTCCTCTGATCTTCCCGCAAAACGAAAAGGCCCTGCCGCTTTGTTTTGCCGCCGTCGCTACGGCGCGGGCGATTTTGCGGGCGCGCTCGTCGGCCCTTCACGGCATCGCCCGACTAACTTCGCCGATCGGATTCTTCGCATTGCGCTGCGAACTGCGCGCGGCACGCCACCAGCGATTCCAGCGTGCCGATGTCGTGGATCGCGCCCGGCGCGCGAAACGCCCGAATCTCGACGCGCGGGCACAGCCACTCGATGAAGCCGCCGGGGGCGTCCGGCGAGCCGCCGCCGGCCAAGAACTTTGAGATTTGCGGCGCCGCCGCGCGATCGAAGAGGTACAACGGCGGCACGCCCCATTCGGATCGAGGGGCGGCCGGTTTTTCCTGAAAACCAACGACGCGATCCTCCGACCCCAGCTCCGCGATGCCCGTGCGCCGGCGCCGCGCCGGATCTTCCACGCGGTGCACGCAAATCCAAACGCCGGGCCGCCGGCGAAACGCCGCGACGAAATCGCCGAGCGAAAAATCGAAGATGTTGTCCGCCGCCGCGACCAGCAGATCGTCGTTCTCGCCGATACGATCAAGCGCGAAGCGTAAATCTCCGATCGCGCCCAACCGATCCTCCGGCCCTGTGCTGCCGTCGTCGAGCGTCTCGAGCGCGGCGTCGCCGCGCCGCGCCGCCCAGTCGCGAAAATGGGCGATGAACCGGTGATTGCTGACGAGCGTTACGGGCGCGTCGGGCAGGGTCGCGCGGATTTGGTCCACCAGCCGGTCCAGAATCGTCCGCCCGCCGACCTCGAGCAACGGTTTCGGAAAATGCTCGGTCAAGGGATACAGCCGCGTGGCGTAGCCGGCGGCAAGAATGATCGCTCTCATTGGGCGCCGTCTCCGGTCTCGCAAACGGTGAAAGAGCTGTTCCGCGCCGGTTCCGGATGCCGGGCGGCATAGGCTTCGGCGACCGCCGGCGAAATTTGGCGCAACCGTTCCGGCTCGCCGAAGGCGACGCACGAGCCGCGGAAACCGGCGCCGCTGAAGCGCGCGCCCCAGACGCCCGGTTGCGCATTCAGTATTTCCTGCAAATCGGCGAGCGGCGGACTGCCGCATTCGTAGTTGCGCAACGAGCTCAATCCCGATTCCCGCACGCGCGCGCCGAAGCCCCGCAGATCGCCCGCGCGCCAGCGCTCGATCCCTTCGCGGACGCGGCGCAGCTCGCCGAAGAAATGTTCTGCGCGCCGCGCCGGCGGTCCGGAAAGCGCGGCGCGATGTTCCGCGTACTCTTCCTCGGAGATTTCTGAAAGCAGGGCCGGCGCTTCAGGTCGCCCAACCGCCTTCAATAGCGCACGCGCGGCCTCGGCGCATTCGGCCACGCGGCGGTTGTAGTCCGAGCCGACCAACTGCCGTGTGAGACCGGAAAAGGCGATCAGCACGCCCACCGGAGGCGCGTTCGTCGGCAGCGCAACCCGCCGCACGCCGGGCGGTAAAGGCTCTTCCGCCGGCGCGTCCGCGCCGCGCGCAAAGAGTTTGCAATCAATAACGGTCAGCGCGCCGCGTCGGGAGCACAGGATGGCGGTCTGATCGAGAATCCCGTTCCGCAGGCCGAGATATTCGTTTTCGATGCGCTGATCGAGGCGGATGTTGTCCGCCGCCGCGGCCTCGATTTCATTGACGCTCTCCAGCGCCCTCAGGATCGCCAACCCCAGCGCGGCGGAGGAACTCAAGCCCATTTCGGCATATTCGCCGGCGACGACGCCGCGCAAGCCGCGGCGAAGCGGCGCGAAGCTCTGGAGCGCCCGGACCGCGCCGCGCGCGTAATCGCCCCAATCGCCGACGCGGCGCTCCGCAACGGGGTCGAAGCGAAAGCGGATTTCGCCCGGAAAATCCAGACTGGCCAGATGGATTTCCGGCGTGTCGAGCGGCGCATAGGCGAGCGTAATGCCGCGATCGAGCGCCAGCGCCGTGACGACGCCGAGTTGGTGATCAATGTGAGCGCCCAACGGACAAACCCGATAGGGCGCGCGGATGATATGCGCCTCGGAATCGGAAACACCCATTCTCCGCAACGCCTCGAACAGGGCGGCGGACGGGGTGGGCGCGCGGTTGTCGTCGAGCATGTTCATGGGCCGGAAACCGGCGCAGCTTGCCCCAAACCCGCGCGCCGCTCAAGTGCGATCGCGGGCGAGTGAACCGATCGGCTTGGTGTTCATCATTCTGAATCCGCCGCGCACGGGTTCTCGAACGGCGAGGCGCGGTGGAGCAGGGCGACGTAGGCGCCGTCGGTGCGGGTGTCGGGCGGGAAGAGCTTGCGGGCGCGGACGCGCCGCCATTCCGGATGCCGCGCGGTCCAGGCCAGCATCAATTCCTCATCCTCCTCCGGCTCCAAACTGCAGGTGCTGTAGAGCAGTCGTCCGCCCGGACGCACCCAGCGGGCGACGTTCTCCAGAATCCGCTCCTGTTGCGCTCGCAGTCGAGCCAGCCGCCCACGCGAGAAATTCCAGCGGGCGTCGGGCCGGCGACGAATAACGCCGGTGTTCGAACAGGGCGCGTCGAGCAAGATGGCGTCAAAGGCGGGGTTGCCGCCCAGCGCCGCGCGAAAGGCGTCGAGTTTCGCGCCGGCGGCATCCGCGCGCACCAACGCTATTTCGGCGTGGCCCGTGCGCGCCAGGTTCTCGCGCAAACGCGCCAGCCGGTCTTCATGCACGTCTGCCGCGATCAAGCGCCCGCGACCCGCCAGCCGCTCGGCCATAAGCAGCGTTTTGCCGCCGGGCGCGGCGCAGGCGTCCAGCACGGTCTCGCCGGGCCGCGGATCGAGCAAGTCCACCGCGACGGCGGTCGCCGGATCTTGCGCGTAATAATCGCCTTCGGCAAAACCGGGCACATCGGCGACGGCTATGCCGCGCGGCAAAATCAGAAAGCGCGCGGGATCGAACGGATGCGGTTCGGCGGCGATACCCGCAGCCTTGAGTAGCGCGAGCGCATCCGGCAACGTCAAACGCCGGGGGCGGGGGCGCAGCGCCACGTCGGGGCGTTCGTTGTTCCACTCGCACAAACGCAGCGCGTTACGCCGTCCGAACTGGCGGGTCCAGCGTTCGATCAGCTCCGCCGGGTGCGAGAGGCGGATCGGCGGCGGCTGCCGCTCCAGCGCGGCCATCCAGTCTTTGCCTTCCGCGGCGGCGCGGCGCAGGAGCGCATTGACGAAGCTCGCCGCGCGCTCATTGGCCATCCGGCGGGCGACCTCAACCGTCGCGTGGACGGCGGCGTAGTCCGCCACGTCGTCCAAAAAAAGCAGTTGATAGAAGCCCACCAGGATGGCCGCTTCGACTTCCGGTTCCGGCCGCCGCGGCGCGCAGCGATGCCGCAACCAATCCAGGGATCCGAAACGGCGCACGACGCCCAGCGTCAACTCCATCGCGAACGCATGATTTTCCCGCACGCGTTCCAATTCGCGATCGGGAAACGCGCCGGTGCGCAGCCAGGCGGCCAGGATGCGGGCGGCGGTCTCGCGGGCGTTGGCGGTGGAGAGTGGGACGGTCATCGGCATGGATTTAACGGAAGAATTGGTGCGATTATAGCCGCGCACGGCGCAGGGGTCAGCCGCCTTTTTCCAACCCTTGTAAAACCCGCGGCTCCTTTTTTCCAACCCTTGGAAATGCCGTTCGGCGTAGTATTTCCAAAGCAATTTCGCGGCAACGCGCTCCGCCCGCGGCGAGGACCGCGGCGCGCTCGTCGCCAGTCCGAAGATAAGCGCTCCAAACGCGGCAGTGAAGGGACTGCTGTTTTTGTGCAAAGGCCGCTCTTCGCGGGCGTCGCAGGCGGCCGAAGTCCCGACATTGCCCGCGCTTTCGATATCTGCGATAGTGGCGGCGCGTTCTTCCGTGTAGAGGAGTCGCGAAGGATTTTATCAATGAGCGAGACGTGGATCGAGGAGCCGGCGCAAAAGACGCCGGTGGCGGGCGAGTACGATGTGATTGTTTGCGGGGCCGGACCGGCGGGCGTGAGCGCGGCGCTCTTCGCCGCGCGCGCGGGCGCTCGAACCCTGCTGCTCGAAACGCACGGCTGCCTTGGCGGCGTGTGGACGGCAGGGCTGTTGAGTTGGATCATTGACCCGCCGGAAAGCGTCGGCGCGATGCGTGAAATCTGCCGGGAGCTGGACCGGGTCGGGGCACGACGCCGCCGGAAAGCGAACGACGTCAATTTCGCCTACGATCCGGAAGCGATGAAGCTCATCCTGGAGCGGCTCTGCGTCGGAGCCGGAATCGAGATTCGCCTCCATACGCGCATCGTGCGCGGCCTCCGCGAGGGCGGACGGCTGGCGGCGGTGGTGACGGAATCGAAATCCGGGCGCGAGGCGTGGCGGGCCGGTTGCTTTGTGGACGCCACCGGGGACGGCGATGTGGCGGCGTTTTCGGATTGCCGCTATGAACTGGGGTTTCCCGGAACCAAGCGCGTCCAACCGATGAGTTTGATGGCGGTGATGGGCGGCGTGCGGGGACGCGACATCGAACCGATGCTGTGGGGCGGGGAGGGCAAAGCCTCGGCGGCCTTGCTCGCCGAAATTCGCCGCTCCGGCGTCGAGCCTTCCTGCCACCGGCCGCTCTTGATCGCGATCTATGACGATCTATTCGCGTTGATGGCCAACTACCTCTTCGACGCCTCGGCGCTCGACGCCGGCGCCATCACTCGGGCCACCGTGAGCGCGCGGGCGGAGGCGCATCAGATTGTGGAGGGGCTTCGGCGGCTGGGCGGCGTTTGGGCCGGCGCGCGGCTGGTCGCCACGGCCGGGCAGATCGGCGTTCGCGAGGGGCGGCGGATTCGGGGACTCTATCGCATCAGCGAAAACGATCTGCGGATGGGGACGCGCCACCCCGACGCGGTCTGCCGCGTGACGTTCGGCGCGGAGGCGCACTCGACCGATCCGGCGAAATCGCGCGGACTCGACTCGCCGATCTGGCAAACGCTGCCGTACGATATCCCGCTGCGCGCGCTGATCGCGGCCGATGTGGACGGTCTGACGCTCGCGGGCCGATGCATCAGCGGCGATTTCATTGCGCACGCCTCCTATCGCGTCACCGGCTATTCGGTTGCGCTCGGCGAGGCGGCGGGCGTCGCCGCAGCGCTGGCCGCGCGGCAGAAAACAACCCCGCGCCATTTGGAATCCCGCGAGGTGCTGGAGCGGCTGGCGGCTTTGCGGCGGGGATGAAGCGGACGCCCCATGGCGAAGTCCCGCGCGCGGCGGTATCGCCCGGCGCGGCGCCGGTCTTCACGCACGATGGAACCGCCGACGGTTTTCTGTGCGCGCTGGCTTGCGCATTGGAGGCCGGCCCCGAAGCTTCGGTGACCGATGCGGCGGCGGAGAGCGGCGGTTTTCTGTTCGATGCGCCTCGCCGTGTGGCGACGGACGCCGAGCGGGCGCGGCGATTGCTGGCCGAGCTTCGGGAGCGCCTGTCCCCGGCGTCCGCGCGGCGCATTTGGTACGCATCGCTCGCGGATGTCCCCGGCGCGGGGGCGGCGGCCCTGGCGTATCTGCGATTGGCGGAGCGGTGGGGGGCGCGGGTGGACGATTATCAGGCGGAACCCGCCGTTCGCCGTCTTCATGCACTGGCGGCAAGGGTGGGCGCGGAGATTCACCGTCTTAAGGGGTTGACGCGCTTTCGGAAATTGAAAGACGGGGGCTGGTGGGCGCCGCTCGCGCCGGATCATCGCGTGCTGTGGCCGGTGGCCCTTCATTTCCGGCGGCGAATGCCGCAGGAGCGTTGGCTCCTGCACGATGTCCGCCGCGGAATCGCGGTGGTGTGGGACGGCCGCGACTTGAGCGAGCGGAGGGCCGAGCGCGGCGAGGAAACATCCCCCGCGCCGCTCGCCTCGGACGAAGCGGCCTGGGAGGAGTTGTGGCGCGGATTCTTTCGGCGCATCGCCGTGCCGGGCCGGGAGAATCCCGCGCTGCAGGCGCGGAACATGCCCCGCCGCTACTGGCGGCGCCTGGTGGAATTATGCGAATAACCTCGGGATTTCTTCGGGGCCGGACGTTGCGCGTTCCGAAGGCGGGGGTGCGTCCCACACAGGATCGCTTGCGGCAAAGCTTGTTTTCGTCGCTGGGATCCGTCGAAGGCGCGCGGGTGCTCGATCTCTTTGCGGGCACAGGCGCGCTGGGATTGGAAGCGTGGAGCCGAGGCGCCGCCCGGGTCTGCTGGGTTGAGCGGGACGCGCGCGCGTATTCGATTCTAAGGGAAAATGTCCGGGCCTTGTGCGGAGCCAGCGCGGGTGAAGCGGCCCTTTGTATCCGCGGCGACGCCTTGCGGTTGGAGCCGTTGGCCTCGGCGTTGGGCGAATTCGATCTTGTGCTGGCGGATCCGCCGTACGACCCGGAGGGCGGGGCGGGTCCCTTGCCGATTTTGCTTGAGGCGCTGGCCCGGCTGCGCCTGGTGCGCGAAGGCGGCTATTTTGTTTTCGAGCGGCGCGCAGGAGGCCCGGCGCCGATCGTGGCGGGCTGGGAATTGCTTCGCGACCGCGCGATGGGCGGCAGCCGCTGGCTGCTCTACCGGCGGTTAGTGTCCGAGCCGCCGTCCGAGGGCGCCGGAAAGCGCGAGGGCATAGCTGACCGCGAAGAGCAGGAACATCACGATCAATAACACCGCGCCGACGCCGCCGGCGTTGGCCGCCGCGCGGCCGGCGGCGCGCCGGCTCCAAAATATCAACAACGCGCCGGCGACGCCGCAGAGATAGCCGGCCAGCCGCACATACAAATAGATTTGCCGGCGGCGCGCCCGTCGGTCGGGGGAGGCGGCGACATCGGCGTGAGTTTCGGTATTCATGGCGAGATCGGCCCTCGCGAAGGATCATATCCGCCCTACGCGCCGGAACGTCAACGAGAATGGCGCCGGGACGATCCCCGCTTTTCCGCTGGCGGAAGTGAGAAAAGCGAGCCGCGGTCGGGAACGGGGCGTGGCGGGGCGGCGTCGGGCCGGCGGCGCCGAGTCGGGAAAACAATCCGGCGATGCCGTCGCCCGCCGCACAGCGCGCATTTCCGCTGTTGTGCGACTGTATCACACTTCGCGAAGTGTG
>CALGXT010000132.1 GCA_937935255.1 uncultured bacterium | reverse complement strand
CTGGACCGCACGGCATTCTTGCCTTTAACTTCGTCCCGGCTTCTACCGTATTGCACTGGTAGAAAGCATCTTATGAATTCGTCTCGGCAAACTTCTTATTCTCTGTCCCCGAAATTTCTTATTCTCTGTCCCCGTATTTTCTATTCTCTGTCCCCGTATTTTCCGGCGCGGCGGGCCGCCGTAAGCCTCGGCCCGGCGAAGCCGGGACGGGCGCGCCCTACCCATCTCCGGGAAAGGTAGAGGTAGGGCCCGGCCGCCGGCCGGGCCGAGGGCGGATTGAGCCTTACGGAGGCTGCGCCGAGTTCCGACCTCTGATCGCTCCGGCGACGGAGCGCCGGAGCTACAGCGCCGATTTCGGACCTCGGACCTCTGCGGCGCGAGCAAGCTCGCGCCCTACGGGCGTTCTCGCTCCGACCTCTGACCTCTGACCTCCGACCTCCGACTCCTCCGGCGGCAGAGCGCCGGAGCTACAGCGCTGATGACGGACCTCACACCTCAGCGTTCTCTGCGACTCCGCGGCATGCGCGGAGCCGAGGCCAGCAAGCCCGGTGGGGGTGGGAGCGGTGCGTCGGGAGGCCCGGCGCGGCGTCAGGGGCGCGGGCCGAGCAGCGGCGCGAGATGGGCGCGCAGCTCCGCCGCCAGGTCGCGCGCCTCGTAGCGCGCCAGCCGCGCCCGCTGCCGGCGCAGCACGGCCTCGCGCAGCGTCGCGTCGCGGCGCAGCGCGCCCATCGTTTCGGCGATCCAATCGAAGCGCTTCTGGCGGAACAGCACGCCGGCGCCGTCCAGCGTTTCGGGCACGGCGCCGGCGGCGTAGGCGACGATCGGCGCGTCGTGCGCCATGGCTTCAATCAACGGGATGCAGAAACCCTCGTGCTCGCTCATGCAGAGGAAAACCGAGGCGGTTCGGTACAGCGCGGAGAGCACGGGCTGCGGCGCCGTGCCGAAAAGCTCCGCGTCGCGCGCGCGCAAGTCCCGCAGAAAGGCGTAGAGCAACGCCTGATAGCGCTCCGTTCCGGCGAAGGAGCCGACGTGAATGAAGCGCGCGTCCGGCTCGACAAACCGCTGCAAATAGTGGAACGCCGCGATCGCATCCTCGATCCGTTTGTTCGGCGCGCCGCGTCCCACGAACAGCACGTTCATCCGCCCGTCACCGTATTGGCGGAGCGTCGCGCGATCGGGCGGCGTACGGATGACGCGAAAATCCAGCATCAGCGGCAGCACCCGGGGTTCGGGGTAGCCCCACGCCGACAACTCCGCGGCGTTATAGGCGCTGCACGCGAGAACGACCTCCGCCGCGCCGGCCAGCCGCGCCGCCTGTTCCCGCCCGCGCGCGAGCGTGCGCGCGATCTGCTCCTGAATGCCGCGGAAATACTCCGCCGGCGTGATGTTGTGATACAGGATCGCCTTGCGGCAGCGGAGGCCGGCGAATACGTCGTTGGCGTCGGAGCCGATGGAGAGATGCAGCAGCGCGACATCGTCCGGGCCGATCTCCGAAGGCGCGAGGCGCAAATCGCGAACTTCGCCGCGCAACTCGGGGAGAACGCGGCGCGCCTCGACATAGATGTTCGACGCGCGCCCCTCCGCGCGGAAGAGATCGCGGATCACGCGCGCCTCGTTGCTGATCGCATCGCCCGCGCTGAAGCCCGCCGTCAGTTGATGAATCGCCGCCATGCTCATAACTCCTCCAGCGCGCGGCGCAGGCGCGCCTCCACCGCCGGCCATCCGTATTCGCGGCGAACGAACGCCCGCGCTTGCGCGCCCATCCGCCGCCGCAACGCCGGATCGTCCATCAAGAGCATGAGCTCCGCCTCGAAGTCGGGATAGTGCCGGAACCACAGCCCGCCGCCCGACCGCTCGCACAAGCGCCGCAGGACGGTCCCGCCCGCGCGCACCAGTCCCGGCGCGCCCGCCATGAAGGCTTCCAGCAGCACGATGCCGAAACTTTCCAGCAACGACGGATGGATGAATGCCACTGCGCCCGCCATCGCTTCGCGTTTTTCCGATTCGGAGAGAAAACCCACGTCGCGGATATACGGCGCGGCGTCCAGCGGTCCGCTGCCGGCGCAGACCAGCTCGATCTCCCGCCCCGTGCGCTCGCGAAAGACGCGCACATAGTCGGTCAGCAACGGCGTCCCTTTGCCGGCCTCGCGTCGTCCACAGTAAAACACGTACGGCGCGCGCAGGCCGCGGCGTCGCGCGAATGCCGATGAATCCGCTTCGAACTCCTCAATCCCCATGCCGACCACCGCGCCGCGGCGCGGATCGAATCCCAGCAGGCGCGCGGCCAGCTCGAGCTCCGGCTCGCTGTTGAACAGACCGCCGCGCACGGCCTCGAACATCTCGCGAATCACCGGCTGCCGTGCGAAGGGCTCGTCGTGCAAACAGGGCACGAGGAGCGTCTTTTCGGGATGGAGGAGCGCGGCGTGATACACCAGCCCGAAGAGATACGGGCCGGCCAGCACCCGATCATACCGCGCGCCTTCGGCGCGCAGATGTTCCAGCAGCGCGTCGCTGTTGACGCTGTGGCGGAGCCATTCGAGCTGTTCGGCGCGGCTCAGCGTCTCGCCGCGGTCAATGGCGGCCTGGCGCGCGAGAAACAACGGCACGTTGCGATCGGCGTTGACGGGGAAGCGGTGCACGACGACGCCGCGAACTTCACTCCGCCCGGCGGGCCACTCGTTCGCCCAGGTGAAGTGGTCGCGGGCGCACGTCGCCAGAAAAGCGACCTCCAGCCCGCCGGCGGCGAGCCGCTCGGCCAGACGGCGCAGCAGCGTTTCCGCGCCGCCGACCGTTTCGCCTTCGGGATAGCGCGGGGCGACGATCGCGATGGAACGGGGCGCGGCCATGCGGGTCAGGCGCCCGGCGGCTCGCCCGCGGGGCGGCCCTCGAGAGCGGCAAGACGTTTTTCGAGCTCGGCGACGCGCGCCTCCAGCGCGCGAATTTTTTCCGAGCTTTTCTCATCCACGCTTTCCAGACCGGTCACCAAAAGGCCGTTGACCTGGTTTTGCTGGGACCAGAGGCGGTACGTGTAAAATTTCAGCAGCGACCAGATCGCCTTCTTGAGCCGCACCAACAAGGGCGCCAGGCGCGCGCGGCGTTCCCGGATTTCGAAGTCGGAAATGTCCACATAGACGGCGTCGCGGAGGCATTGGAGATAGAAGCCCGCGAACTGCTCGTCGTTCTTGAGCTGGGCGAGGTTCGTCCGCTCGGCGGCGGCGATGCGCGCGTCGGCGTACGCGCCCGCGGCGATCTTCTCGTCCACAATCTTTCGAATCCGCTCGACGACGGCTGCCGCATCCACGCCGTCGGCCCCGATTTCCAGGATGTCCGTATTCATAACGCCGGGATAATGCGCCGCCGTCGGCGGGGAGCAAAGCGAAAACAGGGCCGCCGCGCAGAATATGGGAACAGAGAACCCGAAGTTTGCCGAGACGTAAAATGCTTTCTATCAGCATAATACGCGGTTATGAGCTGCCAAGGGGACAGAGAATACGAAGTGGACGCGGAGTCCATCGAATTCCCTGTCCCTAAGGTTCGAGCCGCGGAGGGAAGGAATGTAATTTGCTGTCCCTGCGGGTTCGACGAATGTAATTATCTGTCCCCCGGCAAACTCCAGCGCTCGCTGTAGCTCCGGCGCTCTGCCGCCGGAGCTTTGTTCCCGGATTTTCCGCCGGGGGAGCCGCCCCCGCCAAGGCTTCGGCTGGGAGCGGCTTCGTATTCTCTGTCCCTATGGCTGGCTTATCACGGGGCGGCGCGAGCAAGCTCGCGCCCAACACTTGCTCGAAGCTTGGGCGCGGCGGCGGCGCTGCCACGCAGAATATGGGGACAGAGAACGCGAAGTTTGCCGAGACGTAAAACGTTTTCTCTCAGCCTAATACGCGGTTACGGCTACAGGACAGAGCTGCCAAGGGGACAGAGAATACGAAGCTGACACGGAGTCAGTCGAATTCCTCGTCCATAGGGCTCGCGCCGCGGAGGGAAGGAATGTAATTCCCTGTCCCTGCGCGTTCGACTGTATCACACTTCGCGAAGTGTGATACAGTCGGCGGCGCGCGAGCGGGCGGTTGAAATCGGCGGCGCGGGGCGCGAACGACCTCGCCGTCAATCGCCGACCGTGCCGCGGAAGGGCGCCATCGGCATCGGGGCGGGGCGCTCGCAGGAAGTCTTCAGCGCGATATGGACGCCCCGATCCGACGATTCGTGAAAAGCGTGCATCGCGTCCAGCACATGCGCGGCCAGTTCGCCGCCGGCGCGGTGGGGTCTGCCCGCGCGCTGGGCGGCCGCCATGTCGGCCACACCGATGCCGCGGGCATTCTCCGCGTAGGCGTGGGTCAGCGGCACGGCGCTGAATTCCTTGGCGCCGGCTCGCCGCACTTTCACCTCGCCGCCGAATCCGTTGGGGTCCGGCACGCTGAGGCTGCCCTCGCTCCCGTAAATCTCGATCCTCGGCAGGTTGGCGCCCCACACATCGAAGCTCGTGATGATGGTTCCGACGGCGCCGTTGACGAATTCCAACGTGCCCGCCACATGGGTCGGCACTTCGACTTTGATTCGCGCGCCGAACTTATTCGCGCTGGTGATGACGCGCTCCGGAAACGAGATGCGCGCGCTGCCGGAGACGCGGGCGATCGGCCCGATCAGGTTCACCAGCGCGGTCAGATAGTACGGCCCCATGTCGAACATCGGGCCTCCGCCGGCTTGATAGTAAAACTCCGGATCGGGATGCCAGCTTTCATGGCCGTGGCAGGTCATGAACGCGACGGCCGCCACCGGTTCGCCAATCCAACCGTCGTCTATAAGCTTGCGGCAGGTTTGGATGCCGGCGCCCATGAAAGTGTCCGGCGCATTGCCGACCCGGACGCCCTTCGCTCGGGCGGTCGCCAGCAGCTTCGCGGCCTCCTCCCGCGTCAAGGTAATGGGTTTTTCGCAATACACCGACTTGCCCGCCTCGACGGCCTGGAGCGAGACGGGCATGTGGCCCCGCGGCGTGGTCAGATTGACGATGATTTCAATCGCCGGGTCGCGCAACATCTCATCGAGCGAAACCGCCCGGACGCCGGGGTACGCCGCCGCCTTCTCGCGGGCGCGTTCCTCCACGAGGTCCGCGCAGGCGACAACCTCGACGTCGCTGAAAACCTTGCACAGGTTTTCGAAATAGATTTTGCTGATGTTGCCGCATCCGACAATCCCGACTTTCGTCTTATCCATGACTCCGAGTCCTTTCTTGAATTGGAAAAAACACGAAGTTCACCGGTAGCAGAAAGGCGGCGGCGAAGGCAAGATGGAACGATCCGCCCTCCGTCCGGGCGCTCGCGTCACAGGCCATACAACCGGCCGCCGCGGTCGTCATAGACAACGAAGGCGGGCAGGTCGCGAACCGTGATTCGCTGGACGGCCTCCATGCCGAGCTCGCGGAAATCGAGGATTTCGCTTGCGACGATGTGTTCGCGCGCCATCAGCGCGCCGGCGCCGCCGATCGTGCCCAGATAAAAACCGCCGTGTTTCCGGCAGGCCTCCTGCGCGGCCTTCGAGCGGTTGCCCTTGGCCAGCGTCACGAGCGATCCGCCCGCCGCCATGAATTCATCCAGATATTCGTCCATGCGGTTGGCGGTGGTGGGGCCGTAACTGCCCACCGTGAAGCCGGGCGGCGTTTTGGCGGGGCCGGCGTAATAAATGGGATGGTTCTTGAAATACTCCGGCAAACCGCCGCCGGAGCGCAGCCGCTCGCGCAGCCGGGCGTGCGCGAGATCGCGTGCAACGACCATCGGTCCGCTCAGCAAAACGGCCTGGCCGGCGCGGCACTCGCGCAGTTGCGCGAGAATCTCCGGCATCGGAACCGCGAGGTTGACGCGCCGCGCCGCCGCCGGCCGCGCCGCCGCCAGCGCGCCCGCCAGTCGTCCGGGGTGGTGATCAAGTTGCTCCAGATATATGCCGTCCGCGCCGATGCGCGCCAGCACGTTGCGGTCCGCGCTGCAGCTCACGCCGAGGCCGATCGGCAGCGAAGCGGCATGCCGCGCCAGGCGCGCCACGCGCGCCTCCAGCGCGAAATACCTGCCCCCGAATTGCGCGCCCCAGCCGGAGGCGCGCGCCAGCTCCATCAATCGTTCTTCCCAGGCGCGGTCGCGATAGAACCCCGCGCGCGCCGCCGGGGCCGTCGGCGCGCCATCCAGCGCGCCCGCCGCCGCCAGCTTCACCGCCGTCAGATTCAACTCCGGCGAAGTGCCGCCGATCGCCACCGCGAGGCGATAGGGCGGGCACCCCGACACGCCGATCGCTCGTATCTTCTCGTCGAGAAAGTCGCTCAGCGCTTCCTCGTTGAGCAGCGCCGGCGTCGCCTGAAAAAACGCGGTGCGATTGGCCGATCCGCCGCCTTTGGCGATGAAGAGCAACCGATATTCGGCGCCCGGCGCGGCGGCGATCTCGATCTGCGCGGGCAGATTGGTTTCGGAATTTCGCTCCCGCGTCATGCCCTCGGGCAGCATGTGCGAGTAGCGCAGCGCATTCCGCGCGAAGGCCTCGCGCGCGCCGGCGGCCAGCGCGGCGGCGTCCTCGCCGCCGGTGCAAACGTCCTCGCCCTTCAGGGCAAAAACCGTCGCGGTGCCGGTGTCCTGGCAGAGGGGTAGAAATCCTTCGGCGGAAATCATCGCATTGCGCAGCAGTCCGGCGGCGACGAACCGGTCGTTTTCGGAGGCCTCCGGGTCGGACAGGATCGAGGCCAGGCCGTCGTTTCGCGAGGGCCGCACGTGGAACGCGGAATCGCGGAAGGCTTCGGCGGCCAGCGCCGTGAGCGCCTCCGGGGCGATCTCCAGCCGGCGGCGCCCGCCGAATTCGAGGAGTCGCGGCGCGGGGAGGCCTTCCAGCCGCCGCCACGGCGTATCCGACGGCGGGCAGAACAGTTCCGCCGCGCCCAGAACCTGCGCCGCGCCCTGGCGGCTTTCGCTGGATATCGGAGGTTTCATCGCATCGCCGCTCGCCAGCCTATCGGAAAAAAATCGCCGCCGCAACCGCGCGCGCGCCGGAGCGAGACGAAAACTCGGCGACCTGGCGAGGGAAAAACCGGCGGGCCGAAGCAAAAAAGGAAAAAAGGAGATTTTCGAGACTCCCCATGGATGGTACATTGCGCTCGTGGCTGAAAAAGAACAACATCATCACGAGTCTTCGCGCGGCGCCCTGCGAAAGCTCTTCGGACAAGTCGCGTTCTGGCAGGGACTGGGTTTCTTCGCCATCATCGCGTTTGTTTGGGTTCGGGAAGTGCTCGACCTCCCGGCGATCTTTTTCGATGAACCGCCCGCGCCGGTGGATTGGATCGGCGCCAGCATCGTTTCCGCGGGCGTGGTGATCATCGGCTTCATCATCACGGCCCATACCTACCTGCAACAGGAGCGCGTGCTGCGCGGCTACATTCGGGTCTGTTCGTACTGCCACAAAGTGCATATCGAGGACACGACCTGGGAGCAGATGGAACAGTTCATTTCCGACCGCACCCTCGCGGAATTCACGCACGGCATCTGCCCCTCCTGTCTGCGCCAGGTGTCCGCGCAAGTCCACGACGCAACTTCCGCGCCGAACGCCCCGGACGCGCCGGGCGGGACCTCCGCATGAGATCCGCCCTCGGTTCCCTGCGGGCGCTGGCCGCTCTCGCCGCGCTGGAGACCCTGCGCCAGCCCATCACATTGCTGCTCTTTTCCGCGACCGTTCTGCTCGCGGGAATATTGCCGATGTTGACGGCCCACACGCTCGGCGAATCCGAACGCATGATGGCCGACAGCCAGTTGGCGTTGCATTTGCTCATCGGCATGCTGCTGGGCGGCTTCGCCGCCTGCCACACGCTCTCCGGCGAAATCCGGCGCGGCACCGCCGCCACCGTCCTCTGCAAGCCGGTGGGGCGAACGGTGTTTTTTCTCGGTAAATTCGCCGGGCTGGCGGCGGTGATGCTGCTGTTTTCGACTCTGGCGACGCTCGCCGGGCTGGTCGCGATACGGATCGTTTCCGAGCCCTATTCGATTGACCTGTGGGCGGCGGGTCCGCTGTTGGCGTTTCTCGCGCTGGCCTACGCCGTCGCCGGCGCGATCAATTTTTTCACGCGGCGGCCGTTCGTCTCGGACGCCTGCCGGCTCGTGGTCGCGGGCGCCGCCGCGGCCTTTCTGCTGACCGGCTTCGTCTCGCGCGAGGGCGCCGGGCAGTCGTTCGGCGCCGGCTATTTTTGGCCGTTTGCGCCGGCCTCGGCGCTCGTGGCGCTGGCGGTGCTGACGCTGACGGCCATCGCGCTTTCGCTGGCGTCGAGGCTCGACGTCGTGCCCACCGTTTCCATTTGCGGCGCGCTCGCGTTGATCGGCATGATGTCCGATTATCTGTTTGGCCGACACGCCGGCCAATCCTCCGCGGCGGCCGCGCTTTACGCCGTCGTGCCGAACTGGCAGCACTTTTGGATGGCCGATGCGCTGCACCTCGGCGAGCCCATCCCGCCCGCCTACTTCCGCGCCGCGGGAACGTACGCAGCGATGTACTTGCTGGGGGTGCTGGGGCTGGGTATCGTTTTCTTTCGCCACACGGAAGTTAAATCCTGATGGATCGCCTGAACGAAAGAATCGCCGCCGCTGCTGCGCTGCTGGCGGTCCTGCTCGCTGCGCTGGACTTCGCGGCCGGCGCGATGACGGGATTGCGGGCGCCGACGGCGCTCGCGCCCCTGTTGCTCGTCGCCGCGGCGGTCGGGGCGCTCGTCGGCGCCCGTTATTATCTCGAGCGGCGCGCGGTGGAAGAGCGGCAGGACGCCGAGTTGGCGCGGGTCGAGCGGCCGGAGGCCTCGCTCTTCGCTTCGGACGCCGAAGAAGGCGACCCGCTCTCGACCGTCCGCGCCCGCGCGCAGTTCGAAGCCGTCGTGGTGCGCGCGGCGGCGCCGGCGCTGGCGCTGGCGCAGGGTTGGGCGGCCTGGCGGCTGCGCCGCTGGCTCATCGTGGGCGTCGCGCCGGCGGCGACCGGACGGCTGGGCGCGGCGGCGCTCCTGGCGGCGCAGGCGTTTTTGCTCTTTCTTGCGGGCCGCTATCTGATCGGTCTGGCGCGCGATCCCGCGCGGCGGCTTTTGCGCGGGCCGGGCGCGCTGCTCGGTCTTGGCGCTCTTGGCGCGCTGTTCGGCGCGGCGTCGGGCATCGCCGGCCACGCGGGCTGGGCGCCCGCCGATCGCGCGACCGCTTTCGTTTTCACAGGCGTCCTGGCGCTGCTGGCGATCGAAAGCCTGATCGCGTTCCTCGCCGACCTCTACCGCCCGCGCCGGCGCGACGAGGCGCCCCGGACTGCCTATGAAAGCCGCATCGCCCGTTGGATCGCCGAGCCGGCCGGCTGGATCGGCGATGCCGCGAAATCGCTGGACTACCAGTTCGGATTCAAAGTCTCCGAAACCTGGTTTTATCGCTTTTTACGGGGCGCGCTCGCGCCGCTGGCGCTGTTCCAGGTGTTGATCTTGTACGCGCTGTCCTCGGTGGTGGCGCTGGCGCCGCACGAGGAGGCCGTGATCGAACGGTTCGGCGTCCCGCGCGCGGACGCCGCCGGCGGTTGGCGGCTGGAACCGGGCTTCCATTGGAAATGGCCGTGGCCGTTCGAAACCGTACGCCGCTTCCCCGCGCGGCGTCTGCAAACGATTTACGTCGGTTTTCGCCACGACGAGGCCCGTGCCCGCCCCACAACGCTGCTTTGGACTCGCCCCCATTACGCGGAGGAAGACGCCTTCCTGCTGGCGAGCGGGGAGGCCGCCCCCGCCGCGGGCGTGTCCGCCGTGGGCGCCGAGCGGGAGGCTGCGGCGCCGGTGAACTTGCTGAGCTTCAATATTCCGATCGAATACCGAATTCGGGATTTGCGGCGCTATGCGTACGGTTTCACCGATCCGGGGGCGGTGCTTCAGCGGTTCGCCTACCGCACCCTGACCCGCGCGCTGGCGGCGCGCGATCTCCAGCACGTGCTGGGGGCCGAACGCATGGAAACCGCGAATATCTTGCGAACGGAACTGCAGGCGGAAGCGGACCGGCTGGGATTGGGCGTCGAGATTGCATTTGTCGGATTGCACGGGGTGCATCCGCCGGTGCCCGTGGCCGACGCTTTCGAGGACGTGGTGGGCGCGTTGGAACAGCGGGAAGCCCGGATTTTGGAAGCGCGCGCCTATCGCCACCGGCGCCTGCCGGTCGCCGAGGCCGAGGCGCGGCGCGTCGTCTTCGAGGCCGAGGCGTATCGCGCGCGGCGCGCCCTGACCGCGTCGGCCGAGGCGGAGCAATTCTTGAGCCGCAAGGGTGCCGCCGATCGGTCGCCGGCCGTGTTCCGCAACTGGTATTACCTGCAGGCCGTGCGCGAGGCGCTGCGCGGCGTCCGGACCTACGTGGTGGCCGCCGCGCCGGAAGCCGAGGTCGTACAGTTCAATTTCGAGGAGGCGACTCCGTCCAGCCTGCTCGATTTGAGCCCCTTGATGGAAAAGAGGTGACCCCATGGCCAAACGCAATTTCTGGATGCCGGCCCTCGGGCTCCTGCTGCTCGCGCTTTTCGCGGTCTCGCAGGCCCTGACGATTCTGCGCGAGGGCGAGGTCGCGGTGCTGACGACCTTCGAGCGGCCGCAGCGCGTGCTCGAACGGCCCGGCCTGTACCTTCGCTGGCCCTGGCCGATCCAACGGCTTTATCGCTTCGACGCCCGAACGCGCCTGCTCGAAGGCATTTTCGAGCAGACGCTGACGCGGGACGGCAAAAACGTCGTCGTGATGCTTTTTGCCGGTTGGCGCGTGAAAGACCCGCTCCGTTTTCTGGAACGCGTCGGCACGGTCGCGCAGGCGGAGCTCAACCTCAACGGGCTGATCAGCAACTACAAGAACGCCGTGCTCGGGCGGCAGCCCTTCGCCGCGCTGGTCAACACCGACGCGAGCGCGCTGAAATTCGATGAGATTGAGCGCGAGATCCTCGCCGCCGTCCGGCCGGAGGCGCGGGAGCGGTATGGCGTCGAGATCGAATTTCTGGGCGTTCGGAAACTCGCGTTGCCGGAGGCGATCACCGAACGGGTGTTCGAGCGGATGCGGGCGGAACGAAAGGAAGCGTCTGAGCGCTATCGTTCCGAGGGCGAAGGCGAGGCCATCGCGATACGCGCGGAGGCCGACAGCCGTCGCGACCAGCGGTTGGCGGCCGCTGAGGCGGAGGCCCGGCGGCTGCGCGCGGCGGGCGACGCCGCCGCCGCCGAGTATTTTCGAGTTTTCGAAAAGGACCCCGAACTCGCGATCTTTCTGAGAAAACTGGAAGTGCTTCAGGAAACGCTCGGCACGAACGCCACGGTCGTCGTCGGCGCGGATACGCCGCCGTTCGACCTCTTGCGCGCCGCGCCGGAGACTTCGAAAGAGAAGTGAGCGGCCAAAGACAAAAAACACGAACGGCGCGAGAAACAAAATTAGAATGGGATGTAAAGTGAGATAAAAGCCGGGATGGCCCGGGGCTTTCGTGCATCGCGTATTTCGTAGTTGAGAATAAAACAACTACGAAAGACACGAACGACACGAAATAGAAATCGTAGTTAGCGCGCTCGACATAAGAGCGAAGCCGAATATAAAACGGAAGGAAAACGGAATAAAAGTCGTGATGGTCGAGGGCTTTCGTGGAATTCGCGTATTTCGTAGTTGAGAAAAAACAACTACGAAAAACACGAACGACACGAAAAAAAAGTCGTAGTTAGCGCGCTCGACATAAGAGCGAAGCCGAATATAAAACGGAAGGAAAACGGAATAAAA
>CALGXT010000131.1 GCA_937935255.1 uncultured bacterium | reverse complement strand
CGGGGGGCGTGTGCGAGTGCGTGTATGAGTACGTGTACGAGTACGTGTACGAGTACGTTCTACGTTCCACGTCTTACGTCCTACAATCTTCGCCGACCTCCGATTCCTCCGGCGGCGGAGCGCCGGAGCTACAGCGCTGACGCGCCGAACTCTGCGTTCTCTGTGTCTCCGCGGTGAATTCTTCCCGGCGCGGCGGGCCGCGGGCGGCTCGAGCAAGCTCGAGCCCCACGGGTGCGCGCCGAGCTCCGACCTCCGCGTCTGCGTCTTTCGCAGTTCCTCTATTCGCCTTCCTCGGACGGCGGCGCCGACGACATATCCCGCAAGAGCTCGCGATACGCCTTTCCCGCGCAGTCGGGACAGAGCCCGTGGGTGAATTTCGCGCCTGTCTGTTCCGAGACGAACTGCTCGACCTGTTTCCAATATCCCTGGTCGTCGCGTATTTTTTTGCAGGAGCTGCAAATGGGCAGCAGCCCTTTGAGGACGTTGACGCGGTCGAGCGCCTCCTGCAGCTCCCGGGTGCGCTCGGCGACGCGGACTTCGAGGCCGTCGCGCGCGACCCGGAGGTTTTCCACTGTGCGATCGAGCTCCTCGCGCGTCGTTTGGAGCGACTCGCCCAACAAGTTGAAAGCTTCGGCGAGTTCATCGAATTCGTCGTAGGTGCGTCCCTCGATGCGGGCGTCCAAACGTCCCGCCGTCAACCGGCGGCACTGGGCCGCGATCGCCCCGATGCGATGGGACAGTCCGCGCGAGAGATAAAGCGCGAGCAACAAGGCCAGCAAAATGGAGGCCAGCAGAGAAATCAGACCGGTCAACCGCATTTCGGCGAGTTTGTTGTGCACCTCGTCCGCGCGCATGTCTATGCCCAGCAAGTAAGCGCCTTCGCCATTGAGCAGCGGCGCATAACCGGAGAGAAACACGCCCCATTCATCCCGGACGAGATCGTCGTCCACCGCCGGATTGAAAAAACCCGCCTCCATATTCGGCGGAACCTCCGGGTATTCCTTGCCGGGCAACGCCTGCGCGGAGGTTTCGTCGGAATCCACGACGAACGTGACCTTGCCGTCGTCGGCCCGACGCATAATGTACAGGAAGGCGATATCCGGATTGGTCCGACGCATTCGGCGCAACTGGTCGAGCGCCCGGCGATAGGTGTCGGACTCCACGTCCTCCGGCGTCCGTATCGAATCCAGCGAACGCGCGTCAATGCTCTGGCTGAGCAGCGCCGCGCTGTTCCGCAGGCGCGATTTGAGACTGCGCATCAAATTATCTATCGCGCGGAGGTAGAAGAACGTGCCGACGCTGCCGGAAACGAGGATGACCGCCAACAAATGGCTGATGAACAGCTTGGCGACATACCGCAGCCGAAATCGGGACAGCGCTCTCATGCGTCCGGCTTATCGGAAAGCCGCAGGACGGCCCCGGTGTTGGCGCTGGTGGCCAGGCGCGCATAGCGCGCGAGCCATCCGCGGGTGTAGCGCGGCGCGGGCGCGCGCCACGCGCGGCGGCGCTCGGCCCATTGCTCCCCGCTCAGACGCGCCTCCAGGCGCCGCGCCGGAATGTCCAGCTCGACAATATCGCCGTCCCGCAGCAGTCCGATCGGTCCGCCCTCCGCCGCCTCCGGCGAGACGTGCCCGACGCACGCGCCGCGCGTGCCGCCGCTGAAGCGCCCGTCGGTGATCAGCGCGACTTTGCCGCCCAGCCCCCGCCCCATAATATAGCTGGTGGGCGCCAGCATTTCCTGCATGCCGGGACCGCCGCGCGGGCCCTCATAGCGGATCACAACGACATCGCCCGCCTTCACGCGCCCGCCGAGGATGCCTTCGCACGCCGCCTCCTGCGACTCGAAGATGACCGCCGGCCCCGTGTGCCGCAACATCGCGGGGTCCACGCCGGCCGTCTTGACGACCGCGCCTTCGGGCGCGAGATTGCCCCGCAGGATGAAAAGCCCGCCCTCGGGACTGTAGGCGGTTTCGATCGTCCGAATGCATTGGGCATCGGTCGTTTTCGCCCGGCGGATGCGGGCGCCCAACGTCTCGCCCGAAACGGTCAACGCCTCCAAATTCAACAGTCCCTCCACGCGCGAAATCTCTTTCAGGATCGCGGAAATACCGCCGGCGCGATCCACGTCCTCCACGTGGTAGGCGGACGAGGGCGAAACCTTGCAGATGTTCGGACAGCGCTTCGAAAGCTCATTGATGCGGTCGAGATCGTAATCCACGCCGGCCTCGTGGGCGATGGCGAGGGTGTGCAGGACGGTGTTGGTGCTGCCGCCCATCGCCATGTCGAGAATGAAGGCGTTGTCAATCGCCGCGCGGGTGACGATGTCGCGCGGCAGCGGGCCGCCCTCCAGCGCCATCGCGACAATACGGCGGGCGGCGGCGCGCCACAGTTTCTTGCGCCGCGGATCCACCGCGGGGATCGTCCCGTTGCCCGGCAGCGCCAGGCCGATCGCCTCGCTGAGACAGTTCATCGAGTTCGCCGTGAACATGCCGGAACAGGAGCCGGGACCGGGGCAGGCCGCGCATTCGAGCGCGCGCAATTCGTCGTCATTGATTTTTCCCGCCTGCCGCGCGCCGACGCCCTCGAAGACGCTGATCAGATCGGCGGCGCGTCCGTCCGGCAAACGCCCGGCCAGCATCGGCCCCCCGCTGGCGAAAATCGTCGGGATGTTGGCGCGCAATGCGCCCATGATCATGCCGGGGACGATCTTGTCGCAGTTCGGCAGGCAGATCATGGCGTCGAAGACGTGGGCGGACACCATGGTCTCGACCGTATCGGCGATCAGCTCGCGGCTCGGCAATGAGAACTTCATTCCCTCATGGCCCATCGCGATGCCGTCGCAGATGCCCATGGTGTTGAACTCAAAGGGCGTGCCGCCGGCTTTCACGATCTCCCTTTTGACGAGATCGGCCACCCGGCGCAGGTGGACGTGGCCTGGAATGATGTCGGTGTAGGAATTGCAAACGGCGATGAACGGCTTGCGGATGGCCGCATCGTCCAAACCGGTTGCCCGGAGCAGACTCCGATGCGGCGCGCGTTCAAAACCTTGCTTTACGATGTCGCTTCTCATGGCTTCTCCATTCCCCCCGTCGCAGGCCAATGTGTTTTCTAGCAACACGCTCGCCTTTGCGCACGAAAAAAGAACGCCGTTGCCGGCGTGGCGAAAGATCGGGGGGGTCACCGCGGAGACGTAGAGGGCGCAGAGCAGATCGTTGCCGCCTTGACTGCCGGTCGCGGAATTCGGATCACCGTCCGCGCCAGCGCATCGTGTAGGCCGCCTTGTTTCGCGAAGCGAAAAAAGCGGCGTCGCTTCCCTCCGACCTCCGCGGCTCGAGCAAGCTCGAGCCCTACGGGAGCGGTGGACGGCGGGGGGGCGTGTGCGAGTACGTGTATGAGTACGTGTACGAGTACGGACCTCGGACCTCCGACTTCGGACCTCCGCGTCCTCTGCGCCTCCGCGGTGAAATTTTCCGCAGCGCGGTGGGCCTCAGGCGGCTCGAGCAAGCTCGAGCCCTACAGGTGCGGTGGACGGCGAGGGGGCGGGTGCGAGTGCGTGCACGGTTACGTTCTACGTTCCACGTCTTACGTCCTACAATCTTCGCCGACCTCCGATTCCTCCGGCGGCGGAGCGCCGGAGCTACAGCGCCAGCTTCGGACCTCCGACCTCCGCGTCCTCTGCGCCTCCGCGGTGAATTCTTTCGCGGCGCGGCGGGCCGCCGTAAG
>CALGXT010000130.1 GCA_937935255.1 uncultured bacterium | reverse complement strand
GGGAGTTCCGCTTCGCCAAACTCGCGGAGTCCGCGGGCTCCGACACGCTGCGCCATCAAAGCCTCACCGTGCAGATGGCCTCGCAGCCGGCCTGGTACGCCGTAATGGCGCTGCCGTACCTGATGGAGTTTCCGCACGAGTGCATCGAGCAGACGTTCAACCGGCTCTACGCCAACGCGCTCGCGCGCCACCTCGCGGAATCGGATCCGAAGATCCGCCGCGTGTTCGATCAGTGGAAGGGCACGCCGGCGCTGGACAGTCCGCTGGAGAAGAACGCGGACCTGAAGGCCGTCGCGCTGGCGGAGACACCCTGGGTGCGGCAGGCGGAGTCCGAAAGCCAGGCGCGGCGCAACGTCGGCATCCTGTTCGACGCCAACCGGCTCAACGACGAGACGGCGCGGCTCTGGGCGAAGGTGGCCGAGGCGCAGTACGAGGACGGGAATTGGCCCTGGTTTCCCGGCGGGCGGGGCAACGATTACATCACGCTTTACATCACGACCGGCTTCGGCCGATTGCGGCATCTCGGCGTGAAAAACGTGGACATAGCCCCGGCCCTGAAGTCGCTTGCGCGGTTGGATGCCTGGCTCACGGAGCGCTATCGCGAGATCGTCAAGCGGGACCGCAAGAATGACAACCATCTGACGCCGCACATCGCCTTCTTCCTCTACGGCCGGAGCTTCTTTCTGGAGGATCGCCCCGTGGCGGCGGCGAACCGCGAGGCGTTCGACTTCTTCCTCGGCCAGGCGCGCAAACACTGGTTGGCGCTCGGGCACCGGCAGTCGCAGGCCCACCTGGCGATCGCACTCAAGCGGTTCGGCGACGCGGAGACCGCGCGGGCCATCATGGCCTCGATCAAGGAGCGTTCCGTCTCCAACGAGGAAATGGGCATGTTCTGGCGCGACACGGAGCAATCGTGGTGGTGGTATCGCGCCCCGATCGAGACGCAGGCGCTGATGATCGAAGCGTTCGACGAGGTCATGGCGGACGCGCAGGCGGTCGAGGACTGCCGCGTCTGGCTGCTGAAGCAGAAACAGGCGCAGGACTGGAAAACCACGAAGGCGACGGCGGACGCGATCTATGCGCTGCTGCTGCGCGGGACGAACCTGCTCGCCTCGGACGCGCTGGTCGAGGTGTCGCTCGGCGGAGTTCCGATCGAGCCGAAGAACGTCGAGGCCGGAACCGGCTTCTATGAGCATCGTTTCGCCGGCCCGGAAGTGAAGCCGGAGCAGGCGGCGATCCGGCTGGCGAAGACGGATGACGGCGTCGCATGGGGCGGGATTCATTGGCAGTACCTCGAGGATGTGGCGAAGGTCGCGCCGCACACGGACACGCCGTTGAAGCTGACGAAGCGCCTGTTCGTCAAGGTCCACACCGCGCGCGGCCCCGAGTTGCAGTCGGTGCGGGGTCCGGTCGCGGTGGGCGACGAGCTGGTCACGCGCGTTGAAATCCGGACGGACCGCGATCTCGAGTACGTCCACCTAAAGGACGCGCGCGGCAGCGGCGCGGAGCCGGTGAACGTGCTCTCGCGCTACAAGTATCAGGACGGACTCGGCTACTACGAGAGCACGAAGGACACCGCGACGCACGTCTTCATAGATTATCTGCCGAAGGGGGTTTACGTCTTCGAATACTCGGTTCGGGTGCAGCATCGCGGCGCCTACCAGAGCGGCCTGGCCGAGATCCAGTGCATGTACGCGCCGGAATTCAACAGCCACTCGGAAAGCGTCGAGATTGAGGCGCGTTGATCGGTGGTCTTGACACGAATTCGCTGCGGCGGGATGGACGCCGACGATTCGTTTCGCGCGTCCTTTTCTATTGCGGCGCACGGGACGCCGGCGTAAAAAACCTTTGCTCGCCGGCGGAGCGGCGGCGCACAGGGACGTGAACGCTCGAGCGAGGTCGAGCGGGCCGTGGCGACCGTCCGCGGGCATCGGCGACGACGCGCTCACACGTTGTCGCGGCGGTTATGAAAGTTTGGCAAAGGAAGCGCCGGAGGGACGTCGGGGAAAAGGCTTATGCCCGGCTATATCTCTTGCCCACGATTCTCGCCGGCGCCGCCGCCGCTCTTTTGATATATGAATTGCGGAGCTCCTACCGGCAGGAGATAAGTTCCGTCAAAATGCGCAACAGCGGCTTCGCGGTGGTGGTCGCTTCCCGCTTGGCCGGAGCCCTGCGCGAAATAGACTTTATTCTGCGGGATGTTCACGATCATGTGACCGACGAACAGCTCGCCGCGCGCGGCGATGCCACGAGCGCCGAGACCGCGGCGCTGAATGAGCTGCTCTCCCGAAAAATCAAAACGCATCCATGGCTGGACGGATTAGGCGTGATGAATCGGGAGGGCGTCATTGTGGGTTCCGTGAAACGGCGGGCGCCGCAGGATGTAGGGGCGGACTTTTCCTATCGGGAATATTTTTCTTATTTGGCCACCCATCCCGATCAGGACACCTATTATAGCCCCGCGTTCACGGAAACGGAAACGGGGGAAATCTGGCTGGCGGCCAGCAGAACGTTGAGGCGACAAGACCGTCCGTTTAGCGGCGTGATCTTCGCCGGTTTGTCCGGCCGCTTTCTCTCCGAGGAGTTGGGCAATATCCATTTCGCGGAGGGCGGATCCATCGCCTTGCTCGACCGCTCGAAGCAGCTACTGTTCAGAACTCCGCCCGTGGTGGAAATGCTGGGACGCGCGGTGGAGGATTTGAATCTCGATGAATTTCTATCCAGCGAAGCGGATTCTTACACATACATCGGAGTTTCACCGTTGGACAACCGGCGGAAAATCATTACCTTTCAACAGGTTCCGGGAGCCCCCTATCTTTTCGCCGTAGCCTCGAATATTGATTCCGCTCTTGCCGGCTGGCGGACAAAAATGCGCGGTTACGTGGGTGGGTGGCTATTCAGCGCGGTCGTTATGTTTCTTACAGCGCGCGCCTATTCCAAAATACATATCGTAAACGACAGCCTTGAACAACGGAACCGAGAGCTTCAAAAAGCGATAAATGAGATTCACACCCTGCAGGGCATCATTCCCATCTGCGCCGGCTGCAAAAAAATTAAAAACGAAAAGGGATACTGGGAACGGGTTGAGAGCTATATTTCCAATCACAGCCAAGCGTTTTTCAGCCACGGTCTCTGTCCGGAATGCTATGAAAAAGAGTTGAGGAAACTGGATGAGATCTCGCCGCCGCCCGAACAGGAAAGCTGATTTTTCGCGGGGATGCGTTTGCGCCTCGCCGGACGCCGCGCCGACCGCGGCTCGGTTCGGCCTGCGCCCCCGCGGGCCGTGGCGGCGCCGGTGGCGGCGCGGTACTCGATCGTGATCCGGTTCCGATGCACCGGGGCCCCAAGAGAGGGCGGCAAACCGATATGACCGCGGAGGGACAGAGAATTCGTGGGGGACGGATTTCGCGTTCAGACGGCGCAGAGCTTTGGCGTTTGGAATGCGAATCGCGAATCGTGATTCCCCGCGTGATACGGGCGCGCGGTTTCTGGGGACGGGCGATCGGATTGATGGGGCGGCGCGATCTGCCGGAGGGTACGGCGCTTTGGCTGACGCCGTGTTTCGCGATTCACACGTTATTTATGCGCTTCCCGATTGACGCGCTTTTTTACAACGGCGACGGCGTCGTTTTGCGTCTGGCGCGCGACATCCGGCCGTGGCGATGGGGCGTGGGCGTGCGCGGCGCCGCAGGGGTGGTCGAGATGCGCGCGGGTTGGCTGGACGCATCGCTCGCGCCGACGGGGGCGCCGCTTCGGTTGACGCCGATCAGCCCCGAGGACGCAACGGTTCGCGGGCGAGAATCTCGTCCGCCGGAATGATGATCGTCGCGCCGCCGGCGTCGGTCTGGAGTTCAACGCTCCCGTCGGGCAGCACATTGAGCAGCATGCCGTCGCGGACGATCTCTCCGGCGGCGCCCCGGATGCGCACGCGCGTATCGGGAACGAAGCGGCGGGTCATGCGCTCGTGGAGGTCCACGACCGTGTTGGCCTCGACGCGCACTTCGCGAGGGCGGTGCTGGAAGCCGGCGCGCAGCAGCGTGACCCGATAGTTTCCCGGCGGGAGCAAATCTATCTCCAACGGCTCGGAAATCATGGGATTAGGCCCCGGCTTTGTTTCGCCCTTTTCCTCCCCGTTCAGAAAAACTTTTGCGCCCGCCGGTTCGGTGATGACGACCAGCTTGCCGCTGTTCTTGACCAGCCGGAATTCCTCCACCGCGGGGACGCGCGCCCTCAGTTGAATCGTGCGGGCCAAGGTCTCATAACCTTGCATTTCCGCGCGCACCCGCACTTCGCCCGGCTGAAGGTCGTTGAGCTTCAGGGGAGTGACGCCGCGATATTGGTTTTGGACATACACTCGCGCGCCCGGCGGGATGGACACGACTTCCAGTTGGGTGGGGAACGGCCGCAAATTGGCCGTGATTTCGCGGGTCTGGCGAGCGGTCAGCGAAATCGTTTCGACGAAGGGCTCGAATCCGTCCCGTTGTATCTCCACCTGCACCGCATCGCCGGCCGGCACGTCCTCGATCTCGCAGGGCGTCGTGCCGCGGGGCGCGCCGTTCACCAGCACGGCGGCGCCCGGCGGGAGCGACCGCACCACCAGGCGCCCGGTGTTGGGCACAAGGTCCACGCGAACGCGTCGGGGCCCTCGGTCGGGGAAGCGCTCCACCACTTCGCGCGGGAGGTAGCCGGGCCGCTCAAATACAATGCGGTACTCGCCGAGCGGCAGGTCCGTCAGGAAGAAGGGCGTGCGGCCCCGGAAAGCGCCGTCGAATTTCACCTCGGCCCCCGGCGGATCGGACTGAATCAGCGCCAACGCCGTCTCCGGCTCCAGCCGCAATTCCACGAGCGTTCGCTGTCCCTCCGCCAGATTCACCGACCGCCGTTCCGTCCGGAATCCTTCTTTTTCCGCCACCAGCAGATACGCGCCCGCCGGCAGCCGCGAGATGGCGAGCGGCGTCCCCTCATGCCGCACGCCGTTGCAGAGAACCGCGGCGCCGGGCGGATCGGTGACGACACGAATCTCCCCCCGGCCGTCGCCGTGGCAGCCCGCCGCCAGCGCCAACAGCGCCGCCACAACCCATCGGCGGAAGAACTCGCCCCGTTCAGCGATCTCCCGGTTTTTCTCTTTTCCACGATCAACGGACGCGCAATTTCGATTGCACATAGAGCAACTTTTTGTAGGTGCGTTGATAACGATCGTCATCTCGGTTCTGCAGCAATTCCAGGATGGTCTGAAGGTGCTGGTTCGCCCGGCCCCATTCGCTGGAACGGATCGCCCGATCGGCCTGAAAATCGAGGTCGTCGAAACGCTGCTGCAGCAGCGTCGCGCACTCCTCGCGCGCGGCGATCGCGCGGCCGTACAAATCGGGCTTGGGCTCGATGGGCTCCAGCATCGTTTCCACTTCGGTGAAATGCTTGATGGCGCGGGCCAGGTTGTCCACACGCACTTCCCGTTCGTCGAAAAGCTTGCGGCCTTGAAGCCAGGCCTCCTGCGCCAGTTCCAGCAGGCGTTCCCGCGGAAGCGCCACCGCGAAAATGCCCAACTCGCTCTTGCCGAATTCCTCGATGTAGATGCGCGCGTCCTTGAAGGCGGAGGGCTCGACGCGGTTGACGACGCGCACACGGTGCGCCCGGCGGCCCATCACGACGGTCAGATCGCGCGCTTCGAAGACATCCGGCGTCAACCCGACGTACTCGGGATTCAATTGGAAGAAGTCTATCGAGCGCAGGCGTTGGGTCAGCTCGCGCACCGTTTCGGGCGTGAGCTTTTTGTCGCGGCTCAGATGACGGCCGTCTTCGAGATTATCAATGCGGATCGAGAGCGTGCCATCGCGCAGTTGCAGCCGGTAACGGAAGATGTTGTTCGCCGAGGCCTCGACATTTTCGTAGTCGAGGGCCAGACCCTCGTCGCGATCGGCGGCAAGGGGGCGAACGCCCGCGGCGTTCGGGCGCACGTATTTCCACGCCAGCGTCGCGCCGACCGCCGCCAGCGCCGCCAGAAGGGCGATCAGGATCGCGGGCCCCGGCCGGGATTTCGTCGCGCGGCGGATGGTCATCGCGGGCCGCGGATGCAGCCCAAGGTCAATTTCACCGGGCGTCGTCGGCTCCGGTTTCGGCGCCGCGGGATCCGGAAGCGGAGCGGCCGGCGGTTCGGCCGGCGCCGTCGTCTCCGCCGCCGCGCCGGTCGGCGAAGCGCCGACGATCTTCATGACGGTCTCGCCGATGGTCACGCGGTCGCCGACCCGCAGGGCGGCGTCCTGGATCGGGCGGTCGTTCACCAGCGTTTCATTCGTGCTGGCCAGATCGGAGACGTACAATTCGCCGCCCTTGAAATAAAACCGGCAATGGAAGCGCGAAAGCGAAGCGTCATTCAGCACGATATCATTCCCCGACGACCGTCCGGCCCGCGCGCCTTCCGCGGGGATCGAAAAAGCGCGGCCTTTATCCGGTCCGGATTCCACCAGGATATGAATCGGTTGCATGTCGGGAGTCATCGAGCTTTCACTTCCTGCGCTGGCGTGTTTCGATTTGCACGGGTCAGCATATATGTTAGAGTACGCGCCTTTCAATATCATAACAGAGGTGTGTGATGATCTATTGTCGCCATTTCGCGCTGGCCGGCTTGATTTCGATCGCGGCGTCGGCTCGGTCGGGAGCCGAGGAGGATTTGTTCACCCGCGCCCCCTGGTATGGAAGTCTGGGCGCGGGGGCCGTCTTGTTCGAAGGGGACGAGCCGCTGAAGGACGGGGCCGTGATTTCGCTTCGGCTCGGGCGGAGTTTCGGCCCTCGCTGGGCGGTGGAGACGGAATTCGGGTTGGCGCCGGCGCTCAACGGGCGATCCTACGGCGACGGGCGTTACGAAGTGGACGGCTCGGCGGCGTTGTTCCGTTTGGGCGCCGACGTGCTGTTCCATCCCCGCGCGACCCGCAACCTGCGGTGGGATCCCTACCTCTCCATCGGGGCCGGCGCCCATTTCTTCAGCAAAGACCGCTACGCGGACGGCGGCGCAACGGACTTCACCGCAAACGCGGGCTTCGGACTCTTTTACCATTTCAACGACGAATGGGCGCTGCGCGCCGACGCGCGGTTGCTGGCGACCGCCCGCGACACCGAGTTCAACCCGCTGCTTACACTCGGCCTCGCCTGGCGCTGGGGCGCCCGCGCCCCCGCGGATCTCTCGGTGGTCGGCGCCGGGGATTTGGATAGCGACGGCGACGGCCTGACGGACGCCGAGGAGCGCCGTATCGGCACCGATCCTTTCAACCCCGATACGGACGGCGACGGATTGACCGATTTCGAAGAAGTGCGCGTGTACGGCACCGATCCGCTGAATCCCGACAGCGATTACGATGGTTTGACCGACGGCGCCGAAGTGCGCGTCTATAAAACCGATCCCTTGAATCCCGACACGGATCGCGGCGGCGTGTCCGACGGCCACGAGGTCATCGAAGACGGCACGAATCCGCTCGATCCGCGGGACGATCTGCAGCTCTTCCGGCTGAACATCGAGTTCGATTACGATAAAGCCGTGCTGCGTCCGCAATACCACAAAGACCTCGACGTCATCATCAAGGTGCTGCAGCGCGATCCGGGCGCCACGGCCCGCATCGAGGGCCACGCCGATCGCCGAAAGAAATCCGATCGCAACTATAACCTGCGACTCTCGCAGCGGCGCGCGGAGGCCGTGCTCGATTATATTGCGCAGGTCGGCGGCATCGCGCGCGAACGGCTCAACGCCGTGGGATACGGGTTCGATCGCCCGATCGCGCCCAACGACACCGAAGCGAACATGCAGAAAAATCGGCGGACGGAAATCTATATCCGCCCCTCCGGCGCCGTCGAGGCCGCGCCCGCGACCGGCGTGGATTTGCCGAAGCCGTAAGGCGCGCGTTTCTCAGGCGCCGGCGGCAGGTCTACCGGCGAGCGTCGCGAGCCAGCGATAAAGCAGATGGTTCGCCGCCAGGCTGTAGAGCGCGGCGAGGGCGTCATCCGCGACGATGCCCCAGCCCCGCGGCAGCCGTTGCGCCGCATAGGCCGGCGGCGGCTTCACGATGTCGAAGAATCGGCTGGTGAGAAACGCCAGCGGCAACATCCACCAAACCGAAAGCGATACCGGCAGGCCGATCATGCAAAGGGGGAAGGCGAGGTATTCGTCGGCCACGATCCGCCCGTCATCCTTCACGCCAAACGCTTTCTCCGCAAGGGAGCAGATCGGAACGGCCGCGAGGACGAGCGCGAGCGCCAGCGCCGATTGCGCGAGGGCGTCGGGCAGCGCGGGCCAGACCAGCAGCACCAGCGCGACGCCGGGCAGTGTGCCGACCGTGCCGGAGGCGACGGGGCTGTAACCCAAACCAAAGCCGGTCGCCAGCGCAAGCGCCGCGCGGCGCCCCGGCGAATGGGGGGCGCCGGTCACGGCGTTCCCTCCGCCGCCCCGATTGTGAAATCCACGATGGGCGTCTCCGCCGCATCGAACCGCAGCGCGGCTTCGATGCGCGCGAGCGGTTCGATCCGTTCCAGAAATTCGCGGATGCGGTGCAGTTCG
>CALGXT010000129.1 GCA_937935255.1 uncultured bacterium | reverse complement strand
CTCCACGGCCAATCCAGAACTCGCTTTTCCAGGGAGGACGAAGCGAGCAACGCCGCGGTGCGCCCGCGCGGCAGGAATTTCGTCTATTCGGCGCCGAAATCAGGCCCGTTTGACGCCGTCATCGGCGGGCGCGCGCCGATCAGAAACCGATTTCGCGGGTTATAGAGAAAAACGGACGGACTCGGGCCGGTACAGACGCATATTCTCCGTCCCTAAAACCTTATTTCTCCGTCCCCAAACAAAAAAAGACGTGGGCGGCCAGTTTTTGCAAGTTCCGGGTGTCTTCGCGGTTGTAAGCCAGGAGGAGATCGAGCGCTTCTTTCGATCCACGGCAGTGTTCTTGCCAAAGTTTGACAGCGTCCCAGCCTCCCAAACCGCGCACCTCATCAGGTCGCTCGATGCCCAGCGCGCGTTCGATCGCCTTTAGTCCGCCCCGCAGACCGAGCCGTCGGAGCGGATACAGCAAGTCCGCATGAATCGCCACGAGCCGAACATGGCGGAAATGGGCGCGCACGAGCGGAATATCGAACGCCGCGCCGTTATACGTGACGATCAGAGGATGGCGTTCGATCTGTCGAAGCGCGTCGTCGAGGTCGCGACCCGCGACATACGTTCTGCACTCCCGACCGTCGTAAGTGCCGATCACAGTGATTTCGTTGTAGGGATCGCCGGACGTCTCAATATCGAGATACAACGCGCGATCTCCCAAATCGCCGAAGGCGCGCCAATGTACGGCGCCGGGCAACGCTCGGTCGAGACGATCCCATGCGCCTTCCTGCCACCAGCGCTCGCACGCTTCCACGCGACGGCGGTTTTCCAAGCGCGCGGCGGGCGGCCCCGCCGGTTCCTCCAACGCGAGATAATCCCGCCAGTCGAGCAGACCGCGCGCCCACCAGCGGCGCTCCGTGGCCTCCCCCACCCCATACAAGTGGAGAAACGTTTGCCGCAACACAGATCAACGCCTTTCAGCCCGCTTTCGGCATTTGCGTGTCGTGTTGCCGTTCATAGTCCGCGATATCCTTTTCGTACTGCAGCGTCCGTGCGATATCGTCGAGACCCAGGAGCAAGGTTTCCTTAGCGGACGGAGCGATTTCGAAGGAATAGACGCGCCGCGGCTCGTCCAGCACGGCGACCGTCTGCGCCGCCAAATCAATTTCCGCGCGCAACCCTTCCCGTCGGGCGATGGCCTGAAAAATTTCCTCCACCTCGGCCTCCGAAAGTTCCACCAACAGCAGCCCGTTTTTGACCGCATTGTTGCGGAAGATGTCAGCGAACGCCGGTATGCGCGCATCGCCCTCGCCACGCCACGGCGCGATCACCGCTCGGAAGCCATATTGGCGGACGGCCCAAACGGCATGCTCGCGGCTCGATCCGCACCCGAAGTTGTTGCGAGTAACGAGAATGCCGGCGCCCTTGTACCGGGGCGCATTGAGCGCGAAAGCGGGATCGTCCGAGCCGTCGGGCCGATAGCGCCAATCGAAGAACAGACTCTCGCCGAAGCCGGTGCGCAGAATGGACTTCAGAAACTGTTTGGGGATAATCGCGTCGGTATCCACGTTGGCGCGGTCGAGCGGGGCGAGCAAACCGGTATAGGTGGTGAACGGTTCCATATGATCACTCCCAAGTGCGGATATCCACAAAATGCCCGGCCACGGCGGCGGCGGCGGCCATCTCCGGGCTGACAAGGTGGGTGCGGCCGCCTTTGCCCTGCCGACCTTCGAAATTGCGGTTGGAAGTCGAGGCGCACCGCTCGCCCTCGGCAAGCCGGTCAGGATTCATGGCCAGACACATGCTGCAACCGGCATGGCGCCATTCCGCGCCCGCCGCGACGAATACCTTGTCCAGGCCTTCCGCTTCCGCCTGTCGCCGCACGGCTTGCGAACCGGGCACGACCAGGAAACGGACGTGGGGCGCCTTTTTCCGTCCTCGCAGCACGGCGGCGGCGGCGCGCAAATCCTCGATGCGTCCGTTGGTGCAACTTCCGATGAAGACGGTATCCACCCGGATATCCGCGATCGGCGTGCCGGGTCGAAGCCCCATATAGGCGAGCGCCTGCTCGACATCCGAGCGGGAATAGCCGGGCACTTTGTCGGGGTCCGGCACGTAGCCGGTGACGTCGGTCACCATGCCGGGGCTGGTGCCCCAGGTGACCTGCGGGGCGATTTCGTCAGCGCGAATCGTCACTTCGCGGTCGAAGGTCGCGTCCGGATCGCTTGGCAGCGTCCGCCAATACTCGATGGCGCGCTCCAGGGCGGCGCCCTTCGGCGCGAACGGACGGTCGCCCGCGGCGATGTAGTGGAACGTCGTGTCGTCCGGGGCGATCAGACCCGCGCGCGCGCCGGCCTCGATAGACATGTTGCACATGGTGAGGCGGCCCTCCATCGAGAGCGAGCGAACCGTCTCGCCGGCATACTCAATCACGCAGCCGGTGCCGCCGGCGGCGCCGATGGCGCCGATCAGCTTCAAAATCATATCTTTTGCCGTCACGTGCGGACGCAGCCGACCGCGAAACTCTACACGGAAGGTGCGCGACGCCTGTTGGCGGAGCGTCTGGGTGGCGAGAACGTGCTCGACCTCGGAGGTGCCGATGCCGAACGCCAGCGCGCCGAACGCGCCGTGCGTGGCGGTGTGCGAATCGCCGCACACGATTGTGGTTCCGGGCAGCGTGATTCCCAGTTCGGGGCCGATGATGTGAACGACGCCGTTGTTGCCCGACCGGAGGTTATAGAGCCGGATGCCGAATTCCTCGCAATTGCGCTCCAACGCCTCCACCTGCGCGCGGGAGATCGGATCGCGGATCACGCTTTGGTCGTCCGTCGGCACATTGTGATCCATCGTGGCGAAGGTCAATTCGGGCCGGCGGACTCGACGACCGGCGAGCCGCAAGCCATCGAAGGCCTGAGGACTGGTCACCTCGTGGACGAGATGGCGGTCAATATACAGCAAGGCCAAACCTTGGCCCAGGTCCCGGACAACGTGGCGATTCCAGATTTTTTGATAGAGGGTTTGGCTCATAGCGTTCCCACTTCCCGTCGCACCAGCGCAAAGCGAAAATCATAAACCATGCCGTCTGAAAAACAAGTACAGCGCACGCAGTACGATTCCAATTCTTCAAGCGGAGGAGAACAGGAAGGCGAGTCGGCGGTCGGGAACGGGGGTGTGGCGGGCTGTCGCGGACAGGCCGGAGCATGGGCGCAGGGACAGACAGCGATGCGCAAGTCGTTGAAGCGCAATGACAGAAAAGGAGAGTCTCTGTCGGCGCTCCCCGTTGACGCGCGTCTTGCCACAAATTATCTGTCCCCAGGGCGTCCCGGGCGTCAGGGCGTCTCCCAGGGTGTCCTGTCCCCAGGCAGTCCCTGTCCCCCCCCAAAAAAAACTTCTCTGTCCCCAAGCTGTCCCAAGCTGTCTGTCCCCGAGCTGTCCGAAGATCCGGGAAATGACGTGAACGCGCGAGATTGACGGGAGGGCGCGCTTGCCCTATAAGCGGCCGTTCGTCTTCGTGAAACGGGTGTTTCGCGGATGATTCCCAGAAAGGATTTGCACCATGTCGGCGAAAGAGCGGACGATTCAAGTGGCGGTCATCGGGGCGGGCGCGATCGGCGAGGCGCACCTTCAGGGTTTTCAAAGTCATCCCGCGGCGCGCGTCGTCGCGCTGGCGGAAACGAACGAGGAGCGCGCGCGCACGGCGTGCGAGAAATACGGCGTGCCGGAGGCCGTGAGCGACTACCGCGATTTGCTGAAGCGCGACGACCTCGACGCCGTTTCCATCGCCCTTCCGAATTACCTGCACGCGCCGGTCGCGCGGGACGCGTTGGACGCCGGCAAGCATGTGATGCTCGACAAGCCCTTCGCCACGAACGCGCGAGACGCCGCGCGGGTGCTGGATGCGGCCCGGCGAAAAAAGGTCGTTTTTATGGTGGGTCAAAATCAGCGTTTTCCGCCGGAACGACAGAAGCTCAAAAACCTCGTCGCGGCCGGCAAGCTGGGCGAGGTCTATCACGCCGAGGCGTTCTGGCTGCGGCGCGCCGGCATTCCCCGTATCGGAAGCTGGTTTACGCAAAAACAATTCGCCGGCGGAGGCTGCGCCTACGACATCGGAGTGCATATGCTCGATTTGTGCCTGCACCTGATCGGCGACTTCGACGCCGCCGCCGTCAGCGGCCGGACGTTCGCGAAGTTTGGGCCGCGGGGCCTCGGCAACGGCGGCTGGGGCCGCTCGGAAATTGATCCCCAGGCGAAATTCGACGTGGAGGATTTCGCCGTCGCCCTGATCAAAATGCGCAGCGGGCGCACCGTCCTGCTCCGCGCCTCATGGGCGGCGCATATGTTGGAGCGCTCGGCGGAAAACGTCATTCTTTACGGCACGGAAGCCGGCGCGACGATCAATCCGCCGCAACTCATCCTTCCGGGGCCGAAAGATTATCGCGCCGTCCCGGTCCCCGCCGGTCGTCCGACGGTCAATCCCGAACGCATGGCGCATTTCGTGGATTGCATTCTGGGCCGCGCGGAGCCGTATGTGAAACCGGAGGAATCGCTGCGGGTGCAGCGAATTCTGGACGCGCTCTATCGCTCCTCCGAAACCGGCAGGGAAGTTCGGATTCGAGCCGAGTGAAGATCTATCCATTTCGCGCTTTGCGCGCGTCGCCCCGCTGGGCGGAGGCGATTGCCAGTCCGCCGTACGATGTGGTGGACCGCGCGGAGGCCCGCCGCCAGGCCGAAGGCAATCCGCGCTGTTTCTTGCGCGTCAGCCGTCCCGACCTGGAGTTCCCTGACGAAACGCCGGCGAACGATCCGCACGTCTATCGCCGGGCCGCCGAGCGGCTGGCGCAATTCGTCCGCGAAGGCTGGTTGGCGCGCGATCCCGCGCCCGCTGTTTTTCTCTACCGGCTCTCGACGGGACGACATACGCAGCACGGCGTTGTTTGCTGTTGCTCGGTTGCGGAATACGAGCGCGGCGTGATCCGCCGCCATGAGCACACCCGTTCCGCCCCGGAGGCCGACCGCGCGCGCCATACCGACGCGATTGACGCCAACGCCGGTCCCGTCTGGCTGGCGTGGGACGACGGCGGCGCGTTCGCCGAACTTCGGCGCGCGGCAGAAGTGACGGCGCCTTTGTACGATCTGGCCCGCGCGGACGGCGTTCGCCATACGATCTGGCGGTTTCCGGATGCCGAGCCGCTCATCCGGCATTTCGCCGGCGTGCCCGCCGCCTACATCGCCGACGGCCATCACCGGGCCGCGAGCGCCGCGCGCGTCGCCGCCCTGCGCCGCGCGGCGAATCCGCGCCCCACCGGCGAGGAAGAATATGAACGTTTTCTCGCCGCCCTCTTCCCCGCCGACGAGTTGCGCATCCTCCCCTACAACCGGCTGCTCCGCGACCTCGGCGGACGCTCGCCGGCGGAGGCGCTGGCGGAAATCGAGCGGCGTTTCACGGTCACGCCCGCCGATGGCCCCGAGCCCGGCGCGGCGGGCCGCATCGCGTTCTATCTCGGCGGACGCTGGCGACGAATGACCTGGACGCCGACCCCCGACGCCGACCCCGTCGCGGCGCTGGATATCCGCGTGCTGCACGATCGTCTGCTGGAGCCCGTGTTCGGCATCCGGGATCCGCGCACCGATCCAAGGTTGACATTCCTCGGCGGAACCGACAGCGCCGCGCGGCTGGCGGCGCTCGTGGATCGCGGCGAAGGCGTTATCGCCTTTTCGATGTATCCGGTCGGCATCCGCCAATTGATGGCCGTGGCCGACGCCGGACGGGTGATGCCGCCGAAGAGCACGTGGTTCGATCCGAAGCTGCTCTCCGGCCTGCTCATCCACCCGCTCGATTCCGCCAGCGGGCGATAAACATGCCGCCGCCGGGGCCCTCCCAGGGCCAAACCCAGATCGGCCACATCGGATTCCCGCCGTGCAGCGGATGCGGGGCGTGCTCCGGCTCGAATTCCGGATGCGCCGCGCCGAATCGTTCGACCACCGCGAGCGTTTCGGAGGCCGTCAACGTGCAAACCGAATAGACGAGCCGTCCGCCGGGGCGCACGTGCGCGGCGGCGTTTTCCAGGAGCCGCCGTTGCCGCGCCGCGAAGGCGGCGACCCCTTCCGGGCCGGTTCGCCAGCGCGCGTCGGGACAGCGCGACCACGTGCCGACGCCCGAACAGGGGGCGTCCACCAGCACACCGTCAAACGTCGGCGAATCCGAGAGAGGACGCTCGCCGTCGTGCGAGAAGAAGCGAATATCGAGGCCTCCCACCCTCCGCGCGCGGCGCTCGGCTTCGGCCAGCGCGCGCGGTCGGATATCGCTGCACCAGACTTCCGCTCCCGATTCCGCCAAGTGCAACGCTTTCCCGCCCGCGCCGCCGCAAACGTCCCACCAACGCTCTCCGGCGGCCGGCGCGGCCAACACGCCCACCGCGATGGAGGCAATGTCCTGCGGCTCATAGCACGCGCCCATCGCCCGGTCGAGCGTCGGCCAATGCGGTCGCTTGCCCGAAATACGCGCCGACACAGACAACGGACCGACCTCCGCCGCGAATCCGGCGCCGCGCAATCGCGCGCACAACGCGACGCCCGATAAACGCACGGCGCGCAGCCAGACCGGCGGACGGGCCTGAAACGCTTCGATGCAGCGCCGAAGATGCGCCGCGGGATCGGCGTCCGGCGGCAACGCCATTGCCGCGACGAACCAGTCGGGAATGAGACGCTCCGGCGGCGGCGCCGGCGCGTTCCACAGACGCGCCAACGCTTCGGATTTTCCATCCAAATCCATGGCGGCGAGCGGCTTCAGCGCCGCCGGGTTTCGAGCCAGCGCCGCCGCCAATTGCTCCAGCAGCGGATGACGTTCGGCGGCCTCCAAGAGGTCAGCCTCCAGCAGCAGGGCGTCGCCGCGGTCGGAAAATGCGCCGATCCACCCTCGCCAGCGCAGCGCGGAAAAAATGACGCGGGAGAACCACTTGCGATCCCGCGACCCCCATTCGCGATGCCGGCGAAAAGCCGCCGTGAGATAGGCGTCGGCCGGATGCCCCTTCGCGACCGCCGACTCAACGTCCGCCATCAATTTCCGTAACTGCCGAAGACGGGTATCGGCGCGATTCGAAGACGAGGCGCTGGGCGAAGGGTCGGACATGCGTGCGGCCTTATTTTACCGGCACGCTTAAATTATACACCGCAAAAAAGGGATGAGATCGCGCCGCTCGCAAATGGACTCACCGCGACGCCTTGCGGTACGGCGCCGCCAAGCGGCGCAGACGCGAAGAAAAGGCGGGATATCCGGAAGGGCTCAAGGCGCGCAATGCTCCGGCGGACGAATCACGGTCAGGAAAAAAAGGCCCCGCCGTTTTCCGATGCGCGGCGGCGGACGAAACGGATTTGATCTCCGGCCTCTCTTTGCTTACGCTATGGCGCCGTTTGTCGGAAGGCCCAGCGATACGGTCAAAAAATGAACCACAAATACGTCGCCATATATCACTGCAATCTGAATTACGCCTTTCTCGTGCCGGAAAATTATGAGCGCGTGATTCGCGCCTCCTACGAGACGATCATTGACGCCCACGCCAAATATCCGGCCGCTAAATATGTGTTCGAGGCCTCCGGCTACACGATCGAGCAAATAGCGAAACTGACGCCCGATGTGCTCGAAAAGCTCAAAGCCGCCATCGCCTCCGGACAATGCGAATTCATGGGGGCGCCCTATGCGCACCCCATCATGGCTAATGTCCCCGAGGATGACGGCTACTGGTCGTGCGAGTTCGCCCAGCGTGTCTATGAGAAGCGCCTCGGCCGGCGCGCCGAATCTTTCTGGAACCCCGAATGCACTTGGATGCAATACGTGCCCCGCGCCTTTCGCCGCGCCGGCGTGAAATATCTCACGCTCGACTTCGAATCCTACATGACGTGCAACGACAAGGAGTACGGCTGGGTCGAGCGCAACCGCGCGCACGACATGAACTGGGGCGGCCATCTGCCCTGGTATGACCTCGATCCGGATTGTCCCGCTCTGCACCGGCCCTTCCGCGATATCGTGCCCGGCCTTCATGGTTTCTGCCGGAGCGACCGCCTCGTCGGCAAATACCTCGGCTACTTCCGCGGCGGCAAGGTCACGCTCGAAGACCTCATTGCAAATCTGAAACGATGGACCGGCACGAAGGACGGCGCGACGATTTTCATCGCCGACGACGCCGAGTATTGCGGCACCACCGGCTACTACTATGTCAAATACGCCGGCGATTACTCGCGTTCGTTCGCAGTGGACCCGACCGCCGGGCCTCTGCTGGACGCCCTGATTCGCGCGGTGCTCGAAGTCGGCCCGATGGCGACCTTCAAGGAAGTCTGCGAGGAGTTCGAACCCGTGAACGCGCCGTTCTTCGTCGAGGACCGATTCGCCTGGCACCGAACCTATGCCGACGCCTGGGCCAACACCCCGGAGGCGCGCCGCTGGGAGCCGATCCTCATGGAACTGCGCCGCGAATACAAGGAGCAAGTGCAGCCGCTGCTGGAGCGCCCCGACGCCGCGCCGGAACACCGGAGGCTCGTCGAGGAATTCTGGTTTCATTTGACGAATTCCGCCAACTCCGACGGACGCTGGCCCGCCCCGCCGCTGACGACCTGTCCATTCAACCGCGAGTGGGTCGAAAAGGAAATCGCCGCAACAAAGCGCACGCTGAACCGGCTCAAAAAAATCGTGAAAAATCTCCCGCCGGCTGCCGCGCCGGAACGCGCCTATCGCAGCGAAGACGATTGGGACTACGGCTTCCACTTCACCGAAAAGGACCCCCGCGAGGTTGAGCGGCTGAACCACTACGAGCTGCAGCACGCGATCTACCACTTCCACAAAATGGCCGACAGCAAAGATCCGGCCTGGCAAGAGGAAGGCCGCAAGAACCTGCGCCGCGTATTCGACGAACTGGATCGCCGCGGGATGAAAGGCATCCGCCCCGCCGCTGCGCGGCACGATTGAACCGGCGAATTCTCACGGAGTCGCGGGGGGCGCCGAAAGGACTTATGGTAATTGTTCGAAATCGGGGCGAAATACGAGGATAATCATGAAATCGAGCGCTGTCCTGCCGTTTTTCGACTATCGCCGGCGCCTCGACGAACTGCGCGCCGCACACGAAACGGTTGTCGCCCGCCCGAATGTTTTGCGATGGGACCCCTCGAATTGGATCTGCCGAGCCGAATATCCGGTCGTCACCCGTGAACACGTCCCGCTGGAGTGGCGCTACGATCTGAATCCGAAGACCAATCCGCTGTTGCTGGAGCGCCTGCCGGTCTTTTGCGCGTTCAACGCCGGCGCCATCGAATGGAACGGCGGGATCGCCGTCGCCGTTCGACTGGAGGGTCACGACCGCAAATCCTTTTTCGCCATCGCGGAAAGCCCCAGCGGCATTGATCGCTTCCGTTTCCACGACGAGCCGGTCGTGATGCCGGAGACGGACGACCCCGACACCAACGTTTATGATATGCGCCTCGTCCGCCACGAGGACGGCTGGATCTACGGTCTATTCTGTACGGAGCGTAAAGATCCCGCCGCGCCGCCCGGCGACCTTTCCAGCGCCGTCGCCCAATGCGGCATCGCCCGCACGCGCGACCTGCGGAAATGGGAGCGGTTGCCCGACCTGCGGAGCCGCTCTCCGCAACAGCGCAACGTCGTGCTGCACCCCGAATTCGTCAACGGACGTTATGCGTTCTACACACGGCCGCAGGACGGATTCATCGAAGCCGGCAAAGGCAGCGGCATCTGCTTCGCGTTTTGCGACGACATCACCCGGCCGGTCATCGGCGAAGAGACGCTGGTGGACCCTCGCATCTACCACACGATCAAAGAGGTGAAGAACGGCGAGGGCCCGGCGCCGATCAAAAGCCCGATCGGATGGATTCACCTCGCCCACGGCGTCCGCGGCACGGCGTCGGGACTGCGTTATGTGCTTTACGTCTATGTCACCGACCTGAAAGAGCCATGGAAAGTGACTCACGCGCCCGGCGGCGCGTTCATGGTTCCGCAGTGCAAGGAACGTGTCGGCGATCTGACGAACATCCTGTTCAGCAACGGATGGGCGCTCCGCGAGGACGGCACGGTGTTCATTTACTACGCGTCGTGCGACACGCGCCTGCACGTCGCGGCGACGACGCTGGAGCGACTCATGGATTATTGCGTGAATACGCCGCCCGACCCGTTGCGCAGCGCCGCGTGCGTCGCCCAGCGAATCGGGTTGATTCGGAAAAACCGCGAAGACGGCGGCGAAGGGACTCGCCGCCCGACCCCGCGTCCGGAACGGTAGGGCCCGGCCGCCGGACGGGCCGAACGCACAGGGAAAGCGCCGGCCGCGCGGTGGCGCCGCGATCTCGAATGGAAGAAGTTGCAGGCAATAATCCGTCCGGCAAATAACCCCCCTCCATCATTCCGCCATGAAAACGCATACCTTTTCCAACTATGGCTATTTTGACGAAACTCGCGGTTGCTTCGTCCTCACCGCCGAACCGCCGCGCAAATGGTGGAACCTGCACTGCTCCGCCATTCGCAATGACGGCGACGAAATGTATGCCGAAGTCGCCCATATCAACGACGGCCCCACCTGGATTCGCGACGCGCGGGGCGTCACCGTGCGCCTGTGCTCGTATGACGCCAAATATCATTACATCCGAAATGACGCGACCGGCGTCGTGTTTTGTCCCGCCGGCATGCCCGCGCCGCAGGCGGTCGAAAACCGGGTCATCGAGTTTCACCGCGAAAAGACCGTCATGCGCTCCGAGTGCGATGGTCTGCGCGCCACGCAGCGCGTCTTCGTGCCGCGCGGACGGACGCTGGAATGCACGACGATCGAACTCGAGAACCTGACCGACGCCGACATTCCCGTCTCCGTCTTCAGCTACGTCAAATTCGATCTCGGCGGCTGCGATGCCGAGGGGCGGACGGTCTGGCGCGATACCTTTGCCGAGGTGCATCCGGAAATCGGCGGCGTGTTCTGCGTCAATCGCCACGCCGAGGCGCCGCACGAGCGTTTCAAAGGTTTTTTGATCGCGCTCGAAGCTTTTTTCAACGGCAATGCCTATCGCGACCACTTCACGCGCGCCGACTACAATCTCGGCACGCCGCGCATCCTCTGGGGCTGGGACTGCGACGGCCGCCCCGGCGCCGGGCCGGACTGCGCGGGCGTCGTCCAGGTCAAGCGCGTCGTCCCCGCCCGCGGACGCGCCCGTGCGGACTTCGTCCTCGGCCATGCCGCGTCGCTCGAAGAGGTCCGGCGGCTGCGCGCGGAACTTTCCCCCGCGCAACTCGACGCCTGGTGCGAGGAAGCGCGCGTCGAACTGGCGGCGCGGGCCGAGGCCTTTCGGATCCGCGTCGGCCATCCGCTGTACGACGGGCTGTTCAACATCTTCCTCAAAAAGCAGCTCGATCACTACCTCATCAATAAGAGCGGTTTTCGCGACAACCTCCAGACCGACATGGCGCTGGCACTGTGCGATCCGGAGGCGGCGGAGGCAAATTTGCTGCGCGCGCTAGCGAGCCAGAAACCGGACGGCTCCGTCATTCACGGCTTCCGCCCGCTCAATCGTCTCCACTACTCCGACAAGCCCGCCTGGATTCTCCAGGTCGTGCCGGAAATAATCAAAGAGACGGGGCGTTTCGAATTATTGGAACGCGAAGTCCCCTACTTCGAATCCGCCGAACGCGGCTCGGTGTGGAACCACGCCCTGCGCGCGCTGCGGCATCTGGCCTCCGACACCGGCGCGCACGGTTTATGCGATCAGCATCACGCCGACTGGAACGACGGCCTGGAGGCGACCCGGGAGGCCGGCGCGCGCGAAAGTGTGTTTGTGACGATGCAGCTCTGCCTCGGCGCGCGCGAGATGGCGGAGCTGGCGCGGCGGATCGGCGACACGGCGGCGGCTCGAGAAGCCGAACAGATGTACGACGAATTCAAGCGCCGGATCAACGAGGTCGCCTGGGACGGCGAATGGTATCAACGCACGCTTTGCGGCGACGGCTACCGCATCGGTTCCAAAACCGCCGAGTACGGCCGAATTTTTCTCAACACGCAGAGCTGGGCGGTGCTCTCCGGCGTCGCCGAGGGCGAGCGGGCGCACGCGATCCTGCGCAAGGTAGACGAAATCCTGGAAACCGACATCGGCTATCGGATTTGTTATCCGCCGTACGCCCAGTACGATCCGCGCGTCGGCCGCATGTCGAACAGTCTGCCCGGCGCCAACGAGAACGGCGGATGCTACAATCACGCCGCCGGTTTCAAGGGCGTCGCCGATTGTCTGCTGGGCCGCGCGGAGCCGGCGTGGCGGACGTTCGTCAAGGTCACGCCGGACAGCCCCGAAAATCCGATCTCGCGTTCCGGGGCCGAACCGTTCAGCTACGTGAACAGCTATTCGAGCGTGCCGCAGATATACGGGCAAAGCGGCTATGCCTGGCGCACCGGCACCGCCGGCTGGATGTGCCGGCTCCTGATCGAATACATCCTCGGCGCGCGGCGCGGTTATGACGGACTGGTCATTGACCCCTGCCTGCCGGCGGCGCTGCCGGAGGCCGCCGTGGTTCGCCGATTTCGAGGCGCGACCTATCGCATCCATCTCCGCAACCGCCCCAGCGGCGGCAAGACACCCGCCCAAATCCTGCTCGACGGATGCCCGATCGAAGGCGCGATCCTGCCCCTCCCGTCAAAGACCGAACACCGCGTGGACGTCCGGATGTAGCGCCGAGCCGAAACGACTTGGCCGGCGGCCGCCCAACCCCGCGGTGGAGGGCAGAGCTCCGCGACGCCGCCGAACCGTCCAGCGCTGGAGGCGCCGTTTCCACCCCTCCCGCGCGAGACATGTTCCACATCCAACATCCCACAATTTTTCAGGGCTGGGGATTGATGAAACGACCGAAAGCCTCGTCAATGTCCAGCGTTTCCACATGTCCGTCGAGCATCCCATAATTCGCCTTGTTTTCGTGGCGGTTGGGGTGCGCGGAGTAATAGCCATATCCGGTTGTGTCCGACAGCCACCAGATGGCGGAGGAGGCCAGCGCCATGTGCCAATCCACGCTGTCGCCGATGAGCAGGCCGGTTGAGGGCGAGCGAACGCTATCCAGCGAAACCGCCCCGACGGCGAAATTGCCGCTCCCGCTTTTCAACCGGCCGTCCACAAAGGGGTTCATCCCGATGCCGTATTTTTTCTGCAACACATCTTTCCGTCCCCTCCAGGAGGGACAAAGCTTTTGATAAAACGGGACATTCACCAGGGAGGCCGCATTGGTGGCTTCCCAGCCGACGTAGGGGGCGAGATAGACCATCCAGATCTCGCCCGGACCGCTGTATCCGCCATTCCGCACCGGAGGAAGGGCGCCGCCGTTGGCGTCCGCGAAGTCTCGCATCGCCATGAGGAGCGAGCGCGTGTTCGCGGCGCAGGCGATGCGGCGCCCGCTGGCGAGCGCATTGCTCACCGAGGGCAGGATGATGGAGATGAGAATGCCGATGATGGCGACCACCACCAGCAATTCCACGAGGGTAAAACCCGATTCGAAGGAAGGCGGACGTTTGGGGCGGTAATTCATGGATTTCATGGCAGTATTCTCTTCCGCCGGAAACGCCCCCGCAATCGCCGCGGGGTGCAGCGTTGCATCCGGGGAACCGCCTCGCCGCGGAACGCCCCGGCGATCGGCCGCGCGGCGGGCGCTCCTTTTCCTGCCTATACCTTCATCCCTGATTCCGCCGTATTACATTGATAGATAGTGTATTGTGAATTCATGTCGGTAAATTTCGGATTCCCAATTCGCATTCCCTGTCCCTATTCGGCTTTGACCTCCGACCTCTCCGGCGGCGGAGCGCCGGAGCTACAGCTCGGACCTCGGACTTCCGCGGTGTGTTCCTCAACGGCGCGGCGGGCCGCCGCAACCCCACCGTTTGACGGGGGCGGGGCCGTTGGGTGATCCGCTCGGACCTCGGACTTCGGACCTCGATCTTCAAGCTTTCAATCGTTCAGTTATCCCTTCGTTTATTCGCGGGGCCGCTTGCCTCGCCGAAGCCTGAAGGCCGAAGACGGGCCGCGCGGCCGGCGCTCTTTCTTCTCTGTCCCTCCGTTACTCTCCCTTTCTTCTCTGTCCCTCCGTTACTCTCCGTTACTTCGTGAGCGAAGCTAGGTCTGTCCTCCACCGCGCCGGCCGCGCCTCCGCGGTGAACTCAGCGCGGCCCGGACCGCGATCGGACCCTGCCGGAGATTGCGGCGCCCATCCGCTTCGTCCTCGAAAAGAAATAACTTTCCGCGCCAAAAGCTCTTATGATAGAGGTTCGACGTCCGGCGACGAACGATCATGACGAGTCCACTCCCTTTTCCCGACTGGGTCCGATCCGCTGTCTTTTACGAGATTTATCCTCAGACGTTCTTCGACTCCAACGGCGACGGCATCGGCGATGTGCCCGGTATCATCGCCAAGCTCGATTACGTGCGAAGTCTGGGCGTCAATGCGATTTGGCTGAATCCCTTTTACGCCTCTCCCATGCGCGACGCCGGCTACGATGTCAGCGATTATCGCGCCGTGGCCCCGCGCTACGGGACGCTCGACGACGCGCGAACGTTATTTGCGGAGGCCGCGAAACGGGGGCTGCGCGTCCTGGTGGATCTCGTGCCGGGACACACCTCGATTGATCATCCGTGGTTCGTCCAATCGGCGCGTCCCGAGCCCAACCCCTGCTCGGATTGGTACATCTGGACCCGCAGCGCCTGGGACGACGGCGGGCCGGCCTGGAAATCTAAAATGATCCACGGCTATTCCGATCGCAACGGCAACTACCTCGTCAATTTCTTCTGGTCGCAGCCGGCGCTCAATTTCGGCTTCGGCGAACCCGATCCCCAGTGCCCCTGGCAGTTGCCGACGACGCATCCGGACGTTCAACGACTTTGGGAGGAGATGAAACAGATTATGGAGTTCTGGATGCGCCTGGGCGCGGCGGGTTTTCGCGTGGATATGGCGGGATCCATCACGCGGCGCGATCCGGGCCACCGTGAGGCGCGGCGGTTCTGGCGCGAAGCCCGAGCGCGTTGCGAGGCCATCCGTCCCGATTTCTTCACCGTCGCCGAGTGGTCGGACCCCGCCCATGCGCTCGACGGCACGGGCCTTCACGCCGATTTCCTGCACTGGATTCCGTCCTACGAGAATCTCTTCCGCAAGGAGAACGAGCGAACTCCGGGCGCGCCGCCGAAACCGCCCGGCCACAGTTGGTTCGATCGCGAGGGTCGGGGCGACATTCACGCCTTCCTGCGCGATTATCTCCGGCACTACGAAGCCACGCGGGACAAGGGGTTGATCTCGATCCCCGTCGCCAACCACGACCTGTCCCGGCTGGCGATCCGACGCGACCGCGATGATCTGGAGATCATTTTTGCGTTTCTGCTGACGATGCCCGGTCCGCCGTTCATCTACTACGGCGATGAAATCGGCCTGCGCCACCTCGAGCGCGCCCCGGTGCATGAAGGATGCTATCCGCCGCGCAACGGCGCCCGCACGCCGATGCAATGGGCGCCCGGTCCGAACCTCGGTTTTTCGACCGCGCCCGCCGATCGTCTGTGGGCGCCGGTGGACGCCGCGCCCGACGCTCCGACCGTGGCCGATCAGGAGCGAGATTCGGATTCGCTGTTACACCGGGTCAGGAAACTCGTCCGTCTGCGCCGGTCCGCCTCCGCCTTGGCCGCCGACGCGCCCTTCCGCGCGCTCTTCTGCGAACCGGATTCCTACCCCTTGGTTTATCAACGCGGCGATGCCGACGATGCGCTGCTGATCGCGCTCAACCCCGCCGATCGCGAAGTCAACGCCGAATGGGAAACGGCGGACGGCGCACGGTGGAAAACGCTATCGGGAAAGGATTGCCGTCTGGAAATCAGCGGGCGTCGGCTGAAAATGATAATGCCGCCGGTCTCCTACGCGATTCTGGAATCCGTCGGCCCCCGCGATCTTCGGTAAGAAAGCGCCGGACGTCATGCAGCCACGGCCTCCATCCGCGCCGGTTTATGCCGAGGTCACGGACGCGATCATCGTCTGCAAAAATCATCTCGATATCGGCTTCACGGAACCCGCCGTCAAAGTCGTTCACGACCAAATCAACTGGATGTTCAACGTGGCGATCGAGCAGGCCCGTCGCTTGCGCGATGAAGGTCTGTCGTTTTGTTGGAGCGTCGGGAGCTGGCTGGTCTGGGAGGCCCTGGAACGACGGACGGGCGCCGCCCTCGCCGAGCTGGAACGAGGAATCCGCGAGGGCGCGATCGCCTGGCTCGCCACGCCCTTCACGACGCACACGGAGCTCATGGACGAGGAGCTCGTGGAAGCCGCGCTCGCGATCGCGCGGCGACTGGACGAGCGATTCGGCGTCAGGACCATCGCCGGAAAACTCACGGACGTTCCGGGCCATACGCGCGGACTCGTGCCGCTGCTCGCCCGCGCCGGCGTCCGATTTCTCCATATCGGCGTCAATCCCATGTCGCCCCGTCCCCGCGTCCCCGACCTGTTTCGCTGGCGGGACGCGGAGACCGGCGCGGAGACGATCGTCGCCTACAGCTCCAGCTACGCGGCCGATATTCATCGGCCCCATCACCAAACGGCGCTCCTGTTCCGCATGGTGGGCGACAACATGGAAGTCCCGTCGCCCGCGGACGTGCGCCAGTGGTTTCGCGACACCCGGGCGGCGCACCCGAACGCGGCGGTGCGCGCGGGGCGGCTGGACGACTTCGCCGCGACGCTCGAGCCGTTGCGCGCCGCGTTGCCGGTGGTGGAGAGCGAAATCGGCGATTCATGGATTCATGGGATCGGGAGCGACCCGTGGAAAGTGCAGCGCTTTCGAGAGTTGATGCGGCTTCGAAAGGAATGGCTGCGTTCGAGGCGCTTATTGCCGGATTCGCGCTGTTATATTCAGTTTTCTCGCTCCATGGCGCTCGTCGCCGAACACACCTGGGGCCTCTCCCTGGGGGCCTATCTGCCGGACACCACCCACTACACGAACGAACAATTCGCGCGCGCGCGACGGCGCGCCGCCTTCCGCTACTGCGAATTATCCTGGCAAGAACAACGGGAATATCTGGACGATGCGGTCGAGGCGTTGATTCCGGCGGGATTGGCCGAGGAAGCGAAAACCGCATTGGCGGCGCTGACGCCGCGACGTCCCCAGGCGCGAGACTGGCGGGAGGGCCTTTCCGGTTCTTCGCCGATCCGCCTCGATCCGCACACGGGCGCCGTCACCGGTTTCACGATGCATTCAGCGCAGCTTTCCGCGCCCGAGGGCCTGGGAGTGTTTCGCTACCGGACGTTTTCCGCCGCGGATTTGGAGCGATTTCGCGCCGAATACAACGGGCCGGCGGCGGCCGTCGCGTCCGTGGACTTCGGAAAGCCGGGGCTGCGCCCCGAAGACGCCGAATCCCGATGGTGGATGCCGACCGTTCAGGGCGTCTGGTCTCGGGCGCAGGGACGTCAAACGCTGCTTCGGCTCGGATTCCCGGAGGAAGCGCACCGTCGCTATGGCGCGCCGGCGGAAATCTGGCTGGAAATCGAGGCCGACGCCGTGAGGGGCGCTCTGGCGTGGACGCTCTCCTGGTTCGACAAAACGGCCACGCGGCTGCCCGAGGCGTTCTGGTTTTCGTTCGCCCTCCCGTTGCCGCAAGGCGCATCCTGGCGCTTGCTCAAGCTGGGGCGTGAAATTGACCCGGCGGATGTCGTGTCTCGCGGAGGGCGCTCATTGCACGCGACCGGGGGCGCGGTCACCCGCGGCGGGAATCCGAACTGGCGTCTGGACACGCCGGACGCCCCGCTCATCGCGCCGGGCGCGCCTGCGCTAGCCCGTTTCACGGATGAAATCCCCGATGCGCGGGCGGGACTTCACATCAATCTTTTCAACAATCTGTGGGGAACGAATTTTCCCGCGTGGAATGAAGACGACATGAAATTTCGGTTTTGTCTGTCGCTCGACCGACTCGCGCCGCCGGATGGCGCCGTGGAATAACATTGGGAGGCAACCCATATGTCCTTCGACTTGGAATTGCATCGCGCGCAATGGCCCCGCACCGGTCTGGCGCTCGGCGGCATTGGAACCGGCGGTTTCGAGATTCGGCCCGATGGCGGCTTTTATCATTGGACGATCTACAACAACTGGCCGCTTTTCACCGGCCCGCGCTATCCGTACAACGAAAAGCAATCGCTGTTTTTCATGCTTTGGGTCCGGCCCGAACATGAGAATCCGAAGCTCATCTTGCTGCAAATCGAGGATGGACACGACGCGGCGGCCATCGAAAAACATGAATTTCAATATATCTTTCCCTGGATCAGCGGCGTGGATCGCATCCGGTTCTCCGCGAGTGTGCCGTTCGCCGACCTGGACTTCGAGCAGGAAGGGTTGCCGCTGCGCATTCGCCTGCGGGCCTGGTCGCCATTCATCCCCGGCAACGTCGCCGACTCCTCGCTGCCGCTGGCGTACTTCGATTTCGATATCGAATCGGAATCGGAGCGGCCCGTGGACTTTCAAGTGTTGGCCGTCGTCCGCAACGCGGTCGGCTTCGATCAGCCGCGGCGATTTTACGCCCATCGGCGGATCCGCGACGGAGATTTTTCCGCAGTCGCGATCGAAAACGGCCAACTCGATCCGGCCGCCGCGACCACCGGGACGGTTTGCCTCGCGTCCTTCGCGAAGGAATCCCGCGCGTACATCGGATGGGAACATCACCACCCCTATTATGAACGGCTGTTGCGCGAGTATCCGCTGCCGGAGGTGGATGACACGGCCGGCCGCAACCACCGCGATCCGCAATGCGGCGAACTGCGGGCCGATCCGCGCTGTTTCGCCACCATCGCCCGGCCCGCGCGGCTCGAAACGCGGGGGGCGCGGCTGACGCATACCTTCGCTCTCGCCTG
>CALGXT010000128.1 GCA_937935255.1 uncultured bacterium | reverse complement strand
CACCATACGACACCTGGATAACGGCCGACCTCCGCGTTCTCTGCGCCTCTGCGGTGGATTTTTCAACGGCGCGGCGGGCCGCCGCGCCCTACCCGCTCCGTCGTACCCCCGCTTCGGCGAGATCGGCGTCGAGCATGAGGCGGACGAGTTCTTCGAATTTGACGTTTGGGGCCCAACCAAGCTTTTCACGGGCTTTTGAGGCGTCGCCCAGAAGAAAATCCACTTCCGCGGGCCGATAGTGTCGAGGGTGCACTCGGACACGAACCTTGCCGGTGTCGCGCTCGATACCCTCTTCCTCGACGCCGGCCCCCCGCCATACGATGGGACGGCCCACGTGCTCGAAGGCGCGCTCGATGAACTCGCGCACGGAATGCGCCTCGCCGGTGGCCAGAACGTAATCGTCCGGCACGGGCTGCTGGAGAATCATCCACATGCCGCGCACGTAGTCGGGGGCATAGCCCCAGTCGCGCTTGGCGTCGAGATTGCCCATGTACAAACATTCCTGGCGGCCCGCCAGGATCGCCGCGACGGAGCGGGTGATCTTGCGGGTGACGAAATTGACGCCGCGCCGGGGCGATTCGTGGTTGAACAGGATGCCGTTGCTCGCATGCAAGCCGTAGGCCTCGCGATAGTTTCGGACGATCCAGTACGAATATAGTTTGGCGACGCCGTAGGGCGAACGGGGATAGAAGGGCGTGGTTTCCCGCTGCGGTATCTCCTGCACCTTGCCGTAGAGCTCCGAGGTGGAGGCCTGATAGAAGCGGCATCGGACGCCGGTTTCCCGAATGGCGTCGAGAAGGCGCAGCGTGCCGACGGCATCCACTTCCGCGGTGTACTCCGGCACCTCGAAAGAGACCTGAACATGGGATTGCGCGCCGAGGTTGTAGATTTCATTGGGGGCGACTTTTTCGACCACGCGGTTGAGATTGCTCGAGTCGGCCAAATCGCCATAGTGCAAATGGAGCGTGCCGGCGCCGTGCGCGCGATCGTGCGCTATGTGATCAATGCGCTCGCGATTGAACGAGCTGGCGCGGCGGACGATGCCGTGCACCTCGTAGCCCTTCTCCAACAGGAACTCGGCGAGGTAGGAGCCGTCCTGGCCGGTGATGCCGGTGATGAGAGCCTTGGGAGGGTGGGAAAATTCCGATGCCATGTTATTCCACCACGAAGAGACGAAGGACGCGAAGGGAGATCAGAGTACGACGCGGCGAATGCCGTTTTTAAGTCTCACCACATTGAAATTGATCAGTAATCCTGTTTTGATGCCGGCCAGCTTCATGTAGGTCAGCAATTGGGCTTCGTGTATACCCTTTATATCATCAACACTTTTCAACTCGATGATCAATCGGTCTTCCGCCACCATGTCCAGGCGATAGCCACAATCGAGTTGAATTCCTTTGTATTCGATCGGCAGCGGACATTGGATGCGGAAAGCTATGCTGTTCAATTCCAATTCATGCGCCAGGCACCGTTCGTACGCGGATTCCAGCAGCCCCGGTCCGAGCGTTCGGTGCACCTCGATCGCGCAGCCGATTACGCGATGAGAAAGCTCATCAAATTGCATTTTGTTTGTCTTCGTATCCTTCGTGGTGAATATTATTCAGTTTTCACCACGAAGAGACGAAGGACGCGAAGGGAGATCAGAGTACGAAGCGGCGGATCGCTACATCAGACGAACGCTTTCTTTCTCCAGACGCCGGCGAAACGGCTGCGAGAGATCGGCCCATTCCACCAGGTCCACTTTGTAAGGGATATCGGACTCCTCGAAATCCGTGCGCAGCAGGGCGCGGGTCAAGGGCGGTAGCGGCCGGGGGTTCATAATCAACAAGTCCACGTCCGCATACCGCTTGGCCGGTCCGCGCGCGCGAGAGCCGACCAGACGAACCTCCGTCTGTCCGAGGCGGCGGCGCAGGATTTCGACGATCTCGGCCTGAACCGAAGGCGCCAGGTCAATCATCGCGCCGCGCCTCCAGTTTGTTCAACACAGCTCGCGTTTCCCTTCATCGTGTCCTTCGTGTCCTTCGTGGTGAAAAATCACTTCTTCACGCCAACAGTGCGGCGAGTCCTTCTTCCAAAGCGATTCTCGCGGTGAATTTCAAGACTTCGGCGGCGCGGCAAGCATTCGCGCTCGAGTGGCGAATATCGCCGGCGCGCGGCGGGCCGTGCCGGCGTTCCAGCGGACGGCCGACGATGCGCTCCAGTATCCCGATCAAATCCAGCAGACTGTGCGATCGGCCCGTCGCCGCGTTGTACACCCCGAAAGGCTCCGAGCCGTTCATCGCCAGCAAGTTGGCGCGGACGACATCCCGCACCTCGATGAAATCGCGTGTTTGCCCCCCATCGCCGTTTATGAGCACAGGTTCGCCTTTTCGCGCCCGCTCGTGAAAAATCGAGATCACGCCGGAATACATCGAATCGGGCCGCTGGCGCGGGCCGTAGACGTTGAAATAGCGCAACGCGGCGGCTTGAAGGCCATAAGCGTCGCAATAAAGCCTCAAATAATTTTCCCCCATCCATTTGGCGAAGGCGTAAGGACTAATCGGCCGAACGGGCTGATCTTCGCGCAAAGGTTCGGCGGCGGAGTCCGCCGCCCCATAAACGGCGGCGGAACTGGCGAAGACGATGCGGCGAACGCCCTGGGCGCGGGCGGCTTCGAGGATGTTGAAGAGGCCGGTGACGTTGACTTCGTGATTCCTGCGCGGATTCTCCACCGATTCGGGCACTGAGACGAGGGCGGCCTCGTGAAAGACGCCGTCGCAGCCGGCGGCGGCGCGGCGGCAGGTCTCGGCGTCGCGGATATCGCCTTCGATAAACTCGATCCGATCCGCGACGGCGGCGAGGTTCTCGCGGCGTCCCGTCGAGAGGTCGTCCAGCACGACCACGCGCCGGCCTTCGGCGACAAGCGCCTCGACGATATGGGATCCGATGAAACCGGCGCCGCCGGTGACGAGGTATTGCATAGGACGTGGAAAGTAGAAAGTGGAAAGTAGAAAGTAAGATGTGGAATGTAGGACGTGAAAGAGGTGGCAAGCGAAGTTTTTATTTCGCGATGCAGTTTTTACACCAGGAATCGGCGTTACTCATCATCTTCTTGAGCATGCCGCTGATATGATGATAACGCTCCAAAAGAGCGTCTTGTTCGGTTTTGGCGATATAACCGCAATCATGTGCGGTTACGATCCAATGTATCGTCTCCTCAGCCTCGCCATCCGCATCCGTCAGTTTGCTGATAAAATGCGCGGGATATCGTCGTTTGGCCCAGGCTTCGCGTATATTTGCGCCCACGGAACGCGATGAACGCCGTATCTGGTCGGTCAGTGAATACATTTCTTCGCGAGGGAAGTTGCTACTGATTTGGAAAATGTCTTTCTGCAATTCAAAGGCCATACGATAGACGTCCAGATCATCCGCGCTCCTGGCGACAGCCATGTTTCCCCCCGCCCTTGAATGAACCGCCGGCGTCGTCCGACCTACAGCGTCAATCATCTCACGTCTTACGTCCCACCTTACGCATCGCCCTTTCGGCAGGCTACCGCCCCTGGTCGCGGCGCCGTTTTTCGGCCCCGTACCTCAGCTCGACTGTGGTTGTGCGCACCAATCCGATCACAATCGGATCAGCTTCATCGCCAGCGGCAGCAGCGTTTCGGCGCGGCGCCGCCAGTTGCCCAGACGCCGGACGCGTTCCGCACAATGCGCGCGATCGGCATCGGGAATATCCTGAATCATCCGCTCGATAACTTCAAGCCGCTCGGCGCCGCTGCGCAGGTGCGGTTGGACCTGCTCGCGCAGGAAGCCGCCGACCAGCTTGCGCAGCTCGGTCTCGGCGGCGTAGTGGTCGCGGCGTTCGCCCGGCAGATAGACCGTCCGCACCGCGCCGAAGTTCCGCAGCAGGCGAAGCCCCTGGCTGACGGCGCCCTTGCTCAAGCCGAGCCGGGCGCGCAGCTCGTCCATGTGCATCGGGCGCGGGGCGATATAGAGCGCGCCGTAGAGCTCGCCGACCGAACGCGGCAGGCCGAGCAAAGCGGCCATGCGGACGAAAATCTCGATCACCTCGCGCTCGAGCGCGGCGGCGGGATCAAGTTCCGCGTTATGGACTTTTCGGGCGCTCATGGGGCAAGGAGCAGGGACTCGGAGAGCGGAGGGTGCGTAAGACGTGGAATGTGGAACGTGGAACGCGGCGCGCGTGGGCCGCCTGGCGCGGCGCGCCTTCGAGCCGGGTTGGCGAGATAGAGCGCCACATCCAGGTCCGAACCCGGGCCGAGCCTGCCGCCGCCCCCCGAACCCAGTACGACGGCAAACACAGCGTCGGGCGCGGCGTTTTGGACGGCGGCGGAAAGCCGGTCGAAATCCAGAACTCGCTCCGTTCCGGCTTTTCTCAGCTCTCGTTGCGACATGCTCATGACGTCGGTCCGCGGTTCGTTGGACACTCCGAGCCTCGTTATGTTCACTATATTTTGAACTTAGTGAACAGAAGAGCAAGCGAAAAAGGACGGGGTAACGTTTCTGGCGATCCCCGTTTCCAATGCCTTGACACAGGGCGGCGGGGTGGCGAGTCCCCGCGCTGCCGCTCGCCGCCGGCGATCCGGGGCGGTCGGGCGCCGCCGCTCTCCATCCCGCCCGGCGCAGGCCCGCGGTTGCCTCAATCCTACTCCTGCGAGACCAGGAACCAGCGCGAGCCCCTGCGCAATTTGCGTTTGAAACGGCGAGGCAACCGCTCTAGGCTCCGGCCCATGAAAGGCGGAGAAACTATGATGAGACTTGATGATGCGCGGATTGGGGTCATCGGGCTGGGTTATGTCGGCCTCCCGCTGGCGGCGGCATTTGGGAAGCGATACGATACGCTGGGATTCGATATCAAAGCGGCGCGCATCGCGGAGCTGCAGGCGGGCCGTGATTCGACGCTGGAACTCGACCCGGAGGAGTTGAAGGCGGCGCAGAAACTTCGCTATAGCCATCAACCCGCCGACCTTCAGGATCGAAATGTTTTCATTGTCACGGTGCCGACGCCGGTGGACGAATTCAAACGGCCCGATCTTACGCCGCTGGAAAAGGCCAGCGCCACGGTCGGCCGCGCGCTCAAACCCGGCGCCGTTGTCGTGTACGAATCCACCGTCTATCCCGGCGCGACCGAAGAAGTCTGCGTCCCCATCCTCGAGCGCGAGTCGGGACTCGTGTTCAACCGCGATTTCTTCGCCGGCTACAGCCCGGAGCGAATCAATCCGGGCGACAAGGAGCATCGGCTGACCACCATCCGCAAGATCACCTCCGGTTCGACGCCGGAGGCGGCGGCCTTTGTGGACGCGCTCTACGCCTCGGTCGTTGAGGCCGGCACTTTCCGCGCGAGCAGCATTCGCGTTGCGGAGGCCGCCAAGGTCATCGAAAACACGCAGCGCGACGTCAATATCGCCCTCATCAACGAGTTGGCGATGCTTTTCCACCGGCTGGGGATTGATACCGGCGAGGTTTTGGCGGCGGCGGGCACCAAATGGAACTTTCTTCCGTTCAAGCCCGGACTGGTGGGGGGACATTGCATCGGCGTGGACCCCTATTACCTGACTCACAAAGCCCAACAAGTCGGCTTCCACACAGAAATGATCCTGGCCGGACGAAGGATCAACGACAACATGGGGTTTTTCATCGTGGCCGAGCTGGCCAAACTGATGATTCGCCGCCGCATCCACCTCCAAAACGCCGCGGTGCTGGTAATGGGCCTGACGTTCAAGGAAAACTGTCCCGATATTCGGAACACGCGGGTTGTGGACATCGTCGCCGAACTGAAGGCCTATGGCGCGAAGGTGGAGGTCTGGGATCCGTGGGCTTCTCCCGACGAAGCGGAGCGCGAATACGGCTTCCGCACCATCTCCGAACCGGCGAAGGGGCACTATGACGCGATTGTGCTGGCCGTCGCGCACCGCCAATTCGCGGCGTTGGGCGCCGAAGGTATTCGCGCGTTGGGAAAACCGGCGTGCGTGGTGTACGACATCAAGAGCGTTCTGCCGGCGGGCGCGGCGGACGCCCGGCTGTAGGAGGCCGAAGCCCATACGCGCGGAGGGCGGCGAGGAAATCCTCCGGAGGCGGCGCCAGGGCTTCGATCGCGAGGCCGGTTTCGGCGTCGCGCAATGCCAGGCGGAGGGCGTGGAGCATCTGCCGCGGCAATGCGCGCGCGCGGGCGTCGCGCGCGCGCGAGTTGCCGTAGGCGCGATCGCCGGCAAGAGGATAACCCGCTTCCAGCAGATGACGTCGAATCTGGTGGGTGCGCCCGGTTTCGATGCGGACTTCCAGAAGGCTGGCGTCCGAGGCGGCGTCGAGCACGCGGACGAATGAAACGGCCTCTTCCCCATCGAGGGGCCGCCGGATTTCGCGGATATCGTCGGGGAATCTCCCGAACACGAGCGCCCAATAGATTTTTCGGACTCGCCGGGCCCGAAAGAGGGGAATCAAACGGTCGGCATCCGCGCGCGTTCGCGCCAGCAAGAGGCAGCCGGATGTTTCACGGTCGAGCCGATGGACGGCGGTGAGTTCCGGCTCGCCCAGCGATGCCCTCAACCGAGCTTCGACGCTGCCGGCGCCTTCATTGCTGAGCGCCCCTGCGGGTTTGTTCACGATCAAAAACGGCCCTTGCTCGGCCAGGATGGAAATGGGCGCATCCGGTGCATATCGGGGCGGCGGCGTTTGAATCTCGACCGTATCGCCCGCGCGCAGGGCGTGGCGGGCCATCCAGACGCGGCGGCCGTTGACGAAGACCCGGCGCTCGTCGAGCAGCCGCTTGGCGGCGCGGCGCGATTCGCCGCGCGCGGCGGCCAGAAACGCGATCAATTCGCCCGCCTGACCGGGGGCGACGAAATAGCGGCCAGCCTCGTCCGCCGCGCCGCCGAGTCGCCCTTCGCTGGTCCGGTTGTCGCGCACGCATGCCTTTTTAGCAGGAAGCGCCGGGGGGACAGAGAACGTTTTTTTCACCGCGAAGTTCACGAGGGCCGCGAAATCGAACACGTCCGCGCCCCTGCCGCGTTTTTTTCGCCATTTCTCCGGCCGCCGGCGGCTCATTGAATGCGTGTTGCCGCTCGACATTCGCCCAGCACTCCGGCTACATTGTCGCCTAATTTTTTTGAACTTGGAGCCCGGACTATGAACGAGTTATTGCGACTGCTGACCCTCAACGCGCGCGAGTCGGTCGAGAATCTGGCGAAGATGCTGGATCGCACGCCGGAGGATGTCCGCGCCGAAATCGCCGACCTGGAGGCGCGCGGCGTCATTCGCGGCTATCAGGCCGTGATCAACGATGACGCCATTTCCGAGGATCGTGTGATGGCCATCATCGAGGTCAAGGTCACCCCGGAACGCGAGGGCGGCTTCAACCATCTGGCCCATCGCATCAGCCGTTTCCCGGAGGTGGTGGCGGCGCACTTGGTGTCGGGGCAGGCCGATTTGCTGCTTTTCGTCGAGGGCCGCACACTGAAAGATGTCGCTTCGTTCGTCAGCGAGAAGTTGGCGCCGCTGCCCGGCGTGACGGCCACGGCCACGTCGTTCCTGCTCAAAACTTACAAGAGTCGCGGCGTCATGATGGAGAACCCGGACGAATATGAGCGCATCCAGGTCAGTCCGTGACCGCGTCGCGCGCCATGTGCGCGACGTGCCGCGTTCCGGCATCCGGGATTTTTTCGACATCGTCAGCACGATGCGCGATGTCGTCAGCCTCGGTGTCGGCGAACCGGATTTCGACACGCCCTGGCATATCCGCGAGGCGGCGATTTTCGGGTTGGAGCGCGGCGCGACCCATTACACCTCGAACCTCGGCCTGCTGAAACTGCGCCAGGCGATTTCGCGCTATGTCGAGCGCGTTTTCGGCGTCGCCTACAACCCCGAGAATGAGATTCTCATCACCGTCGGCGTCAGCGAGGCGATGGATCTCGCCGTTCGCGCGCTGATCAATCCGGGGGACGAGGCGCTCTATCACGAACCTTGTTATGTCTCCTATCGTCCGCTCATCGAATTCGCCCACGGCATACCGGCGGCGGTGGAAACGCCGGCGGCGAACGGCTTCCGGCTCACGCGCGAGCTGCTGGAGGCGCGGGTGAGCGATAAGACGCGGCTGCTGATCGTGAACTATCCGAACAACCCGACCGGCGCGGCGCTGACGGAATCCGAAGCGCGCGAGATCGCCGCCTTCGCCTGCGATCACGATCTGCTGGCGCTCAGCGACGAAATCTACGCCGAGCTGACCTACGACCGCCCGCACGTCTCCCTCGCCGCTCAGCCGGGAATGCGCGAGCGGACCGTTTTTCTGCACGGCTTTTCCAAAGCCTGGGCGATGACGGGCTTCCGATTGGGATATGCCTGCGCGCCGCCCGAGCTGATCGAGGCGATGATGAAAATCCACCAGTACACGATGCTCTGCGCGCCGGTGCTGGCGCAGGAGGCGGCGATCGAAGCGCTGAAGCAGGCCGACCGCGACGTCGCCGAGATGCGCGAGGAATACAACCGCCGCCGCCGCTTCGTGACGGCGAGTTTCCGGGAGATGGGCCTGCCGTGCGTCACCCCCGCCGGCGCGTTTTACGCCTTTCCCTTCATCGGCGATCTGGGGCTTTCCTCGAAAGACTTCGCGCTGCGGCTGCTCGAGGAAGAAAAAGTCGCCGCCGTTCACGGCACGGCTTTCGGAACGTGCGGCGAGGGCTATCTGCGCTGCTCATACGCGACGGCGATGGACGATCTCAAAATCGCCATGGAACGCATGGCCGGCTTCGTCGAACGGCGTCGTCGCGCCGCGAGATGAGCCTTGAGTCGGCCCGTCCGCCGTCGCGGCGCCGCAACGCGGCGAATGCTCGGTTTGTTGGTGGTTCATTCTTTTTGTGGATTTCGCGCTCGCTCGAACACCGCCGGATCGAAGTGGAAGTGGACGCTACAGGCCAGAGGCGTTTCACTCCTTCCTATTGCGGTCGAATCCCGCCCGAACGTCGGGTTTTTGTTTACGCCATCCAAGCCTTGGAAAAATCAGGCGATATGTTTTCCAAGCCTTGGAAAATCGGTTATGATGGCTGCCGGCGCTCGGTGCGATCGGCCTTGAGCCGAGTCCTTCGACCGCTTTATTGGGAAGGCGAAATCATGAACTCGCAAAAAAACGCCCGCCGCTTCGAGGCCGGCGCGCGCCGCGCGCGATCCGGCTTCACGTTGATCGAGGTGCTGTTGGTCGTGGTTATCATCGGCATCCTGGTCGGCATGGCCATTCCGCGGCTCGGTGGCCGCGTCGAACAGGCGCGCCTCACGCGCGCCGAGGGCGATGTCAACAATATCTCCATCGCGCTGCGGCTCTACGAGGTGGACAACGGCCGTTACCCGCCGACGCTCGACGGTTTGCTGCAGGCGCCCGCCGATGCGACGAACTGGCGCGGCCCGTATCTGGAAAAAGGCGTGCCGAAAGACCCTTGGTCCCGCGATTACCGCTACCAATACCCCGGCACACGCAATCCCCACGCCTTCGATTTGTGGTCGCTCGGCCCCGACGGCGTGGAAAGCGCCGACGACATCGGCAACTGGCCGAAGACGGAATAGGGCGCTATGCGCGGCGGGGTTTTCGCTTCCTCCGACGCCGCCGAGCGGCGGCGGGCGGCGTTCACCCTGATCGAGATTCTGCTGGTCGTGGCCATCTCCCTGATCGCCGCCGGAATCGCCGTGCCCGCGTTGATGCGGACGTTGCGCGGCGAGCGGCTGCGCGCCGCCGCGCGCGCCGTCGCGACGAGCCACCGCCTGGCGCGCGCGACCGCCGCCCTGCGCGCGGAGGAGGTCGAATTGCGGCTGGAACCGGCCGCGCGGCGGGGCGCGGTGCTGCGCCGCGCCGCGAGCCCGACGCCCGCGGCCGCGAACACGGACGCGCCGGAAATACCCGCGCCGAACGGCAGCGCGTCTCCGCCGCCGGGCGCCGCGATCGAGGCCTTTCGAGAATGGACGGACGATGTCCGCCTCCTGAAGATCGAAGTGGAAGATGCGGCGTTCGAAGACGGCGAAACCCGCTCGATTCGTTATGCGCCCGGCGGACGCTGCGTCAACTACACGGCGCATTTCGAGGATGCGCGCGGCGACCGGGCCGTGGTGCGCGTGGATGCCGTCACCGGAAAGGCGCGGATGGATTATGAGCGCGCGGGCCGCTGAGCGGGGCCTCACCCTCATCGAGGTCGCGCTCGCCGTCGCGATCCTCGCGATCGGGCTGGTCGGCCTGATCGGCGCGGCGGGCCGCGCGCTCTCCGTGGTGCGGATCGCCGCGAATTACGCGACCGCCCAGGAACTGTTCGAGCGCGTCCGCGTGGAGCGCCCGTTGACCTTCGAAAACGGGCAACCGTCTGACGACGAATCCGGAACGTTCGACCCGCCCTATGAAGGCTGGGCCTGGCACCGAAAAACGGAGCCTTTCACGGAGCGCGAAGGCGAAACGCTCTTCCGCGCCACAACCCGCATCTCCTGGTCGGAGCGGGGCCGGGAATCGCACGAAGAATTCGTAGAGCTGATCTTCGCGCCGGCGGCGGAAGCGGCTCGCCGCTCGACGCCGGGAAGCGCGGAGGGCGCGTGAGCGCGCAGGGCGAGAGCCGAGGGCGGGAAGATTCACCGCCAAAGCGCGGAGCAAAACGGGCAGGGCGCGGCGGCCCGCCGCGCCGAAGCCCGAGCGGGAAGATGGCGGCACGCGGGACGTGGAAGATAGAATGTAGGACGCGGAACATGCTTATGGACGCGAATTTCACGGGCGCGGAGGGCGAAGGGCCGAGGGCGGAGGGTCGGGCGCCGCTTTCCCAACCCCACGAAAACGGCGGGGCGAGCGCATTCCGCGTTCCGCGTTCCGCATTCCGCATTCACCCGGGCCGCCGCTCCTTCACGCTGGTAGAGCTGCTGGTGGCGCTGGCGATTCTCTCGGCGGCCGTAGCGATCGCGTGGGGCGCGCTTTCGGTGAGCCTCACGGCCTGGCGGCGGGGGGACGATCTGCTGGCGAACCTGCGGCGCGGCGAGAATGCCGCCGACGATTTGGCCGCGCTGTTGCGCTCCGCGTTTTTCCGACCTTCGGCGGACGGACGCTATGGTTTTCTGCTTGAAACGCGCGCCGGCGATCCGCCGGCGGATCGCATTCGATGGACCGCGCTCGGCGGGCCGGGCGCGGACACCCCGCCGGGCGAGCCGGGGTTCCCTCGGCGGCTGACCTTCGCCGTGGAAGAAGGCGAGGATGGCGCGCCGGTCGCCACGCTGCGCGCGGGGCTTTCGTTCATGGAAGAAAAAGAAGACGAGCCCGATCCGGTCGTCCGCGTCTGGCCCGACATCCGCGGCTTCGCCTGCCGCGTGTGGAATCCGACCAACGAAACGTGGGAAGCGGAGTGGACCGACACCAACTCGATTCCGATCGCGGTGGAAATCGCGTTGTATCCGGCCGGGCCGGCGGATGCGCCGGAGACCGCGCTGCGCCGACGGGTGGATTTGCCCTTGGCGCCCGCGATGTCCGCCATTATCGCCGAACAGCGGCGCCGCCCCGAGCGGGGGGGCGGCGCCGCGGCGCGC
>CALGXT010000127.1 GCA_937935255.1 uncultured bacterium | reverse complement strand
AAAACGCCGGGGCGGCGGCTCAATGTTCGCGCGGCTGATAGCGCGTGTGCAGCAGGTGGTGCGATTTCTCGCCGAGCGGGCGGCCCAGAAATTCCTCGTAGGCCTTGCGGACGACCGGGTTCTCGTGCGATTTGCGGAGCGCCCGATGTTCGTCCTCCTCATAGATCGCACGGATGCGCGCCAGGCGCACCTCGTCCGACGTCATCCGCGGCTGGCCGCCGCCGCCGATGCATCCGCCGGGGCAGGTCATGATCTCGATGAAGTGGTATTGCGCCTCGCCCGCGAGCGCCTTGGAAATCACCTTGCGGGCGTTGCCCAGACCGTGTGCGACGGCCACGCGAAGCGTGACGCCCTCCAGAAACGACCATTCCGGTTTGACGCCTTGAAGGGCAATCGCGGCCTCCTTCACGCCCTCCAGCCCCGCGACCGGCGCGACGTGCAGGTTGGCGAACGGCAGCTCGCGGCCGGTGACGATCTCATAAGCGGTGCGCAACGCCGCTTCCATGACGCCGCCCGTGTTCGCGAAGATGTCCGCCGCGCCGGTGGATTCGCCGAGCGGCGAGTCCATCTGTCCGTCCGGCAACGCGCGAAACTCGATGCCCGCCTGCCGGATCATCCGCCCCAGCTCGCGGGTCGTGAGCACGACATCCACGTCGCGCACGCCGCTGGCGTTCATCTCGGGCCGCTGAGCCTCGTACTTCTTCGCCGTGCACGGCATGATCGAGACCATGAAGATGTCTTCCGGCTTTTTCCCGATCTTCTTCGCGTAATAGGTCTTCACCATCGCGCCCATCATCTGCTGGGGCGATTTGCACGTGGAGATGTTGGGCAGAATCTGCGGGAAGAAATACTCCGCGTATTTGATCCAGCCCGGGGAACAGCTCGTGAACATCGGCAGGGCGACCTTTTCCTGGTCCACGAGGGCCTTTTTCAGCCGCGTCAGCAGCTCCGTCCCCTCCTCCATGATGGTGAGGTCGGCGGCGAAGTTGGTGTCGAAGACGGCGTCGAAGCCAAGGCGGCGCAGGGCGCTGACCATCTTGCCGGTGACGCGCGTGCCGGGCGGATAGCCGAAGCATTCGCCGAGCGCGGCGCGGATCGCCGGCGCGGTCTGAACGACGACGTGGAGGTTCGGGTTGTCGAGCGCGGCCCAGACCTCCGCGATCTGGTCGCGCTCCGTGATCGCGCCGACAGGGCAGACCGCCCCGCACTGGCCGCACTGCACGCAGGCGACGTCGTCGAGGTCCTTGCAGAACGCCGGTCCCACCACCGTCGCGTAGCCGCGGTTCTGCGGAAAGAGCGCGGCGACGCCCTGCACCTCGCCGCAGACGGCGACGCAGCGGCGGCAGAGGATGCACTTGGCGGTGTCGCGCACGAGGGCGGGGGTCGAGTCGTCGCAGCGCCGCGCCGCGCGCTCGCCCGGATAGCGGACTTCGCGGATGCCGAGTTCGCGCGCGACAGCTTGCAGCTCGCAATCCTCGTTGCGATCGCACGTCTGGCAGTCGCCGTCGTGCTCCGAAAGCAACAGCTCGACCACGGTGCGCCGGGCCTCGCGCACGCGGCGCGTGTTCGTGCGAACCACCATGCCCTCCGTCACCGGCATGGCGCACGAGGCGGCCAGATCGCGCGCGCCTTCGATCTCGACCAGACACACGCGGCAGGCGCCGACGGGGTTCAATTTCTCCATGTAGCACAGCGTGGGAATCCGCACGCCGGCCTTCTTGGCGGCGTCCAGAATCGTCGCGCCCTCCGGAACCTCGACGGGAATGTCGTTGAGCGTCAGCTTGGGCATGGAGCACCTCGAAATGTAGGATTTCTGATGTTGGATGTCTGATTTACCAAGTGCCGACCGGCTTGCCGTAATCGCAGCGCAGGCAGCGGCGGGCCTGCCGCACGGCGACGGCTTCGAGCCAGGGTTGTTCGACTTCGTCGAAGTTGTGCCGACGCCGCTCCACCGGGATCAGCGGCAGCTTCTCGCGCCGGTAGGGTTCCGGGTCGGCGTCCGGATCGAACGCCGTATTGACCGGCTTCGAGACCCGCCAGAAGGCGTGCCGCTCGCCGGTCAGAAATTCGTCCATCCCCACCGCCGCGCGCTCGCCCGCGGCGACGGCCTCGATGACCGAAGACGGGCCTTGCACAACGTCGCCGCCGGCGAAGAGCCACGGCACGGAGGTCGCGCCGGTGACCGGATGCGCCTCGATATAGCCGTTGGGTTTCAGCTTCACATCGAGGCCGCCGAGCGCTTTCTTCGCGTCGAAGGTCTGCCCGATGGCGGCGATGATCTGGTCGGCTTCGAGGATGAAATCGCCGTCCTGACGCGCCTCGGGACGCCGGCGTCCGGAACGGTCGAACTCGCCGAGCTTCATGGGGCGGCAGCGCAGCCCCGCGACGCGGCCGTCCTTCACGATCACCTCGACGGGCGCGGTGAGCAGCTTGAGGATCGCGCCCTCGTGCTCGGCCTCCTCGATCTCCTCTTCGTAGGCGGGCATCTCCTCGCGGGTGCGGCGATAGACGACCGTGAGCGTCTCGGCGCCGAGCCGCAGCGCGGTGCGCGCGGCGTCAATGGCGGCGTTGCCGCCGCCGACCACGACGACGTTCTTGCCGACCGGCACCGAGCCGCGGATGTTGTACTGGCGCAGGAACTCGATCGCGTCGAAGACGCCCTTCGCCTCCTCGCCGGGGACCCCGAGCCGCGCGCCGTTGGGCGCGCCGACGCCGAGGAACACCGCTTCGCAGCCCTGTTTCTTGAGGTCTTCGAGCGTGAAATCCTTGCCGAGCCGCCGTCCGCATTCGATCGAGACGCCCATGCGTTCGATCATGCGGATTTCACGCGCGAGGATTTCGCGCGGCAGGCGGTACGCGGGGATGGTCTGCGCCATCATGCCGCCGGGCCGCTGCTCGGCCTCGAAGACGTGCGGCAGATAGCCCAGGCGCGCGAGGAAGAAGGCGCACGAGAGCCCGGCGGGGCCGGCGCCGACGATCGCGACCTTTCGCTTCGCGTTGGCCTCGTTGTCGCGCACCTCCGGCAACTGGATCGTGACTTCCTGATCCACCATGAACCGTTTGATGCCGCGGATGGAGACCGGCTCGTCGAGCGAGGCGCGGCGACAGTGATCTTCGCAGGTGTGGAAGCACACGCGCGCGCAGGCGGCGGCGAACGGGTTGCGTTCGCGGTGGAGCTTGAGGGCCTCCGCATAGCGTTTCTCGCCGACGAGCGAGACGAAGCCGGGGACATCCACGCCCGCCGGGCACGCGCTCTGGCACGGCGCGCGCACCAGCGCGGCGCAGACGCCGGCCGGGCAGCGCTTGTCGCGGATGTGGGCGACGTATTCGTCGCGGAAGTGGCGGATCGTCGAAAGCACCGGATTGGCGGCGGTCTTGCCGAGGCCGCACAGCGAGGCGTCCTTGATCCGCGTGCCGAGCTCGATCAGGCGTTCGATATCGCCCTCTTTCCCGCGGCCCTCGCAGATCGCGGTGACCATTTCGAGCAGGCGCTTGGTGCCGACGCGGCACGGCGTGCACTTGCCGCAGGATTCCTCCTGCACGAATTCGAGAAAGAAGCGCGCGACGTCCACCATGCAACTGTCGCTATCCATCACGATCAGTCCGCCGGAGCCCATGATCGCGCCGAGCTCCGTGAGCGCCTCGTAGTCCAGCGGCACGTTCAGGTGCTCCTTCGGGATGCAGCCGCCGGAGGGCCCGCCGATCTGCGCGGCCTTGAATTCCTTGCCGCCGGGGATGCCGCCGCCGATGTCGTAGATCAGCTCGCCGAGCGAAAGACCGATGGGAACCTCGACCAGGCCGGTGTTGCGCACCGCGCCCGCGAGCGCGAAGACCTTGGTGCCCTTGCTCTTCGGCGTGCCGAGCTCGGCGTACCAGTTCGCGCCCTTGAGCAGAATGGGCGGCACGCTCGCGAACGTCTCGACGTTGTTCAGCAGCGTGGGCAGGCCCCAAAGACCCTTGACGGCCGGGAACGGCGGACGCGGGCGCGGTTCGCCGCGCTTGCCCTCGATGGAGGTCATCAGCGCGGTCTCCTCGCCGCAGACGAAGGCGCCGGACCCCATGCGGATTTCGATATCGAACGAGAAATCCGTTCCGAGAATCTTCTCGCCCAGCAGCCCGTACTCGCGGGCCTGCGCGATGGCATGGCCGAGGCGCTCGACGGCGAGCGGATACTCGGCGCGGCAATAGACGTAGCCGTTCTGCGCGCCGATCGCGAAAGCGGCGATCGCCATGCCTTCGATCACGCTGTGCGGATCGCCCTCCAGCACGCTGCGGTCCATGAACGCGCCGGGGTCGCCTTCGTCGGCGTTGCAAACGACGTTCTTTTTCTCGCCCTTCGCCTTGCGCGTGAGGTTCCACTTGATGCCGGTGGGGAATCCGCCGCCGCCGCGCCCGCGCAGGCCCGATTCGGCCACGGTGTCGCACACCTGTTCGGGCTTCATCCGCGCGAGCGCCTTCGCCAGCGCCTCGTAGCCGTCGAAGGCGATGTATTCCTCGATCCGCATCGGGTCAATCAGGCCGCAGTTGCGCAGGACGATCTTGCGCTGCCGCTTGAAATATTCGATTTGGCCGAGCTTCGGCAGCGGTTTGCCCGTGGCGGCATCCTTGCGCGCCAGCCGTTCGACGATCGCGCCGTCGCGCAGATGCTTTTCGGCGATCTCGACGGCGTCCTCCGGTTTCAGCCCCTCGTAAAACACGTCGTCGGGCAGGATGCGGATGACCGGCCCCGCGGCGCACGGCCCCATGCAGCCGGTGCGGACCACCTTCGCCTGTTTGCCCAGGCCCAGCCGTTCGAGGGCGGTTTCGAGGGCCCGGACGATCTCCAGCGAACCGGACGCCAGGCAGCCGCCGCCGACGCAGACCAGCGCGTGGCGTTGGAGGCCGGCCGCTTTGCGCCCGTGGCCGTGATCGCCCTCGCCCGCCGGGGCGTGGATGCGCCGAACCACCATCTCCTGCGCGAAAAAACGGTCGCGCAACTGTTTCAATTCCTCGGGATTTTTGATCTTGCGGGTCATGCCGAAACTCCCTTCGCCTCAGGGGCGGGGCTGCGGTATTTGGCCAGGATTTCGCGGATGCGGGCCGGTTTGACCCGCTGGTGCACATCGTCGTCCACCATGATCGCGGGCGCGAGGCCGCAGGCGCCAAAGCAGCGGGCGACGTCGAGCGAGAACTCGCGGTCGCCGGTCGTGTCGCCGACATCAATGCCGAGCTCTTTCTTGAAGGCGTCGAGCACCTGCTTGCCGCCGCGGACGTAGCACGCGGTGCCGAGGCAGACGCGCACCGTGTGCTTGCCGCGCGGTTTCGTGGAGAAGAACGAGTAGAAGCCGACGACGCCCGCGACCTCGGCGTAGGGGACCTCCAGCCCGCGCGCGATATGCCGCACGACCTCGTCGGGCAGATAGCCGAAGATGCCCTGCGCGATCTGCAGCACCGGGATCAGGCCGCCGGGCTTGCCGCGGTATTCCGCGATGATTTCATCCAGCCGCCGAAATTTCTCGGCCTCCGGAATCTCTTCGCCGCAGGCGCAGCCGCCGGCGCGGGGTTCGTCGCTAATCATGGGTAATGCTCCTCATGGGAAGGGGGTGCAAAAACGGACGCCCGAGACCCGTCCCGGTCCCCGGAATCTTCACCCGCCCCGCTCGACGGCGGGGCGCTTTGTTCGCTAAAAAAACGCGCGAAAACGCTCGGAAGATTCAGACGCCCGCTATGTATTTCTCGTAGTTCTCGATGATGAAATCCTTTTGGGAAGACAGAAAACGAACGATGTCCTGGATCGAAATCACCGCCACCGGAACGCCGCGTTGGACGACCGGCAGATGCCGGATGTGGTGGCGGGTCATCAGGTTCATGCACTTCTCAATTTTGGCCGCGGGCGACACCGTCACGACCTTGCGCGACATGATGGAGCGCACGAGGGTCTTGCGCGGGTCCTTGCCCTTCAGAATGCAGCGGCGCAGGCAATCGCGCTCGGACACGATGCCGGCGATTTTGCCCTTCGCGTCCAGCACCAGCAGGCTGCCGATCCCGGCGTCCTCCATCTGGGCGACCGCCTCGAACACGGGCGTCGCGCCGGTCACGCCATGGACTTCGTTCGGACGGCCTTCGAGCAATCGGGCGACATTCATGGCGGCTCCTTTCTCGCGACGGGCGACGCCGGGGCGTGCGCTCAGAGCGATCCTTCGATGTATTTCTCGAGGTTGCGGATCATCAGATCTTGTTCGGTGCAAAGAAAACTGACGAGGTCGCGCATGGAGATCATGCCGACGACCGAGTCGCCCTGCACGACCGGCAGATGCCGGACATGCTTCTCGTTCATTAGCGCCATGCATTCCTCCACAGTCCGATCGGGGGGAACACAGGCGACCTTGCGCGACATGATGTCGCGCACCAGCACGTCGCGCGGGGATTTCTCCTTCAAGATCACCTTGCGGATGCAGTCGCGCTCGGAGAGAATGCCGGAGAGCTTGCCGGCCTTGTTGATCGCGACCAGCGCGCCGACGTGCCGCTCGGCCATCAACGCGATCGCATCATACACGGTCGCGCCCGGATCAATCGCATGCACCGTGTTGCCCTTCGTCTTCAGCAGTTCCCCGACCGGTGTTTGCATGAGCCGCTCCCCAGTTTTTTTCGGCGAATAATGGAAAAACGCCGCTTTTGAGTTATATTTGGAGTTTTAGGATTTATTTCGCAATAGCAAGCTCAAACTGCGGTCTTGCCCCCGCACTCCGGAAGCGCCCGTCCACTCGGCGCCGGGGTTGAACAGCGGCGGCGCGCGTGAAATCCGCCTTGAACGACAAAGCCCCGCCCGTGAAATCCGGGGCGGGGCTTTGCGCTCGAAGACACGCCACTAAGCGGTCACACGCGATGCCGGCGCAGCCGTCGCGCCGCAAAAACCGCGGCGCCGAAAAGCAACGCCAAGGCGCCGGTCGCCGGTTCGGGCACGATCACGAAAGCAAGATCGAGCGAGTCGCCGCGAATCGGGTCGCGCAATTCCTCCCAGATGGTAAACGGCGGGCTGGCGGACCAGGTGGCATCGTCATTGAAATGGAACGTCACCGCGGTTTTCCATCCGATTTGCGCCGTGCTCATGAAGTCCATATCCATTCGCACGGAGAGCCAGTAAATATTGCCCGCGACCTGCTCCCACCCCGTAAGATTGGGGACATTGATTTGCCACGTCGAAAAGTGGTCGTTGGGAATCGCCGGCGGGTTGGCGGGATCGTACCACCCCTGCAGCGACGGATCGCCATAGGGCCGAAAAGTCCAAAGACCTCCCGCCGCATCGCCCAAATCGCTCTCGAACAACGGCGGATCCGCCGGTCTGCTGTAGCTGCCCGGAATCATCGGGTCTGCCGGGATATCGTTATGCAGGCTCACACGAATATTGTTGATCGCGCCCCAATCCGGCAGATCATCTTTCCAGGACACCCAGAAATGAATGCCGGTGATCGGCCCGGTCTCCGTGCACAAAAAGTCATCCGCAAGATATTTATTGTCCCAGGAAACGTCCCAGCCATTCGGGTCGGGCAATTGCGGATAATGCATCTTGAACGGGTCGCCCGGATCCCAATCGGCTGGAGCGGAGACCGCCCCGGCTAAAATCAGGAGCGCGACAAGTTTCGACACGCGATTGCTCATCTCCGCCTCCTCCATTTGTTCGGCGCTATTGCGCCTGCCAACCGCCTCCCCAAAACCGAAAGACGCTCCGCCGCGCCT
>CALGXT010000126.1 GCA_937935255.1 uncultured bacterium | reverse complement strand
TCGGCCAGACTCGTGGCGCCGTCGAGCACGCGGGCGAAGCCGTCCTCGGCGAGGGTGGGGAAGCCGGCCGCCGCCGCGGCGGCCCGCAGGGGCTCCGGCCGCGCGCCGCCGCGGATCGCGGCGCCCAGGGCTTCGTCCATGACCAGCAGCTCGAAGAGTCCGATCCGCCCCGCATAGCCTTCGAGGCAGCGCTCGCAGCCTCGCGCGCGCCAGTGGGTTGCGCCGATGGCGCGCCGCGCCGCCGCGCCCCACGGCGCGGCCTCCTCCGCCGTCAACTTCGTCTCGACGCGGCAATGGGGGCACAGGCGGCGCACCAGTCGCTGGGCCAGCACGCCGCGCAGCGCGTCGGCCAGCAAATAGGGCGGCACGCCCATGTCGGTGAGCCGCAACGCCGCGCCGGCGGCGTCGTTGGTGTGCAGCGTGGTGAACACCAGGTGGCCGGTCAACGAGGCGCGGATCGCGATTTCCGCGGTTTCCAGGTCGCGCGTTTCGCCGACGAGAATGACGTCGGGGTCTTGTCGCAGCACGTGGCGCAGACACCGCGCGAAGGTGAGTTCGATGCGCGGGTTGACCTGGATCTGGCTGATGCTGGACAGCCGGTACTCGATCGGATCCTCGATCGTCATCACGTTCATCCGCGCCGTGTTCAATTCCTGAAGCGCGGCGTACAGGGTGGTCGTTTTCCCGCTGCCGGTCGGCCCGGTGACCAGCACAATGCCCTGCGGCAGGGCGAGCAGCCGGCGAAACGCTTCGGCGACGCGAGCGTTCATGCCGAGATCGCCGAGCGGAAGCAGCGCCGAGTCTCGGCGCAGCAATCGAAGCACCAGCCGCTCGCCGTCCGGCACCGGCGCGGTGGAGACGCGCACATCCACTTCGCGCGCGCCGATGCGCACGCGGGCCATGCCGTCCTGCGGCAGGCGCTTCTCCGCGATGTCCAGGCGGGCCATCACTTTCAGCCGAGAGGCGAGCGCCGCTTCCAGATGTTTGGGCGGCGAAGGACGGTCGTACAGAAGGCCGTCAATACGGAAACGCACCCGCAGATGATCTTCGAAGGGCTCCAGGTGAATGTCCGAGGCGCCCGCCTGCAAGGCGTCGAGCAGAATCAGATTCGCCAGCCGCGTGACCGGGGCGCCTTCGGCCGCGCGCAGCAGGTCTTCCGGGCCTTGGGCGGCCGCCGTTCCCGCCGGGAGGGAGGGGGCGGATTCCCGCATTTCTCGGATGAGGGCGTCGGGCGAGGCGGAGCGGCGGGCATAGCAGCGCTCGATCGCCTGAAGAATTTGCTCCCGCGCCGCCAGCGCGGGTTCGACCGCCGCGCCGAGCAAAAGCGCCAGTTCTTCGGCTTCCGCCAGACGGGCGGGATCCGCCAACACCGCCGCCAATTTGCCTTGATATCGGATGGGCAGAATCGCGCGGGCGCGCGCCCATTCGACCGGCAGTCGGGCGACGAGTTCCGGGTCCAGACATTCATCCGGCAACGAGGACAACCGCGGCAGACCGGTCTGCTCGGCCAGCGCGTCGAGGACATCGCTCTCGGAAATCACTCCTTCGGCGACGAGGGCCTCGCCGATGCGTCGGCCCTTGCCGGCCTGGCGCGCCCACGCCGCCTCGACGGCCTCGGCGGCGGCGAGGCCGCGGCGGACGATAATCTCGCCGAGGCGCATGGTCTCACTCCGGGCGTTCCGCGGCGCCGCCCGCGGCGGAGGGCAGGTTGGAGCGCGTCTCGAGGTCGCGGCGAACGGCGTCCGCTTCGGCCGCGTCGCCGACGACTTTCGGCGTCACAAACACCAGCAGATTGCTCCGCTGGGTGCGATCCTGCGTGTAGCGAAACAGGCGGCCCAGCACCGGAATCGAACCCAGAACCGGCACGCGGGCGATCCGGCGCACGCGATCCTGACGGATCAAACCGCCAAGGACGACCGTGGATCCGTCCGGCACGGTGACGGTGGTTTGAATCTCGCGTTTGGCAATCGTCGGCGCGAAATTCGTGCCGGTGGGGCCTTCGTCCACGACGGCCTCGATGCTCGGATTGAGCTGTACCGTGATCTGGCGGTCGGGATTGACGTGCGGGGTGACCTTCAACTTGATGCCGACATCGGCGCGGTCAATGTTCTGGATCACGTCGCGCGCCGTGCCGGAACCGCCCTCGATGGTCGAGCGCAGCAGCGGGATATTGTCCACGACGCTGACGCTGGCTTCCTTGTTGTTCTGCGCCCAAAGCGGCACATTGGAGAGGATGCGCACGTCGCGATTCTGTTGCAGCGCCTCCAGCCAGAAGGGAATCTTGGGCGTGCCGTCGCTGAGGACGCCGCGCGCGACGCCGACCGCCAATCCCTGCGGAAACACGCCTTTGGTCACCGCGTCTCTCAACGTATCGGAGGGGCCGGGGCGGCTCCGCGCCACCGCCGTGTTCGCGCCCTCGCGGGGCTGCTCGATCGTGGACCAGGTGACGCCGAGATCGAGTTGCGAACCGAGGGTTACCTCGGCGATCAGAATCTCGATCATGACCTGCTGCGGCGGGCGGTCGAGCGATTCCAGCAGATCGCGAACCCACTGGAAGTCGCGGGGCGAGGCCTCGACAATCAACGCGTTGTTGGGGGCGTTCGGCTCGATGGCGATGCGCTGCCGGGCGTCCTTCTCCGCCGTCTTCGCCAACACCGCGTTGAGGCTTTTGGCGGCCTCCTCGGCGGAAAGGTACTTTAGAAAAATGGCGTTCAGGCGGCCCACGCCGGTGGGAACGGATTCCACGTCCAGCAGCGCGACGATGCGTTTCATCTCCGCCAGCGGAATCGGAGGGCCGACCAACACGAGACTGTTGGAGTGCGCGGCCGGCACGACGAGCACTTCGCCCGGCGCCGAGGCGGCGCCCTCCGCCGCCGCGCGCAGATGCCGGCTGACGCGCGCGCCCGAACGCTCCGCTCCGCCCATCGCGGCCATGACTTGGGCCGCCACCTCTTCGGCGGCGGCGTGTTTGAGCGCAACGACCTCGACCGCGCGACCCGCGCCGGGACGGTCGATCTCCTGGAGCACCGCCGCCAGGCGCCGCAGATTCGCGTCGGTGTCGGTGACGATGAGGTGGTTGGTCGCGCCGAACGCGGACAGTCCGCCCGCCTTCGCGCCGCGCACCAGCGGTTCGATCGCCCGCGCGACCTCGACGGCCTCGACGTGCTGGAGCGCGAAGATGCGCGTCGCCAATCCGGCGGCCGCGGCGCCCTCCGTGGAAAGGGCGGGCGCCGGCGCCGTGCGCTCCGGCAGCGGGACGATGAAGACCGCGCCGTCGCGCTCCACCGCGGAAAAGCCGCGCGCCTCGAGGATCGAGAGGAACAGCGGATACACCTCGTCCAACCGCACCGGGCCGGGCGGCAGCACGGTGATCTGGCCGACGACGCGCTCGTCCACGATGAACCGCCGACCGGTGACTTCGCCGACGAGTCGGATCAGCAGGCGGATATCCGCGTTGTCGAAACTGAAATTGACCGTTGCGGCGGAGATCGGCGTTTGGGGGCGCGCCGCAACAGGGCCGACCGCGAGGAGCATCGCGATCGCCGCAAGAGATCGAGCTCTGGACATGTTTCTTCTCCCGGGGCCGCGCCGGGCGGCCGCCGGAGCTATTCCTTCGCGTAGCCGAACATGAGGTCGGCCTCGCTGGCGACCTCGCCGTCGCACAGCACCCGGCCGTGCATCCGCACCATGCCGAGCCGTTGGCGGACGAGTCTCATTTCGATGCGGAGCTGGTCGCCGGGCGCCAGCACTTTACGGAAGCGCGCCTCATCCACCGCCAGAAAAAACGCCAGTTTGCCTTCCATTTTCAATACGCGGTTCATCAGCACGCCGCCCACCTGGGCCATGGCTTCCAGTTGTAAAACGCCCGGCATGACGGGATTGCCCGGAAAGTGGCCCTGGAAGAAGGGCTCGTTGATCGTCAGGTTCTTGATTCCGACGACATATTCCTTGCCGTCGCTTTCGATAATGCGATCCACGAGCAAAAAGGGATAACGGTGGGGTATGATCGTACAGATTTCCTTCACATCCATGATGCTCACAATGCCAGTTCTCCAGAGTTGGATCGGGCGCCGATTTCCGGCGGCCGTGCGATGCGCGCACTATAGGCGCCGCCGCGCGCTCTGAAAAGCGAAAAGCGTGGGATGGCCATAAATTCAGCCGAACGGATTCTCGCCGCAACGCCGCAGGGCGCGGTCGTGCGGTTCCTTGGAGCCTTTTCCGAACCTTGTGGCTTTTCTCGTTCAATACTTTACGCTAGGCTTCGGACCGTATGCCCTTGACGCGGTTCAGTGTTTCCCTGGATTCCCGCCTCGTGCGCCGATTCGACGCGCGGATCGCGGAAGAGAAGCTGCCGACGCGCTCCAAGGCGATCGGCGATCTCATGCGGGCCGCCTTGGTGAAATCGGAATGGGCGGCGGACGGCGAAGTCGCCGGCGCTATCGTGCTGGTCTACGACCACCATCGCCATGACGTCGTGCGCCGGTTGACCCAGGCGCAACACGACGCGCATCACCTTATTATCTCGACCCAGCATGTCCATCTCGATCACGACAACTGTTTGGAAATTATCGCCGTTCGAGGTCGCTCCCGCGAAATCGAGGGTTTGCTGCGCCGGCTGAAAGCGTTGAAGGGCATCAAACATGCCGCGCTGGCGGCCGGCAGCACCGGCCGAAAACTGGCGTGAACGAAATTCAGCGCCCGCCGCCGAAAGGGATCGAACAGGATGACCCGATATTTGTGGATTCAAGGGATCGGCGGCGCCTCCGGCGATATGCTGCTGGCGGCGCTGACCGGTTTGGGCGTGGAGCCGCGAGAGATTGAGGAAGCGTTGCGTCCTTTAGGCCTCGGGCCCTTTCGCATCGCGGTGCGCGACGCCTGCGACCGCGGTATCCGCGGGCGGCGCCTTTCCGTCCATATCGGGGAGGATGCGGGCGGGTTTTCGGACTCCAACGGCGCAAGTTCCGCCGCGTCTTCGCCGACCTCGCGCCGTTGCGATCACCTTCCTCATCACCATTCCCAACCGCCCGCCGCCGGTCACGGCGCCCCGCATCCCGCGCCGGCGCATCCGCACCGATCCTGGCGCGATATTCGAACGATGATCTCAGCGTCGAACCTTCCCGCGGCGGTCCGTGATCTGGCGCTCGACGCGTTTCGGCGACTCGCGGAGGCCGAAGGCGCCGTGCATGGGATGCCGGCCGAGGATATCGCCTTCCATGAAGTGGGCGCGGTGGATTCCATCGTGGACATCGTGGGCGCTTGTTTCGCGCGCGAGCGCCTCGGCGTGGAAGGGGTGCGGGTGGACCCGCTGCCGATCGCGGGCGGGACGGTGGTCTGCGCCCATGGCGAATATCCCCTGCCGGCGCCGGCGACGTTGGAATTGTTGCGCGGTTGGCCGATTGAACCCGCGGACGAAAAACTGGAATTGGTCACGCCCACCGGCGCGGCCTTGCTGCGTTCGTGGGCCAATCTCGATCGCTGGCCTGCCGGCTGTCGCATCGCGGCGGCAGCCTATGGATTGGGCGGGCATCAGCTTCGGCATCGGCCCAATGTCCTGCGGGCGACGTTGCTCGACACCGCGCCGGAGGCCGCGCCGACCGACGAATGTCTGGCGCTCGAATGCAACGTGGATGACCAGACGCCGGAGTTGCTCGGCGCGCTGTGCGTTCGTCTGCTGGAGGCCGGCGCGCTGGATGTCTTCACCGTGCCCGCCATGATGAAGAAGCAAAGACCGGCCGCGCTGTTGACGGTGTTGGCGCGCCCCGCGGATCGCGACCGCTTCCTCGATATTCTTTTCCGCGAAAGCACGACCTTCGGCGTGCGGGAGCGTTGGACGCGGCGGCATGTGCTCGACCGAGGTTTCGAAACGGTCTCGACGCCGCACGGCCCCGTGCGTGTGAAGGTGGGGCGCTGGCGCGGAGCGGTGACCACGCGCGCGCCCGAAATGGAAGACTGTCTGCGGGTCGCCGCCGAACGGAATGTCGCGCCGAGGGTCGTTTACGAGGCCGCGCTCGCCGCGGCGTTACAGCGTTGAGCGCGCCGTCACGGCGGGGGCGGCAGCCGTCGAATACCCTCCTCGGCGGTTACGGCGGCGATGCGCCACTCCCGATCGGCGCGTTCCCATTCGAGGATCGCCACTCGGAACTCCCGCTCGACCGCGCTGCCGGATCGGGCGACGGCGGACGCCTCCATTCGCATGCGGGCGGTCCGCCGGTCGGGCGCGATTTCCAGCGCGCGTTTTTGGGTGTGGAATTCGAGGGTGTCCGGCAGCGAGCGAACATGAAAAATACGCGCGGCCAGCTCGTTCCGGGAGAGCGTTCCCTCTCCGAAGGGCGGCAGCGCCACGCGCACCTCCGGGGCGAAGGCCTCCGCCGTTTCCCGCGCGCGTTGGGCGGACTCCAGCACACTTTCGGCTCCGCGTTTCTCCACGGCGCGGAGCACGCGATCGAACGCGCGCCAAAGCCGGGTTTCTTCGCGATCGGACCGAACATAGATGATCGCGGCGCCCAGTGCGAGCGCCGCGAGGACGATCCCCGCCGCTTTTCGGGTTCCGTTCACCAGAGCAATCTCCCCAAAATCTGTTCGCGTTGTGCGATGCCGGTGGCGTGAAGCCGATAATCGCCGCCGCGATTGTCGCCGGCGATGTAGTATTCGTCCGGGCCCAGACGATAGACGCCGGTTGTCCAATGGCCCTGGATTTTGACGTAGGGCTCGTCGAGCGGCCGGCCGTTCACATAAAACACTCCGTTCGTGAAGCGCACCTCTTCGCCGGGCAGGGCCAATATGCGCTTCAGCAGGCTGTCTTTCGATCCCGGCACGCGCACGGTGACGATATCGCCCCGCTGGGGATCGGCGAACCGATAACGGAGAAGATTGACGAGCCGCAGCGAACGGTTGCGCACCGTGGGCGCCATGCTTTCCCCTTGAACCCAAACGATCCGCACGGATAGACCGAAGATCAGATACAGCGCCGCCGCCCAAACCAACGCGCGCAACAACGTTCGGGAAGGGCGGCGGCCGATCATCCAATGTTGCCAGTGGGCCCTCATAGACCGAGGCGTTTCCGCGCCGCGTGCGATGGAGTTTAGAGGGGTTCGCGGCGGCGCGCAAGCCGGCGGGAGCGGCGGAAATGAAGGCGGGCGCATCGTTCCAGGAGATCGCCAACTGAAAGGGCCGCACCAGGGTCCAGCGCCAGATTCCTCGCCCCTTACGTCAGATACGCCGGCGGCGCGGGAGGGCCGTCGCGTTCCACTTTCGCGCAGGGGGAGGGCCGCGCGGCCCGCCCGGACGCGCTCCCGCGCCCTGGCGCCAGCTGGGGCGGGCAGTCCCTCGCCCGCCGTTATCCGGAAACCTTTCGCGGCGGCAAGCGGAGGCGCGGGGGCTCGCCGCCCCGCCGAAACGACCGCCGGCCGTCCGGCTTCCCGGTCGCCGCCGGCGGCCATCGCGTTGGGAGTGTATCACACTTCGCGAAGTGTGATACACTCGCGCCGCGGCGGAGCGCGCCCTCGTGCGCCGGGCAAAGGGGGCGCCCAGGCGGTGTTCCCCGCTCGGCGCATGCCCGTCGAAAACCGCTCCGCCCGCCGCTGTTCCCGACCGCCAACGCAACTTCCTTCGCGCCCGCGCCGGGAAGGAAATAACCGGGAATAATCCCGCCGCTTATCGCTTGTTCCGAGGGGAGATTGCGGGCAAAATGACGGAAGCGCTCCGCGCCAAAACCCGTAACGGGTCTTTATTATCGTCATGTCGTCGCCATCCCATTTGCCGGCTTCGTTCCCCGCGCAACGGAAGACCGCGCCGTTTCACCTGATGGCGAAACCGGTCGGGCCGCGTTGCAATATGGCGTGCCGATATTGCTTCTACACCGAGAAGGAAGCGTTGTTCCCCGCCCGCGGCGATTTTCGCATGAGCGACAGGGTGCTCGAGGCCTATATCCGCGGCATCGCGGAGAGTCAGGATACAACCGAGTTGACCTATGCCTGGCAAGGCGGGGAGCCGACGCTGGCGGGGATCGGTTTCTTCCGGCGCGCGGTCGAACTGCAACGGCGTTATGCGGGGGGGCGTCCGGTTCAAAACGCCCTCCAAACCAACGGCCTCGCCCTCGACGACGAATGGTGCGAATTTCTGGCGCGGCATCGTTTCCTCGTCGGGTTGAGCCTCGACGGTCCGGCCGATCTCCAGAACGAATACCGCGTGGATTCCGCCGGCCGCCCCCAGTTCGATCGTGTGCTTCGCGCCCTGAACACGCTCCGCAAATATGGCGTGCCGTTCAATATCCTGACCGTCGTCCACCGCGCGAACGCCGCCCGCCCGCTGGAGGTCTATCGCTATCTCCGAGACGCGGGCGCGCGCCATCTGCAGTTCATTCCCGCGGTCGAGCGCTCGCCGGACGGCGCCGCCCGCGCGCTCGGCCTGCAACTGGCCCCGCCGCCCGATCTATCGGCCGAAGCCGCCGCGCCGGCGCGCGTCCTGCCGTGGTGTCCGGCGCCGGAAGCGTTCGGCGACTTTCTGGTCGCGATCTTCGACGAATGGATTCGGCGGGACGTGGGGCGTGTGTTCGTGCAAACCTTCGAAGTCGCGTTGGGGCAATGGATGGGGCTGCCGGCGGGGGTGTGCCAGTCCGCGCCCACGTGCGGCCGCGCGCTGGCGCTCGAGCATAATGGCGACGTGTACGCCTGCGACCATTACGTCTATCCGGCGTTTCGTCTGGGCAACGTGTTGGAGTCGCCGCTGGCGGATCTCGTGGACGCTGCGGCCCAGACTCGCTTCGGCGACGCCAAGCGAGACCGCCTGCCCGCCGTCTGCCGAGCCTGCCCCTGGCTGCGGATGTGCGGCGGCGATTGTCCCAAACACCGCATCCTGCCGGCCGGCCCCGGGGAGCCGCCCGTAAGCTATTTGTGTGAGGGTTATCGTCGGTTCTTCGAACACGCGGCCCCGTGGCTTCGCCGTCTGGAAGTCTTGTTGCGCGCGGGCCGGCCGGCGACCGATATCCGGTTCGAGATCGCGGCGCTCGATCGGCAAAGCGCGGGGGGCGCGGCGATGGAGGCTCGACATGCCTGAGCTGGCGCAGATGGCGGGGATCGGTCCGGACGGGTGGTGGCTCCTGGCGCTCTTTGGCGCGTGCGTGTTGATCGGCATCGTCGCGGTGCAGGCGGGGGTGGGGGGCGGCGTGTTGTTCGTTCCGATCGTCGGCGGTCTATTTCCCGTGCCGCTCGAGGCGGTGCGCGCCACGGGCCTGCTGGTGGCGCTGGCGAGCGCCTTGGTCTCCATGCCGGCGTTGCTCCGGATGAACATGGCCAGCCTTCGGTTGTCGCTGCCCGCCGCGCTGGTGGCCTCCGTTTTCGGCGTGGGCGGCGCGGCGCTTTCGTTCGCGCTGCCGGCGCGTGCGATGCAGGCCGGTCTCGGAATCGCGATTCTCGGCATCTGCGCGCTTTTCGTCCGGGTTCGTCCGCGGGAAGGGCCGGACGTCGGACCCGTTCGCGGAGATCGTCGCCGCGATATTTCGGGCGCGTATTGGGAACCTTCGTTGCGGGAGCGCGTCGAATGGACGGCGCGGCGCGCGCGCCTCGGTTTCAGTCTTTTCAGCGGCGTGGGATTGATCGCCGGCCTTTTCGGATTGGGCGCCGGATGGGCGAATGTGCCCATCTTCAACCTCGTGATGGGGGTTCCCATCAAGGTGGCCGTGGCGACCAGCGCGTTGGTCATCGCCTTCACGACATCGCCGCTGATTTGGATGTATTACCACGGCGGCGCGCTTTCGCCGGCGGTGGGCGTGCCGGCCGTGCTGGGAATCTGGGTGGGGACGCGGTTGGGCGTTCGTTTGCTCTCCGGCGCCCGGCCGAAATCGGTGCGCCGCATGGTGATCGCCCTGCTGCTGCTGGCGGGTGTCCGTTCCTTATTGCGGGGATTGGGGGTCGCGTGGATTCCGTGAAAAACGACGCCGCTCCGAGGGCGGCCGGTTGTTCCGCGACGACGGCCACGAGCGAACTCGGCGCCGGGCCGGACGCGCTGTCGTTGCGCTGCGCCGCGATCGGCGCTCGCCTCGGCGCCGTCTGCGGGGCGCTGCTGATTTTTTTGGGAGGCCTGTATTTGACGGGTCTTCTGCCTTCCCGCCAACCCTGGCGCGAATCCTTTCGGGGGCTGCCGGGAGCGCCGCCGGAGGCGGCGGCGTTTTCGTGGGGCGACGGGCACGATCTGGCGTTGATCGGCCTGTTGGCGCTTCAACTGCCGGTGATCGTTTGTCTCGCGTTCGTGGCCGCGCACGGGATCCGGGCCCGTCAGCGGTCTTTGGCGGGCGCCGCCCTTTTGATCCTGCTGATCGGTGTGACCGCGCTGCGCGGCGGCGCGTTGTGCCGTTGAAGCGACGCCGGGTTCCGGCGACGAAGGTTTTTCTTTGCGGGTCTTTGTTATTTTCGATACAACACGAGACGAACGGAGTCGAGACGATCGGCTCGGCGGGGAAAGGATTCTCACGGCATGGCGCACGAAGATGTGATCGCGCAAATCGCGGAGCCGGTCGGCGTCACGGAATGCGTAAAATGCAAGCAGCCCCTGGATGTATCGGGCCAGCCCTTTTTCGCGCCGATCGAATGCCCCCATTGCCACACGCATCAGTTCGTGCCCGCGCGGATCGGCCATTTCCTGCTGTTGGAGCTGCTGGGCAAGGGCGGCATGGCGGGCGTGTACCGCGCCGTGGACGAGACCCTCGGGCGACAGGTCGCCATCAAGGTCATGCGCCGGGAGCTGGGGGAAGACCCGAAGTTCATCGAGACCTTTCTGCGGGAGGCCCGCGCCGCCGCGCAGCTCAATCACCGCAACATCGTTTCCATCTATTCGTTCGGCGAGCAAAAGGGCCAGCCGTATATCGTGATGGAATTGCTCGACGGCGGCCGCTTCGATCAGTTGATCGCCAAACAAAAAGTGGTGGACGAAGTTCGCGCGTTGGAGATCGCGCTCGATGTCGCCGAAGGTCTCAAGGCGGCGGGCGATATCGGCCTCATCCACGGCGACATCAAGCCGGCCAACATCCTATTTGACCGCAACGGCACGGCGAAGGTCGCCGATTTCGGATTGGCGCGTTTTCAGAAGACAAAGACGCGGCAGGGCGAAATCTGGGGAACGCCGTATTACATCGCGCCGGAGAAGGTGCGCCAGCAGAAAGAGGACATCCGATCCGATATTTACAGCTTGGGAGCGACGCTCTATCACGCGTTGGGCGGCAAGCCTCCGTTCGAGGGCGAGACCGCCACCGATGTCGTTCTGGCGCGCCTCAATGAACCGCCGAAACAGCTCTCCGATATTCGGCCCGGCATCCACCCCCGGACGGTCGAAGTGATCGGACGAATGCTCGAGAACGATCCGTTTCGACGCTATCCCAATTACGCGTCGTTGATCAGCGACTTGCGTTCGACGCTGCGAGAGGTTCGAGGCGGCGCCTCGAAAGACGCGAAGGCCGCCGCCAAGAGCGCCGGGGCGAAGAAAAAAGCGCGTCCGATCGTGGCGATCGCGGCCGGCGTGATTGTGCTGATCGCCGCGACGGTGATTTTCCTTGTTTTGCGTCATAATGCGTCGAAACGGGAGACGCCGCCGCTCGTTCCGCCGCCGCCGATCGCGGATGGCGTCAAACCGCCCGATGGCGGCGTTTCGCCTTCGCCGCCCCCTCCGGCGGAGACGCTGCTGCCCGTCCAGCCGTTTTCGGCGCAGGAGCAGAATGCCATTGCGGCGGCGGCGGCGGAACTGGCCAAATCCCGCGGCGCGCTGGTGGATTCGTTGTGGGCGGACATGATTCGGGCGCTCCCGCCGGAGCACCCGGGCCGGCCGTGGGGTCAGTTATTCTACGCGTTGGCGCCCTGGTTTTCGAATAATGAAGAGGAGTTTCAACGCCGGCTGAAACCGCTGTCGGAGCGCGAATTCGCGGCGCAGCCCGGAGATATTCCGCATCCCGGCGTCCTGCCGCGCGCGGTCGCGCGCTTCATTCTCGGGCAGCCCTTCGAGTTGCCGCCCGCGGGACCGGGTCGCGCCTGGCCCGCCTGGTTCGACGCTTTCATGAATTTCATTCGGGCCTACGATTCGTTTCGCGCGGGTCGGACGGAGGAAGGCGCGCTGTTTCTGAAAAAATATCTGGATGCTCCCGTGCCGGACGATCCCAAGTGGCCTTTCGCTTTTCGGTCGGTGGCGGAAACATGGCGCAAGCGCGTCGAAGAGTGGGCCAGGTATCAGGCGCAGATCGAGAACCGCCTGCGGGCTGGTCAACATGAGGCGGTGCTGAATGATCTGGAAAAATGGCGCGGCGACGTGAACGCCGGGCGTTTCATGCCGGGGCTGGAAACGCGGCTCGCACAAGTGCGGGAGGCGCTGGCGCAGCGTCAGGCGGCGGCGGAAGAGGCCCGCCGCATCGCCGCCGAAAAGGCGCGCAAGGAACAAGTGCAGGCCGAGCTGGATCGTCTGGATGCGGCGCGCGAGCAACTGCTCCCGCGCATCGCGCGGCGCGATTTCCGGGGCGCCATCGAGTCGCTGCGGGCGGACTTCGGCGGGCTGACGACCGACGAGGCGAAGCAGGCGCTGGCGATCACCGTGGAAACGCTGGAAGGCATGGACGCTTTGCGGCTCTTCGTCATTCGCTCGATCGCCTCGGCGCCCTACACCGGAGCGCGTCGCGAACTGGGGGGCGATATCACCGCCGCCGCGGCGCAGCGGCTGACGGTCGTTCTCGCGAGCGGCGCCGGGGTGGCCGAACGCACCTGGGATCAGGTGCCGTCGCGCGTCTTCGCCGATATGGCGGCGTTTTACATCGGACGCAGCTCGGCGCCGGCGCCGGAGCGGGCGGAACTGGGGCTGGCGTTGGCGATGTTCGCGTATTACACGGGCGCCTTCCGTCCCGCCGAGAATTACGCCGAGAGCGCGATCCGGCTCAACCCGGAAATCCGCGCGAAGGCGCGCCGCTGGATGCCGGGTCTTCTGGCGGAGCCGTAACCGGCCCAGCGCGCTCCCGCGCGGGATCCTCGATCCGCTATTCGAGCGGCGGCAGCCGCTGTTCCAGCAACCGCGCGAGTTCCCCCATGTCGGCGACCCGCCATGTGGCCGAGGTCGCCGTTCCCTCTTCCGCCACCCGCACCGTGACCGCGCAGCCCGCCCGGCGTCCCGCCTCGATGTCCCGCTCGGAGTCGCCGATCATCCACGAGCGCGCCAGGTCCAGCGCATGCGCCGCCGCCGCTTCGAGCAG
>CALGXT010000125.1 GCA_937935255.1 uncultured bacterium | reverse complement strand
GATGGCGGTGATGGGCCGTCGCTGCGCCGGATCGCCGTGGCTGAAATGAATCTCCCAGCCCAGGGCGGCCAGGGCGCGACGCAGCAGTATTTCGCCGGCGAAATACTGTCGCGGATCGCAGCCGTTGGAGTTGAGCGAGGCCGTCCAGGCGATCGAATCGCGGCGGACGGCGAGCGCGCGGACGTCCGCGGCCCGTCGGGCTCGCGCGAAGGGGCGCGCTCCGTCGCGGGGCGTCGCATCCAATCCGCCGCCGCCGTGCGAAGCGCGATGTCGGATGCGCGGGGGAAAAGCTTCTCGAGACAGGGAATCGAAGGTGTCGTCGGCCTCAAGATCGAACTCGCCTTCCAACGGTTCTGCGATCTGAAGCCCGAGCGCGTCCAGCCATTCGGGTGCGGCGCGTCGGATCGGTCCGTAAAGCAACAGCGCTCCGCCCTCGCGCACGTGCCGAAGCAGCGCGGCGTTCAACGGCGAGTCGGCGTCGGGCAGGAAACTCAACAGCACGCGCTCGGCCAGCGCCTTCCGGCCTTCATTGCTCAATGCGAGCAACCGGCGCGAACTGATCACGGTGTTCAAGGGAAATCCGTGATTGATCGCGCTGCTAATGAACCAGTCGTGGGCGAACGCTTCGGCCAGCCGCGGTGGATTCGCCTCAAAAACGCCGGCGTGCAGCTCGTCGAAGGGATAAACCCAGATGATCGGCCCCGGCTCGTCCGGCGCGCATTCCGCCGCGTGCAGAATATGGGGAATGACTTCGTGCGGCACGGAGTCCGGCATCTCTCCCCGGGAATCGTCTGTAGTCAGGATCGCGACCACGGAGGGCGTGAGCGCGCGTCCGCCGGCATCGAGCCGGCTGACGCTTAGCGGCAGATAGATATCATGCGGGCGGCGTCCGTACCGATCGAGCCAGGGGCTGTTCAACCACCAGGGGTCATGGGCGTAAAAGCGATAGGGATAGCCATCGGCGTCGTCCGGCAGTTCGGCGATGCGCGACAGATAGCCGGCCAGTTCGATGCCGAAATCGCCATTGATGGCCGCCCATGGAGAGTTGGGGGGCGGGACAATATGGAATCCGCCGTCGTAAATATCGCGCAAGGGGACGGCATCGGTGGCCAGATCGGCGCCGGTGCCGAGATTCGTCCCGCGCAATTCGACGGGCGCGTCGCATTCGGCGCGAAAGTCCCGCCAGAATTCGAGAATCCGCTGCCGAATCCCGGCGGCATGTTCGGGATAATACCGGTCGCCATCGAACAGGGGCCCTGTGGGCTTCCAGGTTTCCATGCCCAACCCGAACCCGTTGCTGAACCAAAGATAATCGAATCCCAGATCCGCGAGGAAATAACGGGCCTGACGCCCCAAAAAGCGGCCGAAGGACAACCCTTGCGGAATGCCGTCGGGATAGCCCGCATAGCGGCGGCGATCGGCGTTCAGGCGCGCATAGCAGACGACGAAACTGCCGGGACCCATGGTGTCGGCCAGGCAGATTTCGTTGTGCCGTTCATACTTGAACGAGGATTTGGCGAATTCGCCGCCCGGATCGAACGCGACGCCCACGCGAACGCGCCTTCCGGTCAGCCGTTCGCCCGTTTGTTTCAGGGCGCGGACGATCGCGGCAAGCTGCGCGTAGGTGAACGGGGGCGGCTCTTCCATATAGCGACGCGGCAGGCAGTGCAAACATGCGCAATCGGGCGGATGCCCCATGCCGCCGCGCGGATTGGCCGCTCCGATCCAGCAGGCCCATTCGAAGCGTTCGCTCAGGTCGCCGCTGTAATCGAGAATCTCCGATCCATCAGCCGCCCAGACCAGAACGGAGAGTTCCTGCGCCCGTTCGATCAATCGCATCCACTGACGGTAAAGGGTTTGACACACCTCCTCCGCCGCGGAGGGCGTCAGAGGTCTGCGCCCGAACGGTTTGAGGCTGATCTCCAGCGTGACGGCTCGAAACGAGGAAAGCCCCGCCGCGCGTCTCGTTTGTGACGTCGAACGGGCATCGGTCGCGCCGCCGGAGGCGCCTTCGAACTCCTTGGGTGTATTCACGCCCTCCGGTATGCGCCGACCGCTTCGATACGCCAAGATAGGAAAAAGCGAAATAGCACATCAAATTTGCGCAGATCTCCGACGGCGTTCGGCGCGGCGGGATAGGCGCGACGGCCGTTTCGAGCGGGGCTTCTCAAGCGGGGCGGGCAGCGGGGGCTTCGCCTTGCCGTGTGTCTTTTCGCCCGGCGCGGGATTCGGGCGCGCCTCGCGGCGGACGAGGGCGCGATAGGCGATAGGCGTTTGACGGTAGTAATCGCGGAAGACCTTGCTGAAATGTTGCACCAACGGATAACCGCATTGCTCCGCGACGGCGCGAACGGGCAACGACGTCATCCGCAGCAGGCGGCCGGCGCGTTCCATGCGGATGCGCCGCAGCTCGTCGTGCGGGGTGCGCCGCAACTGGCGGCGCATCGCCACCTCCAGCCATCGGCGCGAGCAACGCACCTCATCCACTACCTGATCCACACTGCAGGGATCGCAGGCATGCACGCGCATGAAGTGCAACGCCTGGGCCAGCCGCGGATCGTCCACGGCGGTGGTGTCGGTGGACGCGCGCTCGATGACGCCCGCCGGCGACAGCCGCAAGGTCTCGCTCGGCGGGCGGCGCCCGTGCAACAGGGCGTCCAGCAGCCGGGCCGCCTCAAAGCCGAGCTCGTCATAGGGCAATGCGATGCTGGTCAGCGGCGGAGAGGAGATCTCGCATTGCAACTCGTCGTTGTCCACGCCAATCACAGCCACTTGTTCGGGCACAGGGATGCCCGCGACGACAAAATCATTGAGCGCCCAGTGCGCGATCGCGTCATGCCCGCAGAAGAGCCCCAGCGGAAAACGAAAGGTTCGGAGGTCGGCAATGAGCCGGGCAGTGCTCCCCGGGTCGGGCATTCCACTCTGACGGCTCCGATCGAGAGGCAGACGGATGGGATGCGCGCCGGCTTCGGCCAAAACGCCCTGAAAGCCCGCCCAACGCAAGTCGGCCGCTCGGCTGAAATCGCCGCCGGACCAGAAAAGAATCCGCTCGAGCCCCCGGTCTAAAAGATGTCGCGCCGCGATACGCCCGACGGCTTCGTCGTCCGCGCGCACGGTCGGCCATCCGAGCGACTCGTGATGGGCCAGACAATTGACCGTCGGGTGGCCCATCTCAAGCAGTCGCCGGGCGAGATCCGCGTTTGGAAAGGCGAAAATCGAGCCCTCGTCGTCTTTCCAGTCGGAAACGACCTGAACCGAGGGTTTCATCTCGATATAGATTCGCCATCGGCGCCGCGCGTCTCGGACATAGCGCTGAACGCCGCGTATCACATTCCGCCCGAACGCGGACGTGCCGTCGGCGATTACGCGTATTCGACGATAGTGAATCATGGCGTTTACGACATTACGGGGCCCCGGGGCTCCGCCGCGCTATCGTACACCCAGCCTACAGAATGCGCAAATGCGGCACAAGATTTCGTTTTTCTCTATCTTGCGTTGCGTAGAAGAAAGAGGATATTGGAAGCAAAAAGATAGGCCCGTTGGGGGCTTTCATTCGGCGGCGTTTGCGCAGCGTCGTCGGGGCAAAGAGTCCGGCAACCATGCGCGAGGAGATGAGCAACATGAACAAGACGGCAAAAATGATGGTCGTTATGGCCCTGCTATCCGCGGCCGTCGGGTCGCGGGGCGCGATGATTTTGCAGCTCCGCGCGGTCAATTACGACTCCGGCACGGGCACGTGGACGGCGGATACGGGGCCGAACGCCACGCAAAGCACGGCGGCGAACCGGCCTTCTCTGGTCGCGGGGGCGACGCCCAACGGAACCCCCGTTGTGCGATTCGACGGCGTCAACGACTGGCTCGCGCTGGCCAGCGCCATCGGCAACACGACCGGCACGGACGCGTACTCGGTCTTCGCCGTGGTTCGGCCGGACGATACGACCTCCGGCGCCAAGACCATTGTGTCAGGCAATATCAACAGCTTCCAGTATCGAATCCACAACACCGAGGTGCAGCAAGTCAACAAGAACAACGTCCTCAATCTCGGGTCGAGCAGCACCGCTGTCTCGACGACCGATTACAGCATCATCGGCGTGACGTTTTCCTCGGTTGCCGGCGAACGCGCTTTCCGGCTCAACGGCGTCGCCGATGGGACGATGAGCTACGCGGATATCACCGCGCAGCTCACGCGCATCGGCACGAAAGAGCAGGATACGGCGGAGTTGTTCAAGGGCGATATCGCCGAGCTTCGCATTTACAACACAGTTCTGACGTCGAGTGAGATCGCGACCGTGGAAACCGAATTATACAATGCGCATCTGATCCCCGAACCCAGCACGATGGGGTTGATGGGGCTCGTCTTCGTAGCGCGCTTCCTGTGCCGCCGGCGGGGTTGAGAGAAAGCGCGCCCGTTGGTTTTCCAAGCCTTGGAAGATCGTTCGAACTTGGCTTCCAAGGCTTGGAAATTCTTTGAATTGGATAGCCGTCCGTCGCCCGCCTCCCCCGACGGTCGTTGTAGTGTTGTTTTATATTCGCGGCTCATATTCCAGCCTTGGCCGGACGGGAGGCGGGAGACTGCGGCGGCGCTCAGAACGTTGTGGGCGATCGGATTCGCGGCAATCTTCATCGCGTCCCTTTCGGAAAAGGTGGATTTATAATGCGCGAGCTGACCCTGAATCTTGAAAAGCGGCGTCGCGCTCGCGCGAACGCTCAGCGGGCCTTCACGCTGGTCGAACTGCTTGTCGTGGTCGCGATCATCGCGCTATTGATCGCGCTGTTATTCCCGGCGTTGAAGTCGGCGCGCGATATGGGGCGACTCACGGTGTGCCAGACGAGGCTTCGCAATCTGGGCGTCGCCTTTCAGTTGGCGGCGGACGACGCGGACGGGCAAGTCGTGGCCTTCAAGCTCGGCCCCGATTACAACAGTTCGCGCGATTGGATCGTCGAATTGCAACCCTACCTCGGCGGCGCCCGCTTCGGCGCCACGATCGGCGCGACGCAGGGCGCGGCCTTCCAGACGGCGTTCCCCGCGCTCTGGTGCCCCTCGGACCCCTATCGCCAGGGCATGCCCGGCATCCCCGCCTGGGGGCGGCGACGTTCGTCGTATGGGGTTTCCTGGGCCTTCATCACGACCTTCGAGGCGTCCGGTCCGCTGAACCCGCCGGGCGAAGAGAGCCGGATGACCGCCGTGCGGTGGAACAAGCCACGCTCGCCCAGCACGCTGGCCTTCGCCGGCGAGGCGCATCCCGCGCTGCATACCAACGCACACAAATGGAATGAGTTGACGCTGCTGGCGCGGCCGATCGGTCTTTGGGCGGGCGCGGAATACTGGCATCGGGACTTCCAGCAAAATTTCTTGTATCAGGACGGGCACGTTTCGATGGCGTTCGCCCCGCCCCACGCGTTGGGCGTTTGGCCGGGAGGCGGCGACGTGTTTTTACGCGACGGCACAGTGCTGCCGATGAATAAAACCAGCGTCGCAGCGTTTCGGGCCGTTCATGCGCCCTGAGAAACGGGGCGGGGTTGAATTCGGCCGCATTTCAGGGGGCGGCCGTTCGAAATCTTGATCCTGGAGAGCAAGCCGCCATGCACTTTGAGTCCATCAGCCGCGCCGGAGTCATCCTATGGTTGTCGTCCGCGATGGTCTCGCGGGCCGCGCCCGAATCGCTCGCCTTCCCGGAGGGCACGAAAGTCGAGGCCTCCTGGCCCACCGAGGCGCACGGCCATCCGCGCCTATTGCTCGACGGCGATCCGAAAACGTTCATGGTGGGCCAAAGCAATTCGGTTCGCGACCCGCGCTCGCCCGTGTGGGTGGATTTCGTTTTTCCGGCGCCCGTGGCAAACCTCGCCGGGATCGAAACGGGGGATTCCGACCCTCACCAGAATTATTTCCCCCGCGCCGCTCAGTTCTGGGTGGATACCGACGGCAACGGAACATTCGACACGTTGGGAACGTCGGCCCAACTCGGCCCCGCCGCGCAGTCGCGCGGGCGTCATCTCTTTCCGGGCCGCCTGCCGAAAGCGCACGCCGTGCGCTTTCTGGTGACCGAGCAAAATCGCGCAGGCCTCAATCGCGGTTTCATGATGAATGAGGTTCGGATGGTGGTGGATTCCGCGGCGCCGGCGATGCCGACCACGCCGGACCGCAATGTGGAGGCCGTCTTGAAGGAAGCGGCCGCCGCGCGCATCGAGGCCGAGCGGCTCGCCGCCGAAGAACGCCGGCGTAATGCGCCCAAACTCGACGAGTCCATCGTGCCCGGATCCGAAAAGCTTCCGGGCCGAATTGTCGCGCCCCCGCCCGGCACTCGCTTCGCCGCTTCCTTTCGTACCGAGCCGAACCGCGGCCCCGAGACGCTTTTCGACGGCGATCCGGAGACTTTCATCACCGGTGTCGGCGGCAGTTGTACGAGCCGCACGCAACCCCTCTTCGTGACCTTGCGTTTTCCCGAGCCGCTGCGCGATCTCGCCGGCATCGAGACCGGACGATCCTGTCCGTTTCACAACTACTATCCCATCGAGCTCGAATTCCGCGTGGATTCCAACAATGACGGTCGCTTTGATACGCTCCTGGGGCGCACGAGGAATTTGGGACCCGCCGACCGCGCCGTCGGTCGGCACATGTTCGACGGACGTTTGCCCGAGGTCTGGGGGCTGGAAATCCGTTCGGTCGAACAGAATACGGCGGGCGGCAACCGGGCGTGGACGATGAACGAGATGCGTCTGGTGGTCTCCGACGAGGTTCCCCTCGCCGCCGCCACTCCAAACAGCTATCGCGTGCTGACCTACACGGGGCCCCTGCCGCCGGGCACGACCGCGAGGGCGTCGTTTGCGACGGAGGAAGGGCTGGGGCCGGAAGCGTTGTTGGACGGCGATTCGACCACCTTTATGAACCCGAAACCCGGAACGGCCGTCGAAGGGCAGCCGGCGTCCGTGTATTTGCGTTTTCCCGTCCCCGTTCGCGACGCAGCGGGAATTCGCATCGGCCGCACGGATCCCCACGGCAATTATCGCTGGGAGGAAATGGAAATCTGGGCGGACACGAATGGCGACGGAACGTATGACCGTCTGGCCGGCGTTTATTCCGGCGGCGCCGAAGGCGTGAAACGGTTCCGCGCGCCGGTGGCGGAGGCGCACGGAATCGAGTTGCGCGTGACGCGCCAGACGCGGCGCGCGCTGAACCGCGCCTTCCTGCTCAACGAGGTGGATGGGCTGGTGTTCGCCGATGACCCCGGCGACCGTGTCATGCGCTATGTCGTGGAGGATTTCGAAGACCTTTCCTCGTGGCGCGTCTGGGCGGACAACACGGCGCAACCGCCGGGCGAGCGCTCCTACGGCGGTTACACCTACATCTGCGGCGTCCACGACCCCGAGGCGCGTGCCGGTCAGGCCGTGGGCCGGTTGCGATACTGTTTCAAAGAGCCGCCGCGCGGCGGGCGTAACACGCTCCGCGCCAAAAGAGGGCTCGTGACGGCGCAGGAGGCGATCGCGGATGCGATCGAGTTCGACGCGAATCCCCAAGGGTATGCGTGCCGGATCGGATTCGAACTGACGGACGCCCAAGGGCGCAAGGTTCACACTCCGCGCGTGGAGGTTGCGGGAAGGGCATGGCAACGCTACCGCATAGATCTCTCCGCCGCCGCGTGGCCGACCGCCGCCGCGCTCGCGCTGCCGGTTCGAATCGAGCACTTGTTTCTCGATAGCGCGAACGGCGGCGAAGGCGATGTGCTGCTCGACGACATCGCGATCATCGGCGCCGTCAGCCGCGATCGCCGTGTGTCCATAAAGCCGGTCTGGGAAGGGCTGGCCTACGACCCCGCGCGTCCGCTTCGGGTGAAATACAACTTGCGAAACGCGCTCGACGAACCGTTAAATGCGATGTTGGCGGCGCGGCTGTACAGCAGCTTCGATCCGCAGCGCAAGCAGCCGCTGGCCGTGCGCGCCATGCCGGTTTCTCTGCCCAAGTGGGGCGCGACGGTCGTCGAGGTGGATTTCGGCGAAATCCCGTATGGTCATTATGAGGCAGAGCTGAGTCTGGATGCACCGGGCGTGGCGGCGCGGCACACGGACTTCATCGGCGTGCTGCAACTCAACGGCGGGCGCGTGAACCGCTCGCCGATGTGGATCGGTTCCATGCATCCGGCCCACTGGCTCTCGGACGCCGAGAACCGATTCGTTTTCGACGAGGTGGTTTTCCCGCTGGGGCTGGACTGCTATCGGGTCGGAGCGCCTTCCGATCGCTATAGCCGCTGGGCGATGGAAGGCGGGTTGCTGTTGGCGGCGGGCGCCGGCGGCGGGCTGCCCCGGCATCTACAGAAATCGGCCGTTCCGCGTCCCGAGGTCAACGAACCGAACGACTATGCCGCGTATGCCGCCTGGTGGAAGGCACGGGCGGAGCGGGACTATGCGCCGTTCCGGGATCGAATCGTTTCAATCGAATATTTCAATGAGCCCGATTTGCCGGGCTTCGAATTCATCCCCGAGATTGATGTCTATCTGAAAATGTGGCGGACGTGGGCGGCGGCCATGCGCGAGGTCATGCCGGAGGTCCGCCTCGGCACCGGCGGCGCCACGGTCTATCACCCCAACGCCAAAAAAGATTTCAACCTTCGCATGTACACCGAACTGGCGCGAGAAGCGGATGTGGCGATTTGGCATGCCCATGGCCCCTTGAACAACTACACCACCCGGCATCGCCAGGTGGAAGCATGGCTGCGAGCGGGCGGGCGCCCCGATGGCGAGATGCTGCTGGGCAACAGCGAAGCGGGTTTCGTCAGCCGCAACAGCGCCGCGGAGCGCCTGGCGCAGGCCGACGCGCTGGTCAAGAAAATCGGCTGGGCCAAGGCGCAGGCAAATTCGCTGTTCTATATCTGGTTCACCACAACTGACACCTACGACCCCCAGGGCGGTTACCTCGCGGGCGACAACTGGGGATTGATCCGTTTCGATCAGCGGCTGAAAGCCTCCGGACAGGCCATGAACGAAATTGTTCGCCGCCTTGCCAACGCCCGGGGCGAGGGCGAATTCCCGCTCGACGAACGGCTGATGACGCTCTCTTTCCGTATGGAAGACGAAGGGCGATTGTTCCTCTTCTGGCCCCACACGACCGGCGCTCGGTTCCTGCAAAATCTCTCCGCGGACGGCCCCGTGGAATTGTCCGATCTGTTCGGCCGGTCGGTGCGATTGACTCCCTCCGCAGGCAATATCTCCTTCACGGTGAACGGCTATTCGATGTATCTGCGCGCCGGACCGGGCGTACGCGTCGGCCCCGCGACCGCGGCCGACTGGATTCGCGTTCCGGCGCTCATCCCCGTCTCACCGGGCGCCCGCGCCGCATTCGATATCGGCCTGACCAATACGTGGGGGACAGACGCTCGCGTCCCCTTGACAATCGAGGATATGAACGGCGTCGTCGTCGCGCGAGCCGAGGCGACCGCGCCCATCGGCGAACAGGTCGTCGTGCCGATCGTTTTCGATCTGCCCGCCGGAATGCGCGCCGGTGTCGCGGGCTATGTCATCAAATTGAGAGACCCCCGTACGGATCGAGAAGTGTCGTTGCCGTTGATGGCGGCCGTGGGCGAGGGCGTGCCCAGATCGGCGCGACCCCTGAAAGAGTTGCGCCCGCCGGAGCGCACCGCCGCGATCCGACTGGAGGGAAGCGAGGCCGTGCACGATCTCGTGGACGATCCGCAGACTCCCCGATGGGCCGGCCCGGAGGATTTGTCCGTTACCGCGCGATTCGCGCATGATGGCGCGGGCCTTTACCTGCGTTTCGAGGTTCGCGATCAAACGCATCGGCCCGGCGAACCGGGCGCACGGTTGTGGACGGGCGACAGCGTGCAGATCGGCATCGCCGCGGACGGACGCCCGACGGAAATCGGGCTGACCGAGGCCGGCGGCGGCGCCGGTTGGCGATGGATCGCGCCGACGGCCGAAAAGGTCGGCGAGCTGAGAACGCCTCTGGCCGCGAGCCGTGCCGGCGATGTGACCACCTATGAATGCTATTTGCCGTTCGCAGATCTCGGTTTCGAGTATCGGCCCGGCCTGATGATTCGGATGACCTTCCTGGTCAATGAGGATGACGGCCGGGGCCGCGTCCGCCTGCTCCAGTGGTTCGACGGCATCCACCCCGGAAAAGACGTGGAACGCTTCGGCTATCTGATTCTAGACTGATCCGGACATTCGGTGTGGGTCTGTTCCGTCACACCCGCCGCCAAGGATCTCGAATAGATGTCCGGCCGCCAGTCCGCCAAGCCGCCTCCCCCGCCGCCTTCACGCTCCGCATCGCGTTCGCCGTGTCCCAGACGAAGGCCTCGGGGTTGCCCTCTGTTGCGATCATCTGCCCCACAATAACGCCGCCGCCGGCCGATATCGCCGAAGCCACGGACTCTTGCGATTCTGGCGACAATGTCAACTCCACCCTTTCGCCCGGCGCCGTCCATCGAAAAGTCCGAATACCAATTCAGCCAAATTCCGGTGGCCTCTTCACCACCGAGCGCGAAACCCTCGTCAAAATCTATATCCTCGCCGACCGCCTCCAGCGCTCCACCGGACTCAAACCCAACGGGCGCCTTCAGGGCCGCCTCTCCGAATGGATCCGACCTTTCCAAAATCCGTACGAACCCGAACTCGCCTCATGCCTACATACGCAAAAATTTTGACGTCAGCCGCGCGGCGGGCTCTGTCCCTTGCCAATCACTTTTTCCCGTTACCGCCGGGATTGCCCGACGGGGCTTTTTTCGATATCGTCCGAGCGAACATCGAGACCAACGGAATCTCCGGGGGCGCAGGCGAATGACAACAAGGGCGCGAGTCTATCTGGCGGGCGATTTCGGGGCCGAAAGCGGACGGGTGATGGCCGGCGTTTTCGACGGACGACGGCTGGCCCTCCGGGAAATGCACCGTTTTCCGAACGAGCCGGTGCGTTTGACGGACGGCCTCCACTGGGACGCGCTTCGGCTCTTCCACGAGTTGAAGAACGGCGCGCGCGCGGCCCTTCGTGAGTTCGGCCGGTCGGTCGTGAGCCTCGGCGTGGATACCTGGGGCGTGGACTTTGGTTTGCTCGATCGCCGCGGCGCCCTCTTGGGCAATCCCACGCACTACCGCGACGCCCGCACCGACGGTCAGATGGAGCGGGTGTTTCGCATCGTCCCGCGCTCCGAAATCTATCGGCGCACCGGCATTCAGTCCCTTAAGTTCAACACCCTCTACCAGCTTTTCGCGTTGGCGCGCGCGCGCGACGCCACCCTCGCCGCCGCCGACACGCTGCTGTTCATGCCGGACCTCTTCCACTACTGGCTCACCGGGCGGCGCGCGAACGAGTGGACGATCGCCTCGACGAGCCAATGCGCCGATCCGCTCCACAAAGTCTGGCGCCGGGCGATGCTGGCGAAGCTCGGCATTGACGCCGGCATTTTTGCCGACATCGTCGAACCGGGCACATCGCTGGGGCCGTTGCTGCCCGACGCGGCGGCGGAAATCGGCGCGCGGCAGGTCAACGTCGTCGCGCCCGCGGGCCACGACACCGGCAGCGCCGTGTTCGCCACGCCCCTGGCCGACTCCTCGGAGGCGTACATCAGCTCGGGCACCTGGTCGCTGATGGGCGTCGAACTCCCGAAGCCCGTCCTGACGCCGGAAGCGATGGAATTCAATTTCACCAACGAGGGCGGCGCGTTCGGAACCACGCGGTTCCTCAAGAACATCATGGGCCTTTGGATCGTTCAGGAGTGCCGTCGGGCTTGGAAAGCCGCCGGGCAGGATTTCGATTACCCCACGCTCACGGCAATGGCGGCGAAGGCCCCGCCGTTTTCCGCGCTGGTGGACGTGTCGGACTCGCTGTTTTTCCCGCCGGGCGGCATGCCGGAGCGCGTCGCGCGCCATTGTCGGGAGACCCGGCAAAGGCCGCCCGCCGATCCGGGCGCCGTGGTCCGCTCCATCCTCGAAGGCCTGGCGCTCTCCTACCGCATGACCTTGCGCCAGATCGAGCGCGTCACGGGCGCGCGAATTCGGCGCATTCACATCATCGGCGGCGGCTCGCAAAACGAATTGCTCGACCAGTTCACCGCCGACGCCACCGGCGTGCCGGTCAGCGCGGGTCCGGTCGAGGCGACCGCCGCGGGCAACGTCCTCCTGCAAATGGCGGCGGACGGCCGTATCGCCTCGCCCGCCGAGGGCCGCGCGATCATTCGGCGATCCTTCGCGGCCAAGACGTTCGAGCCGCGCGATACCAGCGCGTGGGACGACGCCGCCGCGCGGTTCGAGGAACTGCAACGCAAAAAGATTTGAAAAACCGGTATGCCTCTCGAGGGCTGGCCCCGAAGGCGGCGGTCCGAGCGCATATTCGGCGCCTCGTCGGGTCTTGGATCGGCGGGCTGGTCTTTGCCGCGAACGCCGCGCCGGCGCCAAGAATCGTTTGTGACGCGCCGACCTTCGATTTCGGCGAGCGATACGCGGACGATCCGCCGGTCGTCCACGTCTTCCGCCTCCGCAACACCGGCGCCGCGACATTGGAAATCCGCGAAACGATCGCCGATTGCGGGTGCGCCGCTTCGCGGCTGTCCGCCGAATCCCTGGCGCCCGGCGAAACGGCGGAACTGACCGCGACCTTGAACCTGCGCGGCCGCTCCGGCCCGCAGCACAAGACCCTGACCGTTATTTCCAACGATCCTGCGCGCCCGCGCCTGACGCTCGCGCTCCAGGGCCGCGTGAAACCGGAGGTCGAGATTCGGCCGATGGGCGCCTTGATGGGCCGGATTCCCGCGGACCGCGCAACGGCCTTCGAGGTCCGCATCGAATTCCCGCCGGAGCGGCCGAACAAGGTCCTCGCCGCGCGCGCGGACACGCCCGCGCTGAGCGCCGAATTTCGCGAGGAGGAGGCGGGACGGAGCTACGCCATCATGGTGCGCACGGTTCCTCCGCTGCAAACCGCTCGGAACGACTCGCGTTTGCAAGCGTGGGTCCGCGTGAAAACGGAAAAACCGCTCGACCCTGAAATCGCGATCCCCGTGATCGCCCATATCGCAGCGCCCCCGCGCGTGCTGCCGGACGCCGTCCCGATCCCCTCCCAATCCGACCGACCGCTGACCCGCTATTTGATCGTGCTGCCCGGCGACCTTCGGAACCCGCGGGTTGAAATATCGCCGCCGCCGCGCTCGCGCATGCGCGTCAGCGTTCGCCCCCACCCGCACGAGGGATTCCAAGCCGAACTCGACGGCATCATCCCCGCCGAAATCGGCGCGGAGGATCTCATCCAGGTGCGCATCCGCCACGCGGACGGCGTCGAGGAATTCCGCGTGCCGTTCGTACGAGAAGAGGCCGGCCCGAAATCGGCTCCCTGACACGACGCCGCCATCGGCTTGTCGCGAGTTCTGCTCCCTCGCGGTCTCTTGGGCCACGGCGCGGCCTGCCGAATCCCCATCTCCGCAAAGCGAGGAGTCAACGTCCCCGCCGGATTCATCCCGACGGGGCGAAAGATCGGAAGATGCGCCGGTAGAGGCGCGAAGAACGCAGAGAAGATTCGCTCGCGCCGCGGCCAACGGACGCGTCGGCAGTTTCGCCGGTTCTCCGACAGAAAATCCGCGCTGGAGATCTCCGGCGGCAGAGCGTCGGAGCTACAGCGAGCCGGATGCGGCGGGCAAGGGACAGAACCCGCCGCGCGGCCCGCCTCCGCCCTTTTGGCTTCGTCGAGGCAAGCGGCGCGGCGAAAAAAACGAAGAATAGCTTGACGGGTGAAATCTTGAAGATCGAGGCCCGAAGTCCGAGGCCAGAGGGCGCGGGCGCGGAGAGGCAGGGCGCGGC
>CALGXT010000124.1 GCA_937935255.1 uncultured bacterium | reverse complement strand
GCCTGACCCGCTTCATCCCGTCGCCGCGCCACGCGTCGTGGCGAGATGGACATCGCTCCCCGACGCGCGGGGCAAAAGCGAGGTCTCACCCCCTTTCGGCCATAGGCTCACACTTTGCAAAGTGTGAGCCTATGCGTTCCGCCAACGAGCGCTCGCGCCCCAGGGCGGATGCCCTTGTAGGCGTCCCGTCGAAAGTAGCGCGGCGACAGATTCGGCCGCACGGCTTGGGATTGCACGGCGGAGACGCCGGGAAAGCGCAGAGGTCGGAGGTCGGAGGTCGGCGCAAAGGCGCCCATAGGGCTCGAGCTTGCTCGAGCCGCCGAGGGTGGAGGCAGGGAAGAATGCACTGCGAAGGCGCGGAGAAAAAGGGGGGGCGCAGCGGCCCGCCGCGCCGGAAGAATACGGGGACAGACCCCGCCGCGCGCCGCGCGGTCCGCCTTCGGCCTTCGCGTTTCAGCGCGGCAAGCAGCGCCTCAAAAAACGAGTCGTGTTTATGAATCCAACGATGTGCAGGAACGATCTTCCGAATCGTTCACAAATCATCGGCGTCCGCGCCGCCGCTCTCGCGGGCGGCGTCGGCGGATTCATGCACTTCGGGCGGCGCGATCTCCAGGGCGCGGGGGCCGAAGGCCGAAATGGCCCACGCGCCGGCGGGCGCCGTCAATAGAATGCTCAGGACGGCTACCGCGAGGATGATCTCGCCCGGCGCGGTGTCCATTCCCGCCGCCCGCATCGCCATCAGCGGCGCCGCGCCGATCGCCGCCTGCACCGTCGCTTTCGGCGCGTAGGCCACCGCGACAAACAGGCGTTCGCGGAGGTTCAGCTCACTGCGCAGCAGGCACAAGAGCACGCCGACGCTCCGCGCGACCAGGCCGAGCGCGATCAGCGCCGCGCCGGCGAGACCCGCCTGAGCTGCGACGGGCAAGTTGACTTGCGCGCCGACCATCGCAAACAGGATGATTTCGGCGAAGACCCAGATTTTGGCCAGTTTCGCGGAAATTTCGTGGGCCATCTGTTCGCGCCGCTCGAGAATGGCGAAACCGATCGCCATCGCCGCGACCAGCGCCGCAAAAGGCACCCAAGCTTCGATCGCGCGCTCGATGCGCACCAGCAAGACGGAGGCGGCCACCACGATCAGCACCCGCTTCGTCGCACGCGGATTGAAGCGCTCGAACATGCGGCACAGCAGCGCGCCCAGAAGCAAACCGACCGCCGCGCCGAGCGCGATCGAGACCGGAATGCCCGCCAGTTGCGCCGCGACGTTCGATCCCTTTCCGGTGTGGAGGCCGATCAGCACGCTGTAGATCACAATCACGAAAACGTCATCCACCGACGAAGCCGCGATCACCATCGTCGGGATGCCTTTGGCAACGCCGCGCCGCTCCTCCATGAAGCGGATCATGGCGGGCACGACGACCGCCGGCGAGACGGCGGCGAGCACCGCGCCGAGCAGCGCGGATTCCATGCGGGAAAGCCCCAGCAGCCAAGGGGCCAGCCCCACAATGGCCGCGCCCTCGACGACGGCGGGCACGAAGGAAAGCAGCAGCGCGCGCAGACCCACCCGGTGGAGCGTGGAGCGGCTCAATTCGAATCCGGCGCGCAACAGAATGACGATCAGCGCGATCAGCCGCAGGTCGGGGCCGACGGCGAGCAAATTAGGATCGAGCGCGCGCAGCGCATAGGGGCCGAGCGCGACGCCGATCAGCAACATGCCGACGAGGCCGGGGAGCCTCAGCTTTCGAAAAAGCCAGTCGGCCACCAGACCCAGAACGATGATTTCCGCCAATCCCGCCGCCATACGAAGACTCCCGCCGCGATAAAGCGCGGCCTTGTTCGGTCGTTTGGGTAGGAGTCATCAGCCGGCGGCGCGCCGGCGGTTGAGGGCGGAACCCCATCGCCCGGAAACAAAAGAACAATAGCGCACCCGTGCGACCGCGGCAAGTCGGCGAGCGGCGCAAAACGGCTCCAGCGACGGCGGCGCGCGCCCGGAAGACACAAACAATTATCGAGGAACCGGAAGCGGAGACCGCCCAGGGCGCGGCGGCCCGGTTTTTTCGCGGCGCCGCCGGCCTCGCCGAAGCTCAAAGGGCGGAGGCGGGCTGCGCCGCGGGCTCTTTACAGACCTCCGACCTCTGCGCTCTCGGCGTCTCCGCGGTACAATCCCGAGCCTCGCGACGAGCGCTGTCCCCATCAGCCTTGCCCGGACGAGACGCTTCTCGCTTGCCGGACGGCAGTCCTCCCATAAAATTGAATGCGTGAAAAAAGCGTCCCTGCGCGACGTAGCGGAGCGGGCGGGCTTGAGCAAAACCACCGCCCACCGCGCGCTCGCGGGCGAGCCGCATATCAGCGCCGAAAAGCGGGATCGCGCCCTGGCGGCCGCGAAGGAACTGGGTTATGCGCCCGACCCCTATTTCGCCGCCCTGTCCGCCCGACGGCGCCGCACCGGCTCGACCCGGCTGACCCTCGCCTATCTACACACCGACCGCGCCGGCCCCAAATCCAGCCGCAGGGGGATGAATCTGACCGCCGAACTGCGGCAGCGCGCCCCGGATCTGGGCTTCGACATCGAACCCTTGAACCCCGACCATTTCGACAACCCCGCCCGCATGTTGCGGCAGCTTTGGAGCCGCGGAGCCGCCGGCATCCTGGTGGGCGGGGTGTATGCGGACACCGCCGCCGCGCTCCGCGATTTCGGAAAACTCCCGGTGCTGTGTTTCATGCCCGATGTGGAACTCCCCTTCCACGCCGTGCACTATTCCGCAAGCCAGCCGCTGGAACTTTGCTGGCGGAAGCTGCGCGAGCGCGGCCACCGCCGCATCGGCTGCGCCGTCTTCCGCCACGAGCCGGAAGTGCTCGACGACGCGCGGCGCCTCGGCGCCGCCCTGTCCATGGCCGAACGCGAACTGCGGCCCTCCGAGCGCATCCCCCCGTTGCGCGCGCTCATGGATGCGGACGCCTTCCGAAAATGGGTGTGGCGACACCAGCCCGAGGCGGTCATCGCATTCAGCCCCGGATATTCGTGGTTCTGCAAGAACCGGGCGGGCGATCCCATTCCCTTCGCGAGCTTGCACGCCGACCTCGGGGATCTGACCCGGCACATCCCCGGCGCCGCGCAACCCCGGGATGTCCTCGTCGAGTGCGCACTGCGGCGGATGGACGACCTCATCCGCCACGGAGATTGCGGCGTTCCCGCGCGCGCCACCGAACTCGTCCTCCCCGCCACATGGCACGAGGGCGTCCCGCACTGATCTCGTCTTCGCCCCCAAAAAGGCGCCTGGAACGGTCCCATATCTTCCTCCTTCTCCGGTGGGGCGCGGCGGGATAGCGTCACAGGAGAAAGATGGAGGCGCACATAGGCATGAACTTGGACTGAACTTGTTCGCCCACGACCCGAAAAGCATGTGCGGCCTCGAGCGGGGAAACCGGGAAAAATCAACCTATAGGAGATCGAAGATGAACGCCCAAAGAACGGTTGCGCTTCTCGCCGCCGGCCTGCTGATCGCCGGCAACGCCGCCGCCCAGTTGGTGATGGACACCTTGAACAGCGCCAAAGTTGTTGATTTCCAGTCCGACGTCGGCTGGTCGGGAAGCGGCGACGCGCCCGGGGATAACGTGTACCGCTGGACCCTGCATCCCGATCGCACCGTCACTTACAAAGGCGGAATTGAGAATAACAGTAGCGACTGGAAGAACTACACCGCCACGACCGGCGTCCGCGGTCTTTCCTTCGACGCGTGGTCGTTTTCAAATTCGGCCGTGGACTTCGGGGGCAATGGAATCGGGGTGCGCACGCCGTTTGGCGACTACAACAATGACGGCGATTTTGCGGATGCATTGACTGGTGTTACCGGCATTTCTCAAGGAAAAACCCATTTTGACGCCTTTGGCGGCAGTGAAAGCGCAAGCGACTACCTTATCGTCGGAAGCGGTGACGGCATTACGGATACGAACGGAGACTCCAGGGCTTTCACGATGACTCTGCGGGTTAGGAACATGACGGGCGGGACCGTTCCCCAATGGAAATTCGGTTTCGACCTGTGGGACAGGAGCACGCTAAGCGCCAGTCAAGTCAGCGCTTTCACCATCAAATACTCCACCGACAACGTCAACTTCACCACCCTGACATCATTTGACGGCATAGATGGTACCAGCGTCTGGCGCTATACCGGCGTGGACGAGACGTTCAACGCCAGCGTGGCCGACGGCGGCTATCTCTATCTGCAGCTTGACGAAACGCCCAAAAGCGGCGGCGGCTCCGCCTGGCTGACTGACAACTGGAGCGTGACGGCCATCCCCGAGCCGGGCACGATTTCGGTTCTGCTGGGCGCGGGCGGGCTAATGCTGCTTCGGCGGCGGATGCGCCGCGGCTGATCCGCATTTCGTCCGCGTTCGTTTTCCAACCCTTGGAAGCTCCGGGGCGCCGGTCTTCCGAGGGTTGAATCGTTTTTTTGGGAGGACGCATTCGAATTCTCCGTCCCCTCCCCGCCGGCCAGAGGAAAACAGCCAGAAAGCGGCAACCGGAAATCAGGACGCGACATCATTCTCCGTCCCTTTCGCCCCAGAAGTCCTAAAATCAACTTCATCCGGCCCAGTCTCTATTCTGGGGGGTGTCGTATCGCGCCCGGCACGCCTTCGGGTTGAGCGGGGTACGCCATCAGGGCCATTCGGCGCTTCAGCTCGCTCACATATGCGCGCAATTCGTCAACGGACAACGGCTTGATCAGGTAGTCGGGCAATTCATGGACCGACACAGAATTCAGAAGCAAGGAGATCATGCCGGGGTCAAGTCCTCCATCTTTCCGCTGCGCATCCTCAAAACAGTCTTCTATCCGGAGCCCGGCCTTCTCCAGAAAGTACAGATCAACGATATCCTTCAACTCACACCGACTGACCAGCGTCGCGATTTTGTTGAGCATGATCTCGCGGAGCGTGTCCACCCGGATATCGTCGATCCACGGTTTTTTCGGATCGCACTGTGGGCTGATGTCTATGGCGATGTCAACAATTTCGGTCTGTTCCGATCGAGTCAGCTTATAACGTCTGAACGTGGGCGCAGCGCGCATCGGCTCCAAAGCGGCGCCGATCTCCCTTGCGCAGAGGCGAAGAACGCCATCGAGTTCGATCCAGTCCGGTTGCTCGACGGAAAACAGATCGAGATCGTACGAAAACCTGTGCTGCAGATAGAACAACCCCAGCGCGCTCCCCCCCGTCAGAAAGAAGCGTTTCTCCCGCGCAAAAAAGGATTTGAGAAAATCCCGCTTGAGGGGGGTGACGGCTTTAGACTCTTCCCATCTCATGCCACATCCCAAGCAGATGCTCCCACAGCGGCCGGGCCGGGCCCAGCCAGGGGCGAATGCCCTCGAATTCCCGCTGAATATCCCCCGGCGTCAAAAAATTCCACACCTCGGTGGTCTTCAGCTCCCGCATCAACCATGCCATCAGGCGATGCCGCTCGGCGTCCTTCGCGGCGCGGAGTCGGCCGCGGATATCCGCCACCGTCCATTGCCGGTCCCAGCAGATATAGGGAACGGCGTTGTCCGCCCAAGGGTCCGTCTTACAGTTTGCATGCACAGCCACAGTATAGGCCGCCTATCGTTCGTGGCAAGCGGCCGTGAGGGTTTCGGATGCCTCGTCTGGTGAAGCGGTTTTCGGATCGTTTTCTCGTTCATTATTTTCTTACGGAGACGCCAAGGCGCGGATTCCTCTGCGGGGCTGTGTCTCCGCGGGCAACAATCGTTCTATTTCTTCCCGCACAAATCCATACGCGGTTCAGCCGGATGGGCCGGGCGGCTCGCCTGGGCGCGGCGCGGCGGCTTATCCGCCGTAGCTGTGAGCGAAGGCGCCGCCGCCGCGCCCTATCCCCTGTAGCTTCGGCGCTGCGCCGCCGAAGCTTTTGGCCCATATTTTCCGCCGGCAAAGCGGCGGAACTGTAGCCGTGATCATGCTTTGTCCCTTTCGGCGCTATGAAATCTTGTCACGGCGACGGGGATGCGGGATATTGACCGCCGATGAACACAAGAGTTTCGCATCGCGCGGGATTCACCCTGGTCGAGCTGCTCACGGTGTTGGCGATCGTGGCCGTTCTGGCGAGTTTATCGCTGACCGGCCTCACGCGGGCGCGGCAGCGCGGGCAGCAGACGGTCTGCGGCAACAATTTGCGCCAGATCGGCATGGCGTTCCTCATGTACGGGAATGACCGCAACGAGGAATATCCCTGGGCGCAGGATCCGGTTCGACCCGGCATCTGGCTATGGATGGGGCGCGGCTGGCGGCCCGAGCTGGAGCCGTATGCGCCCCGCGGCGGAGGCCCGGGAGTTTTCTTTTGCCCGGCCGATAAAAAAGCGGCGGCGCAGTACGATAACACGTCATACGCTTACTCGATGGCGTTCTATCATTCGCCCGAACAGATCAACGGCATGACCTCCACGGCGGATAACTACAGCAACCCTCGCCCGCCGGTTCGGCAAAAGTTCGGAAATGTGGCCCAGCCCTCCATGAAAATTTTGGCCGGGGAATGGTCCAGCGTGCATGCGCCTTTCGCGGGAGATCGCGGCTGGTTCGGGCCGGGCGGGAACCGGATGTTCCTTTTCGCGGATTATCACGTCGAGCCGGTCGAGGCGAGCCGCCTCAAAACCGCCAACGACGGCAACCCGAACCCGAATCTGACGCGCGACGGCATTCGCGGTTCCGACCTCTGACATTCGACTATAGGGACAGAGAATAGCGACGGCGGATTTTCCAAGCCTTGGAAGAAAACGCCAAAATTTTTCCAAGCCTTGGAAACATAGGGACTTATATCTTCAAAACTAATTCTCTGTCCCTGTTCCGCCCCCGCCAAGACAGGGCCCGCCGAGCCGGGAGAGCGCCGCGGCGACGCTGACAACGCGGAGGTCGGAGGTCAGAAGTACCAAGGGGACAGAGAATACGCAGTCTTCGGGCGTAGGGCGCGAGCTCGCTCGCGCCGCGGGGACCGAACCGGTAAAGACCATTTCACGAACATCAGGGCGGCCCGCTGTCAGGGCGGCCCGCTGCGCCGGAGAATACGTGGACAGAGAACACGAAGTTTGCCGAGACGAATTCATAAGATGCTTTCTACCATCGTAATACGGCGAAATCGGGGACGGAGTTATAGGCAAAAAATAAGATGTAATTAATTGACCGTCGCGCTATCTCTGTCCCTATGATCTATGAATCTTTGCGCTGACGTTCCCCGCGCCCTTGGCGGCTCCGCGGCGCGCATTTATTCTCTGTCCCTATCCGGGCGAGCGCCCTCGCCGCGGCGGCGCTCCGCCGCGCGCACCAGCGCGAAGCCGAGCGCGGGCAGGACGAACGCGATGAGCACCGCCCAGCCTTGCCCGGCGGCGCCGCCGGCCCGGGCGCCCGCCCAGGCATAGACGAGACACACCGGCGCAGTCCCGGCCAGCGAAAGCGCGAAAAAGACGATGAACCGAAGACGGCTCAAGCCCGCCAGGCAACTGATCGCCTCCGTGAGCATCGGGACGCCGCGACTCAGCAAAATCGCCCAAACCCCATATCGTTCCATGAACGCCTCGACGCGCACGGTCTCCATTTTTCCGATCATCCGCTCGAACGCGCCGCGCCCGAATCGGCGGCATAAACCGAAGCCGAGCAGGGCGGAGACCATCGCGCCGGTCAGCGCCAGGGCCGCGCCCCGCCACAAACCCAGCGTCGCGCCCGCCAGCGTCATCAGCACACTGGAGGGCACCGGCAGAAACAGATCGGCCGCGAGCAGTCCCGCAATGAGCGCGCCGACCGCCAACCAACCGCCCGAGTCCCGCAGCCGCTCCGCGAGCGCCTCGTAGCGCTCGCCGTCCGTCCATCCGAGCGCTTCGGCGCCGACGAAAAGCAGCGCGAGAACGGCAAGGATACCTATGGCCAACGCGAAAAAACGTTTCATCGCACCTTCTCTGCGCTCCGGCGAGGCAACGACGAAGCACAACCTCCGACCGGTCGGATCGTCAAGCGAGAAAACCCGTCCCAAATCCGCGCCGAGGCCCTTTCAAACCGGACCCGGGCCTCGTCCGACCCATGGTCGGCGGGCCCGCGGGAGCGCGTCCCTCCTGTGGTTGACTTCTACTCAGTCAATAGAAACGCAGAGGGAGGGCGTCCGCCCCGCCCGGCGGGACGGGCGCGAGATCTCCGGCCTTGCGAGACTCATCGGCTCACACTTTGCAAAGTGTGAGCCGATGGCCGAGACGAGACGCGAGCCGAATGAGGAGCCAGGTTCGTGCGGGAGGATCAAGACCCGTGACGAGCCCTGTCAAATTTCAATTCGAGCCGAAATTTCTTGCCATGTTGCGTCGTCGGCTGTTGAACTCTCCGCCCGGAGAGGAGATCCATGCGCAGGCCGAACATTGTGCTGATCAATTGCGACGATCTCGGCTACGGGGACTTGGGCTGCTACGGCTCCACCGCGAACCGCACGCCCGCCGTGGACCGCCTGGCGGCGGAGGGGTTGCGGCTGACCGATTTTTACGCCGCCAGCCCCGTCTGCACGCCCAGCCGCGGGGCGCTGCTGACCGGCAGTTATCCCAACCGGATCGGCTTCGATTCCTTTGACGGACGCCCGGTGTTGTTTCCCGGCCAATCCCAGGGATTGCACCCCGGCGAAAAGACATTCGCAACGCTGTTGAAATCGGCGGGCTACGCCACGGCGCTGGTGGGCAAATGGCATTGCGGCGACCAACCGCCGTTTCTGCCGCGGCGGCACGGCTTCGACCGCTATTTCGGCCTGCCCTACAGCAACGACATGGGCCGGCAGGCCCGCCGCGGCTCGTCGGAGTGGATTGCGCAATTGGAACGCGCGGCGGGCGCGGACTACGGCCCTTCCGACGACGCCGGGCGCCGTCATTTCCCGCCCCTGCCTTTGCTTCGGAACGACGAGGTGATCCAGGAGCAGCCGGACCTCGCCGCGCTGACGGAACGATACGTCGCCGAATGCGTGGATTTCATCCGCGCCCATCGCGACCGGCCTTTCCTCCTCTATTTCGCGCAGATGCACGTGCATTTACCGCTCTACACGCCGGAGCAATTTCTGCGCGAATCCCGAAACGGACGCTATGGCGCGGCGGTGGAGCAGGTGGATTGGTCGGTCGCGGCGCTGCTGGACGAATTGAAACGCCAAGGGCTGGAAGAGAACACGCTGGTCATCTTCACCTCCGACAACGGCAGCCGCGCGCGCGGCGAGGGTGGGAGCAACGCCCCCTTGAAGGGCACGAAAGCCACGTGCTGGGAAGGCGGGCAGCGCGTCCCCGGCCTGTTGCGCTGGCCCGGCGTCGTTCCCGCCGGAACAACGTGCGGCGATGTCGCCACCCAGATGGATTTTCTGCCCACCTTTTGCGAACTGGCCGGCATCCCGCCGCCGGAGGACCGAACGCTGGACGGCCGGTCGCTCGTCGAATGCTGGACGCGCGGCGCCCGAAAGGAATCCGCCTACAACGCCTTTTTCTATATTTACCACGGCGCGCTGCATGCGGTTCGGCAGGGCGATTGGAAGCTGCATCTATACCGGGGTCGCGACGGCGTCGAAGAGGTGTGCGAGCTGTACAACCTGCGGGAAGACCTGGGGGAGACCACGAACGTCGCTTCGGCGCACCCGGAGCGGGTGGAGCGGCTCCGGGCGCTGGCCGATGCGGCCCGCACAGAGCTGGGCGACCGCCGGCTCGGCATCCGAGGTCGGAATTGCCGCCCCGTGGGCGTGCGCCGCCCCAACCGGCCGCTGACCCGCTACGACGCCGCGCATCCCTATATCATCGCGGAGTACGATCTGGCCGACGCGGGATGAGACGAGATCGCTATTTACGGTTTTGCCTTCGAATTTTTGGAGATCTGTGATGCAAGCGCCCGACAGCCGCGACGAGCATTGCGAATCGGAAACGACCGGCGCCGCGCGACGAAGGCTTTGGGCCCCGATGTTGGGCGTAGCGCTCCTCGCGGCCTTCTTGCAGCACGTTTACTCCTACGACTTCATTTCCGACGATGCATTCATCATTTTCCGCTATGCGCGCCATCTGGCTGAAGGCCGCGGTTTGGTGTTCAATCCCGGCGAGCGGGTGGAGGGGTTCACCAGCCTGCTTTGGACGGTCCTGCTGGCGGGATTTCACCGTCTCGGCGTTCCTTTGCCGCTGATCTCTCGAATCCTGGGAGCGGCGTTCGGGGCGGGGACGCTATGGCTGGTCTATCGGCTGACGCGGGCGCTGAGCCCTTCGGAAATGTCGCACGGGGCGGCCGCGATCCCGCCGCTGCTGCTGGCCTCGAACGGCGCCTTCGCTTGTTGGGCGGCTTCCGGAATGGAGACGCCGCTGTACGCCTTTTTAATCGCGGCGACGTTTTTGACGACGCTCCGGGAGCGCTGGACGCTTTCCATGGCGAGCGTCGGAGCGCTGTTGCTTACACGACCGGAAGGCGCGGCGGTTTTCGCGGCGCTGGCGGTGTATGCGGCAGTCCGATATCGGGCCGCTTCCGATCGTCGGCGGATTTTGCTTTGGTTGTTTTCCGGTGCTGCGGTGCTGGCGGCGCTGTTTCTATTTCGCCGGCTGTATTTCGGAGACTGGCTGCCCAACACGTACTACGTCAAGACGGGCGGCGGATGGCGGGCGGTTCTGCGCGGGCTGGAATACTTCAGGAATTACTCCGCCGACCATGAAGGGCTGATTCTGATGGCCGTGCCGTGGCTTTGGGGATTGCTCGCGCCCTCGCGGGAGCGCAAAGCCTTGGCGCTGGGCGCCGCGGTAATATGGGCTGGGGTGGTGGCCGTCGGCGGCGACGGACTGCCAATGTACCGGTTTGCGCTGGGGCCGTTGCCGCTCATGGCCGTCTTGCAGGGTTTGATGGCGGCGGATGCGCTGCACGCGGCCCGGATGTCGGAGACCGGCCGAAGGTGGCGGGTCTATGGCTCGGTCGCCGTGTCGGTCGCCGCTCTGGTGTACACGCACGCCGATCGCCCCCGGCTCGGACTTCAATATGAGATCTATGACGCCCAACAGCGTTACGAAATGCCGCGCTGGATCATGGCGGGGCTCTGGCTTCGCGAGAACGCGCGGGAGGGCGATAGCGTTGCCGCCGTACCGATCGGCGCGATTTCATACTACTCCGGCCTCAAGATTGTGGACATGATGGGCTTGACCGACCGGCATATCGCGCGGAGGAAAATGAGCGATATGGGCAGCGGCTGGGCGGGGCACGAAAAGCACGACGGCGCCTATGTGCTGAGTCGCCGGCCTACATACCTCTTGCTGGGCAACGTGGACGTGACGAGCGCTCCTCGCGATCCGAAGCAACACCCCTTCACGCCTCCTGCGACGCGCGCCGTTTGGCAACGGGAGCGCGATATTCTCGAACACGATCAGCTTTTGGAACTCTACGAGCCTTTTTCGGTCGAGATGATTCCCGGATTTTTCCTGAACGCCTACCGCCTTCGGGAAACCGCCGCATCGTCCGATCCCCGCAATGCGCCTCCAACGCCCTGAATTCAACGGCGGAATTCACGGTGTCGGCGCGCTGTCAGCGGCGTTCGGCGGCGTAATTCCCGCCGGTGGCGGACGTCGCGCGCGCATAGACGGCGAGCGTGGCTTCCGCCGCGCGGCGCCACGAGAATTGTTTCGCCCGGGCCAGACCGCGCGCGCGCAGCTCCGCCGCGAGCGTGGCGTCCGTCAAAACGCGCCGCAGCGCCTCCGCAAAGGCCGCGACATCGTCCGGCGGGACCTTCAGCGCCGCGTCGCCGACCACTTCCGGCAGCGAGGCGGCGTTCGTGCACACCACCGGCGTTCCGCACGCCATCGCCTCCAGCGCGGGCAGCCCGAAACCCTCGTAGCGCGACGGCATCGCGAAGACCGCCGCCCGCCGGTAGGCCTCCACCAGCTCCGGGAAATCCACGTGCCCCTTCCAGTCCACCGCGCCTGCCACACCCAACGCGAGCGCCCGCGCTTCCGCCTCGGGATAGCGCGGATCGGACGGTCCGATCACCCGCAGCCGCGCCGCCGGCACGGCCGCGCGCACACGCGCGAACGCCTCCACCAGCAGCGGCAGGTTCTTGTACGGATCCCGCCGGCCCACATACAGAATGACCGGCGCTTCGGCGGCCGGCGGCGCCGCCTCCGTACAAAACCGCTCGTCCGCCGCCTCCGGAATCACCGCGATCCGCTCCGCCCGCTCCGGCGTCAGGCGGAACGTCTCGACGATATCGCGCCGCGTCGCCTCGCTCGGCGCGACGACGGCATCCGCCCGCCGCACCGTTTCGCGCATCAGGGCGCGGAAAATGGGGCGCAGCCGCGTTTTCCAGGCGCGCGGCGTGAACTCCGGAAAAAGCAGCGGGATCAAATCGTGGATCGTCACCACGCAGGCCGTCCGCCGCCCGCGCCGGGGAAACGCGCGATAGGGGATCATCCAGTTCGGGCCGTGATAGACGTCCGCGCGCCACGCCCGCAAGCGGCGCGGAAGCCACCATTGATTGTTCAGCGAGAACAGCCCCCACGGAACGGTCAGGATGTGCATGCGCGGGGCGGCGTCGAGGTTGTATTCGCGGCGTATCCGATCGGCGCGCGCGGCGTCGTCGAAAATCAACAGGAATTCGGGCGCGTCGCCGTTCGCGGCGGCGTCCGCGCGCGCGAATTCGCGGATCAGCTCGCGGGTGTAACGGCCGATGCCGGAGGTCTCGGCGAAAATCCAGCGGGCGTCGAGCGCGATTCTCATGCGGACGCCGCCTTTCGGTACACTTCCCACGTCTCCCGCGCCGTGTCGTCCCAACGGAATGCGGCGGCTCGCGCGTAGCCCGCGGCGACGAGCGCGGCGCGGCGGGCCGTATCGTCCAGCGCCTGCCGCACCCGCGCCGCCCATGCGTCGGCGTCGAAGTCCTCGACGAGATCGGCGCCGCCGCCGAGCACCTCGCGCAGCGAGCCGTGCGGCGAGGCGACGACCGGCGTCCCGCACGCCATCGCCTCCAGCGGCGTGAAGCCGAAACCCTCGTAGAGCGAAGGGAAAACATAGGCCGCCGCGCCCGAATACAGGGCCGGCAGATCGCGCTCGGCAACATAATCGAGCCGCCGAATTCGCTCCGCGCGCGGCGAACGCGCGAGCCGCGCCAGGATCGCCTCCGTCCGCCAGCCCAGACCGCCGGCCAGCACGAGATCGCCGTCGAAATCCGTCAACCGCTCGAACACTTCGACCATAAACGGGATGTTTTTGCGCGGCTCGATCGTGCCGACCATCAGCAGATACGGCCGCTCGAGCCCGAAACGCCTGCGCAGCTCGGCGATTTCGGCCTCGCCCGCGCGCGTCATCGTCTCCTCGAGACCGAGGGGGACGGCAAATACGCGATCGCGGGAGACGCCGAAGCGCTCGACGATCTCCTCCGCGATGGTCTCACAGTCGGCGATGATCGCGTCGGCGCGGCGGACGGTTTCGCCGATGCGCGCGGTGAGGTAGGCGAGGTTGCGCGGCTCGGCGGCCTCGGGAAAACGGACGAACGAGAGGTCGTGAATCGTCACCACGGAGCGCCCGCGGCTCAGCGGCGGACGGATGAAATTCGGGAAATGATAAAGGTCGGCGCGCCCTGCGAACCAGTCGTAGGGCGGCGCGCCGAATCGCTTCCACGCCTGCTGCGCGATGCGGCCCGGCAGCCAGCGGACCGCGCGATGCCGCGCGCCGGGCGTCTCGAAGCCGACGCCGCGGCGTTGGAAGTCGAAGTAAAAAAGCGACAGTTCGTCGCCGCCGGCAAACCGGCCGAGCCGCTCGGCCAGGCCCTTCACGTAGCGCCCGACGCCGGCGCGCTGCGCAATCGCCGGCTGGATGTCCAGACAGACCTTCACGGCCCCCGATTTTGGCGTAAAACGCGGGCGACGGAAAGCGGATAACGGTGCGGCGGCCGCAGGCGTGTGGTATGCTGTTTTCGAATCGGGGCCGCGGGTTCCGCGCGCCGATTCCGCGATGCCATGGGCGACCGAATTCTAATTCATAACGCGCTGCTGTGGACGGCGGCGGGCCGCGATCCGATCCCGGACGGCGGCGCGCTGATCGAGGGCGGCCGCATCGCGGAGACGGGCCGGCGGCTGAAGGCGCGAGCGGATATCCGCATTGACGCGGACGGCTGTCTGCTGATGCCCGGCTTTGTGCAGACGCATGTCCATCTTTGCCAAACGCTGTTTCGCGGCGCGGCGGAGGACGAGCCGCTATTGCCGTGGCTTCGCCGCTACATCTGGCCGCTGGAGGCGGCGCACGACGAGGAATCCATCGCCGTCTCCGCGCGGCTGGCCTGCGCCGAACTCATCCGCGGCGGAACGACGACCTTTCTTTCGATGGAGACCGTGCGCTATACCTCCGCCGTGTTTGAGGCCGTCGCGGAAACCGGTCTGACGGGGATCCTCTCGCATTGTCTGATGGATGAAACGGGGGGCTACGCGCCGCTCGCGGTTCCGATCGAGGACAGTCTCGCGGAATGTGATTTGCTCCTTCAGCGTTGGGGCGAGCATCCGCGCCTGGGTCTCGCGGTCGCGCCCCGCTTCGCATTGAGTTGCAGCGAGGCCAACTTGCGGGAGGCCGCCGCCTACGCGCGCGACCGCGGTTTGCGGCTCCACACGCATTCGTCGGAACAGGCGGCCGAAGTGGAACTCGTGCTGCGGCGGACGGGCCGCCGCAATGTGGACTATCTGCATCAGGTCGGAATCAGCGGCCCGGAGGTGTGCCTCGCCCATTGCGTTCACGTCTCCGCCGAAGAACAAGCCTTGCTGGCGGAGACCCGCACGCGGGTGCTGCATTGTCCCTCGGCGAACTGCAAGCTCGGCTCCGGCATCGCGCCGATCCCGGAGCTGCTGGCGCGCGGCGTCGAGGTCTCGCTCGGCGCCGACGGCGCGGCCTGCAACAACCGGCTCGACATGTTCGAAGAGATGCGGATGGCCGGCCTGCTCCAGAAGCTGCGGCTCGGACCGGAGGCGCTGCCGGCGCGCGAAATTGTGCGGTTGGCGACCGAGGGCGGGGCGCGGGCGCTGGGGCTGGACGCGGAAATCGGCGCGCTCGACGCCGGCAAGCGCGCCAACCTGATCCTCGTGGACATCTCCGGTCCGCATTGCCTGCCGAGCGACGATCCGGCCGACACGCTCGTTTATGCGGCCCGCGCCTCCGACGTCGCGCTGGTCATGGCGGACGGCCGGATTCTGTTCGAAGACGGACGCCTGACGACGGTGGACGAAGAAGCGCTGCGGGCCGAGGCGCGACGGCAGCGGCGGCGGCTGATGGAACGCGCCGGCCTCGCCTGACGGGCGCGAACGGCGCGGAATCAATCGAGCGCGAAGGCGTCGCGCAGCAGTCGGGCGCGCTCGCGCAGTCCCTCGGCGTGCAGCAGGGAGAATATCTCGCGCACCTTCGGGTCCGGTTCTCTTTGCGCCGCGAGCGCGTAGAGTTCCAGCAGTGTCTCGTCCATTCTCAGCGCGAGGTCCACGACCTCCTCATAGGACGGATCGGACGGCAGGTTCAGCTCGCTGAGCTTTTCGGGAATGTCGGCGGGCGCGTACTTGTGCCAGAGTTCAAGCACGGACTTGCGCGCGGTCGCTTCGTAATTGGCCAGCTCGCGCTCGAGCGCCAGCTCGTGCCGCCGAAGATATTCCAGGAGCATCCGCACGCGCTCTTTGCGCGCCGTGTTTTCGAGCCGCTCGTAGTAGGCCGCCATCTCGGCGTGAAACCGGCGGGCGTGTTCCAGAATGTCGCGCGTGCGTTCAAAGGCCATATGCCATGCTCCTCGATTGCTCGCCGATGCCGCGAATATAACACGGTCCCGGTGAAATGCCTAGTGCGCGCTTGAAACCCGATATTCCTCCGGCTATGCTCCCCACGAGACCTGCCATTCATCCGGAGGGGTGGCTGAGTGGTTGAAGGCACTCGACTCGAAATCGAGCGAGCGACTAATCCTCGCTCCGGGGGTTCAAATCCCTCCCCCTCCGCCAATTCACTCCCGCTTCGGCGGGCGAAAACTGGCGGAGACTGCCGAGGCCCGTGCGATCCGCCGCACTGGGGCCGGAGAAACCCAATCCCGCCCGACAAGGCAATGCCGGCGCCTCGCGGCGCGGGCGCGCCGGCGCCCCGCCGGCGGGGCCGGTTCGTTCCATCCGTTTCCCTTGTCCGCCGAAGTCCCGCCTCGGCGGGACACAAGAGGATCGTCTTCGTCTTCGGGGGCCCGCGCGCAATCAGATCCAGCAATCGGCGTAGCCGCCCTGTCCGCATAATTCCTAGCCAAGAACGAACTTGGCCCGCTCGCGACGCAACATCTCGAACGGCGTCATAACCTTCACGCCCAGCGCAATACAGGGATTGGGAATCTTGATGATCTTGGTGGAAGGCGCAGCCTTCTCGTGGGTCACGACGGTGTATCCGTGAGCCAGGGCATGGGCGACAAGGTAGTAGTCTGCCACCTGCAGGAATGTGTTTACAGCAGCGGGGTCGTACCTCTGTCCCATGGCCCAAGCGCCTACCGTTCCGGGCGCAGGAAGAAGTGCGGCGTCCGGTTTAAGGAAGAAGCCTGGCCCGCGCTGTTCGGCCCAATCGGAAAGCTCGTCGCCGCCGGCGGCGAGTTCATCGCCGACCTTCTCGATGCTGAACACTTCGTCGGCTGCATTCCTTTGGATCAGCCAATCCCAGAAGCCCGGGCAGAAGTCTAAGCCATAGTGCAGGTTTTCGCCTGAATGAAGACATTCGAATCGAGGAGATACGGCATCAGGCGATCCCCAGACTGTGACCGAGTTCCCGGAAGGTCGCGAGCTTCGAAAAGCCCAGTAGACGGAAAGCATCGCGGTGCAGCGTCTGACCCTCCAGCGTGCTGGTAATCAAGGCGCTCGCGAAGCGTTTGCTGACTCTCGCCGCCTGTGTCAGATAGAAGTTCCCGCCGGCGCCTCTTGGGATCGCGAACAATCTCTTTACTAATGCTCTCGAAATTGTCTTTACATGCTCGTTCCCTGCGGCGCGAGCAAGCTCGCGCCCTACGGCCGAAGAATGTAGGGCCTCAGCTTGCTGAGGCCGCGACGCCGTAAACGAGCAGGTCAGGACAGTTATGAGACGACTAGTAATTCCGCGTGATACGCCGTCCAGAGTTCGTCTTGCGTCAAATGGCCTGCGTCGTAAATCCGGCGCAGAACGACCAGTGTGCTGACCTTGAAGCATCGCGCCAGCCGCGCGACCTCATCGGTCAAATCGTTTGCCGCCTGGTATTCCCGGCGCAGGGCGGTCAAGGGGACCAGAAATTCGGCCGCGACCTGATTGCACCACTGCTCGATCCGGTTTGTCGGAGACCCAACAGGCTCGACGTCGGAAAGACCCGTCTCGCCAAGCCAGACATGGGCCAACTCGTGCGCCAACGTGAACATCTGGGCGGATTTGGTGTCCGCGCCGTTGATGAAGACGAGAGGGGCCAGATCGTCCGAGAGGGCAAACCCGCGAAACTCTTCCGGATCGAGCTTGCGACGGTTGTTATTGCCCACGACGCCGTTGACCATGACCATGACGCCGGAATCTTCGGCCTGCTCGATGAACTGACGCAAAGCCTCTTCCCAAGTCCTCATGCGGCGACGGGCTTCCAGGTCGAACCCCAGCCCCTCCCGCATGCGCTCGGCAACCGTCGGAATATCGTCGTTCAAGTTGACAGACCCGACGAATGGAACGGCGGTTTCTCCGATGGAGCGCGCATAGTCCCGATACCACTCCTGCCTTTGCCGGCAGAGGTAGATGGTTTCCAGCAGATCCGGGCTTGGGTGGCCGATGTGCTCGTTGCCTACCGTTCGGAAGTCCGGAATGGGCATTTGCTCCACAGGAGGGGCGGGAAGAAAGAAATAGCCCACCGGGGCATGCACGGCGCCGGCGAAATGTTCGAGCTGTTTCAGCGTCGGCTTTGCCTCGCCGCGTTCCCACGCGACCAGTTGCGGGATGCGCTCCGCCACTTCGGCCGTGTCGAGTCCGGCGCGCTCGCACGCCCAGCGCAACAACTCCGGTTTGACGTCCACGCGGATCACGCTCGGCTCTCCGGCGGCCGCTCACGCAGAAGCCGCGCTTTGCCGCCCGCGGGTTCGTGTGCGCGGTACAGGCCGCTACCGGCAACCGCCAAGGCCCGGTCGCGGAGTTTTTCGAGCAGGACAACTTTCTCGGAAAATGGCAGGGCGGCGAGGCGGGCGCGCTCGCGCCGCTTGCTTTTCAAAATGGCTTGCCATTGTTCGTTCATGATCCGCCGTTGAAATATTTTATCCGTATCCGCTCCCATTTCTCAAGCAGGCTGTGCCGCGCGAGGATTTCCTCCAGTTTGTTGGGGTCGAGAACGCCGGATTCAACGAATTGAACGATGCGGGCCTGGTCCTTGGCGCGGCCAACCTGGAGGGCGATCGCGACCAGGTGTTCCGCCGTCATCACGCGGGTTCGAACACCCTCGACCTCCGTTTCAACCGCTTGCTCCTTGGAAGACGCGTGCGACTGAAGGTCGAGTTCGCCCTGTTCCTTGGCCCGCTGGAGCAGGTCGTACGCGGATCGGTCGGTTTGAAGTCCTGCGAGGATCCGAATTTTCTCAACGTTCTCCAAGGACGGGTAAATTCTGTGGAACCCGCTGATAAAGAAGTAACCAACAAGGCAGTCGAAGAAGCGCGTGTCTTTGTGGAGCAGCGCGGCAAAACGATCACACAGCGACTGACCCGCTTCGTTCGTAATGAACGTCAAGTCCGACGAGGGCAACTTTGCTTCCGAAGCATTTGTCATCTGTTCTCCATCTACTTGGCTTTGCTCTCTCTTGCTTTTGGTCAGCATCGGTCGCCCAGATTATTCATTGCTTTGCTCTGAACATAGACCGCCCAACGTATGCGCCTTCAGTGGAGCACGTTAGCAGAACAAGACCTCGTAAGGCAGCGGAAACAGATCGTGGGAAACCTGAAAGAAAACAATTCATACTCGCAAGCGCCCAATTCCTTTTCGGCGCTTGCGGGCAGGTCTTGCTGCC
>CALGXT010000123.1 GCA_937935255.1 uncultured bacterium | reverse complement strand
GGACTGTATCACACTTCGCGAAGTGTGATACACCGCCGGAAACCGGACGACAGCGGCCCCTCTATTTCTCTGCCCCTACGCTTCGCTCTATTTCTCTGTCCCTACGCTCCGCTACGCTTCGCTCTATTTCTCTGTCCCTACGCTCCGCACGCTCAGCGTATCCGCGGTGAATCCCCGATTCTTTTGGGCGCGGCCGGGCGAGCCGCCCGGCCCTACCTACGACCGAGATGGCGGAAGGGAAAAGTAGGGCTCGAGCTTGCTCGAGCCGCGGTGAGAGTAAAGGCCGGCGACCCGCCGAAAATCCCGCCCGTTTTTCGCTTTTCCCGCTTGCTCGGCGGCCGCTTTTGGAGTTAGCCTTTCAACGCTGTGCGAACGCGCGCCGCGGAGCGCGTGTCGCGGCGGGGAGTATTCGCCATGGCCACGTTCGCCTATGTCGCATTGGACGCAAAAGGCAAGGAAACCAAGGGGACGATTGACGCCGACAACCAGACCGTCGCACTGACCCGTCTGCGCGAAAAAGGCCTCTTTCCGACGTCCGTGATTGACGCGTCGGCCTCGAAGAAAAAGACGCCCGCCCCCGTCCCCGGCGCCGGCGCGCGTCCCGCGGCCAGGAAATCGTTCAGTCTGCCGACCCTCGGCGGCGTGAAGGCCAAGCAGTTGATGATCGTCACTCGTCAGCTCGCGACGCTGATTGACGCGGGGCTGCCCTTGCTGCGCGGGCTTCAAGTCATCGCCCGCCAGGAGCGCAATCCCGTGCTGAAGCGCACACTGCTCGAACTCGCCGAGAGCATCCAGTCCGGCGCCACCCTCGCCGAATCCATGGCGCAGCACGGCAAGATATTCAACCGACTCTACGTGAACATGGTCAAGGCCGGCGAGATCGGCGGCGTGCTCGATGTCGTGCTGCTGCGCCTCGCGGAGTTCATGGAGAAAATGCAGAAGATCCGCAACAAGGTGAAGAGCGCGATGACCTACCCCATCGTCGTGCTCTGCGTCGCCGGCGGCATCATGTACTTTCTGATGACCAAGATCGTCCCGAAGTTTGCGGAAATCTTCAACGATCTGCTGGAAGGCGGCAAGCTGCCGCCCCTCACGTTGTTCATCATGGACGCCAGCCGGGCGCTCGCCGAGAAGTCGCTCTTCATCATCGGCGGCATTGTCGGCCTGGTCATTCTCACGCGCATACTCGGCAAGACGAAGGGCGGTCGCCTCGCGATGGACCGCATGAAACTCAAGATGCCCATTTTCGGAACGCTGGTGCACAAGACCTCCATCGGACGGTTTTCCCGAACCCTCGGCACGCTGCTTCAATCCGGCGTGCCGATCCTCCAGGCCCTCAATATCGTGCGCGACACCGCGGGTAACGAGGTCATCGCCAAGGGCGTCGTGCTCGTCCACGACAGCGTGAAGGAAGGCGAAAATATCGCGCCGCCGATGGAGGCGACCGGCATTTTCCCGCCCATGGTCATCAGCATGGTCGAGGTCGGCGAGGAAACCGGCAAGCTGCCCGAAATGCTCATGCGCATCGCGGACAACTACGACGACGAGGTGGACAACACCGTCGCCGCCCTGAGCTCGATCATCGAGCCGATCCTGATCGTCGGTCTGGCCTTGATCGTCGGCACCATCGTCATCGCGCTCTTCCTGCCGATGGTGGACATCATGCAGCGCATCGCGAAATAGGACCGGAACGCGGCGCGGCGGGGCCGCCGCGCGGCCCAACGCGGAGAACGGTAGGGCCCGGCCTGCCTCGCCGGAGCCCCGCAAAGGCGGGCGGCCGAGGCCGACGTAGCCCCCCATTGCGGGGTGAAGTCGGCTCGCCGGGCCGCGACGGGGCGAGCCGGCCCCGATTCGCCGGAACCCGCGAGCGGGGGGAACGGTACGGCCGGGGATATGGTAGGGCCCGGCGGCTCGCCGGGCCGCAAACGGCCGGCGTCGGGCGTGAGTCCGATGCTCCCGGCAGGCCGGGATGCGATTTGGGCGCTTGACGGCGCCGCAGGGCGGGCCGATACTTAGATGAGGAAGGGCGCGGTCGGCCAAAAGTAATCGAAGAAGGAGCGGCGGATATGAATAGAAAGGCGTCCTTTACACTGGTCGAGTTGCTGGTCGTGATGGGCATTATCGGCCTGCTGATCGCGCTCCTATTCCCGGCGATCGGCGCTGCGCGCCAGGCGGCCAACCGCAATCGGGCGGAAGCCGAGGTCAAGGCGATCGAAGTCGCCCTGCGCGGCTACCTCCGGGATTACGGCAAATTCCCCACGCAAACCTCGGGAACCGATTTCACGTACAACACGGGCACCAATTACGTGGCGCTCATTGACACGCTCCGCGCCATCAACACCAATACCAACCCGCGGCGCGAAGTGTATCTGGAAGTCTCTTCGGCCAGTCTCGTCACCAATGCCTTCAAGGACCCGTGGGATCGCGATTACATGGTCTATGTGGACGGCGACTTCAATAATTCGCTCGCGCTGCCGGCCCCGCTCAGTACGACCCTGGTCGGTCGTTCCATCGCCGTCTGGTCCCGCGGCCCCGATGGGACCAACGTCAATAATTTCATTACCTCGTGGGGCAGGTAGGAGCGCGTCATGAGCGATGCGGCTCCAACGCAATGTCGCCGATTCGGCGAGCGTGCGGCAATCGCCTCCCCCGGCCGCCGTCCGGCATTCACGCTGGTCGAGCTGCTGGTGGTCATGGGCATCTTCGCTTTATTGCTCGCCATCGCCGTGCCGGCCTTCCTGAACCGCAGCCCCTCCGTCGCCGCGCAGGGCGCCGTATCGCGCCTGAAGTCCACGGTAAATTTGGCCCGCCAATGGGCGGTCACGCGCCGCACGACGACCTATGTGGTGTTCCCCTCGACGGCCAATAACTTCACCGCCGCCGCCGATCGCCCCTGGGTGGTCACCGCGCTTCGGGGTTTCAATATCTGGACCGCGGAGGACGGCTATCTCAACGAGTGGCAGTTTCTGCCGCCGGGATTTGTGTTCGACGCGAATCCCGCCAACACGGCGCCCTACTATGCCGAAAATATTTTCAACCCCGCCGGCAATGACCGCCGATTCCCCGTCCGGATGCCGCTGAACACGAGCGCCACGCAGACCGTGAGTTGCATCTCCTTCACGGCCAACGGGCGCTTGAATCAAAACGGCGGAACGACGTTGCAAGCCGTATTTGTCGAGGGCAGTCTGGACGCGGATCCGGCGACGGGAACGACCGCCAACTTGATCAAGCGCGCCGATTCCCGCGCCTACGGCATTCGGGTGCAACCCCTGACCGGACGTCCGTCGGTGGTGGAGTACTGATCATGCGCAATCGCGGTTTCACGCTCGTCGAAGTGGCGCTGGCGATGCTGGTGATCGGCATCGGCATCATGGCGGTCTTCGGCCTGTTTCCCGCCGGCATCGAGGCGGGCCGGCGCGCGGTGAACGAGACGCAGGCCGCCCTTTTTGCCGAAGAGGTCTTCGCCGGCTACCGGGCCCTGGCCGGCACGACGGCCTGGGGATCTCTGAATACGTTGCAAATCGCGCCGGCCGCCAGCAATCTTTGGAGCGGCGCCACAAGGATTGTCCCCGACAGTTTGCAAACCAGCGTGCAACGCTCGCCTTACAACACCAACATTGTCGAGCGGGCCGTGCGGTACGAATTGAACATCGCAGATTCAGGTTCCTATGTGAAAACGCTGCGATTGCGGGTGTATCCCGGCGAATTCGGCGCGACCACCAATGAGGTGTACGAGTTCTACACCGAGATTTTCAGGGGACGGCCATGAGATCCACGACCCCCGCAAATCGTCGCGGCTTCAGCCTGGTCGAGGTGCTGGCCGCCCTGTCCGTGCTTTCGATCCTGATGCTGTTGCTCGGGCGGCTGTTCACAGACAGCTCCTCCGCCTACCGGACCGGCGTGGGGCGCATGGATATGGACGGCGGGGCGCGCGCCGGACTGGAATTCATGGCGCGCGAGCTGCAGGCGGCGCAGGTGAACGATCTCGTCACGATGCGCGTGGAGACGGGGATCACCGCGCTGGGCCGGGCGACCGACCGCATCTCGTTTCTTTCGCTTTACAACACGCCGGAATATCGCAACTCCAACCCCTATCGGGAAGGCATGCAGGTCCGCTACTCCGTGCTGGCCACGACCGCGAACCCTAATCGTTTTTTCGTCGGACGCCATGTCGTCGAGCGTGAAAATTCGGGGGACTACACCGCTTATACGAATACCACGTGGTACACGGTTTTTAACGGCTACCAGACTTCATGGGCCAATAGCCTCGTGGAGAATGTCTGCGGCTTCCGGGTTTTGGTGACCGACCGCACCGGCGTCGTGCGGACGAATTATGACTCGACCACGCATCCGCCGCCGCTCTGGGTGGACCTCTACCTGGAAGTTTTGAGCCCGGAGGATGCCGCGCGTGTCGAGCTCCTGACCGGCGCGGCGCGGGAGGATTACATCCAGCAGAAATGCCGGCGATACACGCAGCGCGTGCTTCTGCAAAACCGGCAGCATCCGTTGACGTGGTGAATGGTGATGAATATGAAGAATCCGATTTCATCGCCCGCGCGCAAAGAGGGCATAGCCTTGATCGTGACGATGGGTTTTCTAGCCATCATCGCGATCCTGGCGGTCTCGTTCGCCATCACGATGCGCGTCGAACGATTGGTCGGTCGGTCTTATGCCGACAACGTCCGCGCCCGGCAACTGGTCCACGTCGGTTTGGCCCGCGCGTTGGAAACGATCCACACCAACGCATTCACCAACAACCTGTATTATCCGGCGTGGGTCGATAATTCCTTGCGCTCCACCGGCGCGGGAGGAACGGTGACCAACACCGTTTTGTCAGGATCGGTGATGAACTATATCCCCGGCTCCGTGCGCGCCGGCGCCATCGCGCAGGCGGCTTCCATGCAGTGGGTTCCGATCACCGTGAATTACGGTTCGGGCAACCGGTTGGTCGGGCGTTACGCCTTCCTGGCGGTCAATTGCTCCGGATTGCTGGACCCGAACGGGGATTACGTATCCGCCGTGACCCTGCCGCTGCCGGACCGACAACAAGGCCTCTCGCCCTACGAGTTGAAGCTTTCGAACGTCTTTTTGAGCGAGTTGAGCGCCTCCGGCGTCAATATCTACCCTGCGCGGCGGGGCGCGCCTCGCTTCAACAACAAAGGGTATGGCCGAGCGGAATCTGTCGCCGATCTCTGGATCGCCGGGCGTTGGTATTACAGTGGCACAGCCCCATTCCAGGGCAACGGCCCGGTCGTGAATTTCTTCCCCTTCTCGTATTTCCCGCGCGGTTTCCTCACCAGTAACGGCACCCTCGTCACCAATCTCGTCAATATCGGCGGGGCGGCGCCGCCGGTTGCCGATATTACCGCGGCTTTCACCGCCATGGGTTTTGGCGCCTACGCGCCGATCGTGGCGAATAACCTCATTGATTTCCTGGATTCCGACTATACGCCCGCCGGCGGCGCGGAGGCGCTCAACAACATCAGCGCCGAGCCGGTGCCGATGATCAATGAGATCGTCCTTGCAAACGTCGTGACGTACGACGGCACGAACTGGTACAACGACATCCGCATGTGGGTCGAACTTTTCTATCCGTTCGGGTCCCCGGCCAACTCGCCGGCCTGCACGCTGGATGTGGCGCTGAACATTTCCGACGGCGATTTTACCGCGGGCGAGAAAACTTGGACCGCCGCCATTCCCTCGCTAACCGGACCGAATGGTTTCCACGTCGCCGATTCTGGCGCCACGACCTTCCGCTGGGTGAGCGCGGCGCCCGCGCCCATCATGCCCACTCAATTGAGCATCGTGCGGTTGCGGGTTCTGTTGGGCGGGCGACCCGTGGACCAGGTGCAGCCGGTGGATATTCGATGGAACGACCACTTTCACAACGTTTCCGCCGGCGCCGCCAACCCGAAGGGCACCACATGGGCGTGCGACGACCCGCGCATCAACTGGGACCTCACGGATCCGGTGCAGTGGACGCCAGTCTCCCAGGCCCAGACCCCGCCGACCCATACGCTGGGCACGATGAACGTCGGCCGCGTGACCTTCGGAGCCCCCGGAAAAGACGGACACCACGTCATGTTCGCGCGGCAGGGTCCCGCGCAGACGCCAGGCGAGGTGGCCTTTCTGCTTCCCGGCAAGACGCCATGGCAGACCATCGCGCTCTGGGGCGCCGGCGCGCCGCCGGTCGTGGATTACTTCACAACGACAACCGACACGTTTCGGCGTGGGATTGTCAACGTGAACACCGAAAATCGAAATGTGCTCGCGCAGGTGTTTTACGACACGCCGCTGGAGCGTTGGCCGGGCGAAGCCGGCGCGCCCAAAGTGACGCAGGCGCAGGCGACGGCCATCGCCAACGCGATTTACACGGCGGGCAGCGTGCCCAACCAGTACAAGAGCGTTTCCGACATCGCGCGCTCGAACGCGGACGCCGCGCTGGGAGCGATGGATCCGCTCCAGAAAAAGGCGTTGATGCGAAACAGTTCCATGCTGCTGGGCGCGCGGCAGAATATCTACTCGATCATCGTCATCGCCCAGGCCGTAGTGGACGCCAATAACAATAGCGCTGTCGAAAACGACGAGGTCATCGGCGAGCAGCGCGCGCTGGCGGTGGTCTGGCGCGATCCCTATCGCGTCAACAATACCTACGAGACCTTCGTCCGGTTCTTCCGCTGGCTCGACGATTGACGATGCGATCCGCCGCCGCGGATGATGGCGATTCCGTAATACGGTAGGGCGCGGCGGCCTCGCCGCGCCGAAATCGGTCCAGCTTTTCATGCGGCCTGTCAACATTGCCCGAAGGGGACGGCGATGGGGTGCAAATCGGATAACACTGTTGTCTCGGGAGGGTCGCGCGGCGCATGACCCGGACGCGCGCAGCGCGTTCCTCCGGATCGGTCCGCCGGGCTTTCGCCATGTGACGACCACCACGTCACTGACCCCTTTCCCCGCCTTCATTTTCTTGTTGTCAACCGCGCGCTTCCCGGCATTCTTTCCGTCGCGCGCTCTGCGCGTTTTCAAAGGATCCGAAGGACCTATGAATACCGGAATTGTGGAGCTGCCCGAATCCGTAAGGCGTCAGGCGCGGCGCGCGTACGCCGCGCTCTATCATCGCGCGCTGCCCCACGCCGGGCCCATAGCGCCGGAGCGCATCGAGGTCGCGGCCTTGAATCGCGCCGCGACCTGGGCCGAGTTTCAAAAGGTCGGTCTGGGTTTGGAAACCGTCGTGATTCATCGCGAAGCGGACGGCAGCGGCCACACGGGCAAGGTGCTGATGAACCTGCCCTGGCAATTACTGCTGGAACACCGGCATGTGGATACGATTGTTCTGAAGCGGGGCGCCCCCGTGCCGCGAGGTTTTCGGCTTTTGCGCGACTTGGTGCGCAACTTTCACGGCATCCGCCGTTACGCGCCGGACGGGACGCCCCTGCTCCGCGACGGACGACCGGTGTATGCGTTCCCCGATCGCGATTTTGTGATCATTCAGGCCGCCGGCGATCAACGTCCGCTGCCGCTTTCGGTCCGGCGGCATATGGCGGCGGTGTTTCCAGGCAAGTCCGAAACCTTCAAGGCCATCTACGGCGACGGCGTCCTGCTGCATCGCGGCGCGCGCGTGCTCCACGCGCCGCCGGGCGTGCGCACCGATCGCCTGCCGCCCGCCTTTCGGAAAGCGGTCGAGCGCGTCCGCCGCGAAGAGGTCATCACGACCGAGGATTTCATCTACATGGGGCCGGGCGTCGAAGTGTTGCTCGCCGGCAACACGTTGCATGCCTTCCTCGCGGGCGAGCGCGGCGCGGTCTATCTCGAGTTTTCGGCGCCTTCCATGGACGAAGCCGACCGCTTCACCGACCCGCGCGTGATCCGGTGAGCGCCGTCTTCGTCAATTTCGGTTTCGGTCCCATCGGCGCGGGCCTGTTCGTGTACGAGGCGTGGGCGGCGCGGGCCTTCGATCGAATGGTCGTCGCCGAAGTCGCGCCGGAGACCGTCGCCGGCCTGCGCGCCGCCCAGGGGTTTTACAACGTCAATATCGCCGGACGCGACGGCCTGACGGCGGCGCGGGCGGGTCCCATTGAAGTGCGGAATCCCGCCATCCCCGGCGATGCGGCGGCGCTCGGGGACGCCATGGCCGAAGCCTGCGAGATGGCGACCGCGCTGCCGAGCGTGGATTTTTTCGAGCGCGGCGCGCCCTCTGTGGCGGACTTCTTCGCCGCCGCCGCCGACCGCAAAGCCCTTCAGCCCGATTTGCCGGCCGCCGTCGTCTATTGCGGCGAAAACCACAATCACGCCGCCGAGCTGCTCGCGGCGGCCGCGGCGAAGCGTCGGCGCGTCCCCGGCGACGGTCGCATCGAATTCCTGAACACCGTCATCGGCAAAATGAGCGGTCAAGTGTCCGACTCCGGCGACATTCGCGCCCGCGGTCTGACGCCGATCGCGCCCGGTCTCGATCGCGCCTTTCTGGTCGAGGAGTTCAACGCCATTCTCGTGAGCCGCCCCGCGCGGTCGGATGTTCGCCGCCGTATCTCCGTTTTCCGCGAAAAAGACGATCTGCTCCCTTTCGAGGAGGCTAAGTTATACGGCCACAACGCCGTGCATGCTTTGCTGGGCTATCTCGGCGCGGAAGAGGGCTGCGCGTTCATCGCGGAGGCCTGCGGCAATGCGGATATCGGCCCGACCGCGCGGGCGGCGCTGATCGAAGAATCGGGCGCGGCGCTCTGTCGGAAATATGCCGGACTCGACCCCCTCTTTACGCCGATCGGCTGGCGCGCCTACGCGGACGATCTCTGGGCGCGCATGGCCAATCCACACCTGCGGGACTCCGTGGCGCGGGTCATCCGCGATCCGAAGCGCAAACTGGGCTGGAGCGATCGAATTGTCGGGACGCTG
>CALGXT010000122.1 GCA_937935255.1 uncultured bacterium | reverse complement strand
CGAGCGGTGTAGGCCGGGTTGTTCGGTCCGCCCCCGGCGAACCGAAAACCCGGCGGACGGTGATCGGTTTTGCGCACGGGTAGGGCCGGGCGGCTCGCCCGGCCGCGTACGAAAGATCGTGGATTCACCGCCGAGACGCCGAAGACGCAGAGGTCGGAAGTCGGTGCGTCAGCGCTGTAGCTCCGGCGCTCTGTCGCCGGAGAGATCTGAGATCGGAGGGGCGCGACGCCGCCTTTTTCGCTTCGCGAAACAAGGCGACCTACACGATGCGCCTGCGCGAGCGGTGTAGGCCCGTTTGCTCGCTCCGCCCCCAGCCAACCGAAAACCCGGCGTCGCGACTGTACCACCCTTCGCGAAGTGTGATACACCCCGCGGCGCAAGGGATAGAGAAAATGAGTCCGAAATTCAGTCTTCCCCGCTGTCTCGCGCACGGGTAGGGCCGGGCGGCTCGCCCGGCCGCGTACGAAAGATCGTGGATTCACCGCCGAGACGCGGCGGTCGCGGAGGTCGTCGGTGAGGCCGGTGTAGTGGCGGGCGGGGTCTCGCTCGCTCTAAAGGACGTACACGTAATGGTAGCCGCGCATGGCTTGCCCGGGCGTAGTTCGGAGCGCAGCGGAACAGCCTCGGCGAAGTTCCCGACCGTTGGGAGGGGACGAAGCCGGGGCAGGCTCCGTCCTCCGCTGCGCTCCGGACGGAGGTCTCAGAAGTGACGGGAGGCGAAAACGCGACCGGAATGGGTCTTCAAGTACTGCTCGAACGCCGCCGCGCGTTCGCGGTCGTGGAACGCGATCGCCACTCGCAAGCGCCAGGGGCGGAATTTCGAGGTATGGGCGCATTCGCCGGCGTTGTGTCTGCGGAGGCGGTCGCGGAGGTCGTCGCTGAGGCCGGTGTAGTGGCGGGCGGGGTCTCGCTCGCTCTGAAGGACGTACACGTAATGGTAGCCGTGCATGGCTTGCCCGGGCGTAGTTCGGAGCGCAGCGGAACAGCCCGGCTTCGTCCCCGCCCCCGGGGGGCGGGAACTACGCCGGGGCAGGCTCCGTCCTCCGCTGCGCTCCGGACGGAGCCTGGAGGCGGGGGGAATCGAACCCCCGTCCGCATGAGATCGGCGCCGGCTTCTACGCGCGTGTTTCGTCTTTAGTTCTCGTTCCCCGGACTGCCGGCGAACAGGCTATCCGAGCAACCAGCAGCCACGTGAATGTCTCGCCCCTCCGCCCGGCTACCCGGCGTCGGAACCAGCCTGCTGCACCGTTCCCATCCCGTAGCAGGCGTCCGGGCGGGAACGTCGCGGACTTACGCCGCGAGGGCCAATTCGTCGTTGGCTTTTGTGTTTGTTTCCCGGATTTTTTACGAGGCCAACCGGGGTCCTCGGCGCGCCACCGGAGCGTACACCCACACGTCGAAACCGATCGCCCCCGTGGAATCCGACGGAATCGCGAACTCGACCCCGTCGAATATCTATAACCTAACCCTCAAGCAGAGCGACGTCAATATCGCGCTTGACGGATCGGCTGTTGTGTCACATTATGTGCCACATGAAGACCGCCACGATTCGACAAGTTCGACACGACCTGCGCACCGTTCTCGCATGGGTAGCCCAGGGCGAGGAAGTCACCGTGCTCAATCGGACCCGCCCCGTGGCGCGAATCTGTCCGCCCCGCCCGCAACCGTCCGCCCCGTTCAAAATGCCCGACTTCGCGGCCCGCGCCAAAGCGATCTTCGGGGATCGGCGGACTCACCTCAGCAACATTGTGCTGGAAGAGCGGGAGCAAAGCCGATGGTAGTCTATGCCGACACCAGTTATCTGGTCTCGCTCTACAGTCGGGATTCAAATAGCGCCGCGGCTCAAAAATGGGCTGCCCGGATGCCTGCGCCTTTGATCTTCACGCCTTTTTTGCGCCATGAGGTTCGTAACGCGATCCGGTTGGCAGTGTTCCGAAAGGACATAACGGAAGAGGAATGCGAAGCCGTTCTCAGTGTCATCGAGTCCGATATCCGGGCGGGGGCGCTGCAAGAAACTCCCGTCGCGTGGGCGGAAGTCTTCGCCCAGGCGGAGGCCTTGAGCGCCGCTCATACCGCGAAGATGGGAATCCGAACCTCCGACGTGCTCCATATCGCCGTTGCGCGCGCGCTGGGCGCGCGGGAGTTTCTCACCTTCGACGCCCGGCAGAAGGCCTTGGCCGTTCGGGCGGGCATGCGAGTTCGACCGTAGAACGTGTTTGGAGAAACTACCGCGGTCGGCGCCGGCGAGCGCGATTGTCGCCGCCGCTTGACACCGCGGGCGAAGTGTCGTTCATTCGGCCCCGTGAAAATCGAGACGCCCTATTACCTGCTCGACGAGCGCAAACTGCTTCGCAATTTGCGCCGCGTGGAACGGCTCAAGCGCCGCTCCGGCGCGAAGTGCGTGCTCGCGCTCAAATGCTTTTCGACGTGGGCGGTGTTTCCCTTGCTGCGGCAATTTCTCGACGGCACGACCTCCAGCGCGCTTTACGAGGTCCGCCTCGGCGCCGAGGAGTTCGGCGGCGAGACGCACGCTTACTGCGTCGGCTACAAACCGGAGGAGCTGCCCGCCGTTCGCCGTTACGCCGACAAAGTCATTTTCAACTCCCTCTCGCAACTCGATCGCCTCGCGCCCGCCGTCCGCCCGCGCTCGATCGGATTGCGCGTCAACCCCGGCTTCAGTTATTCTCATTACGATCTGGCCGATCCGGCGTGCGCGTTTTCGCGGCTCGGCGCGCGCGACGCGGCGGCGGCGCGGCGGGCCGTCGAGCGCGGCGCGGTCGAAGGGCTGATGTTCCATTTCAACTGCGAAAACGCGGATTTCCCCGCGCTCGCGCGAATGCTGGATCGAATCGCGGAGCAATACGCTTTCGAGTTGGAGCGCGTGCGCTGGGTCAGCCTCGGCGGCGGCATCGCGTTCACGAACGACGGCTATCCGCTCGACGCGCTCGCCGCGCGGCTCCAGGAGTTCGCGCGGCGCTTCGATGCGCAGGTTTATCTCGAACCCGGCGAGGCCGTCGTGACGCGCACGACCGAACTGGTGACGACCGTGGTGGACATCGTGCGCAACGAGAGCGATATCGCCATCGTGGATGCCTCCACCGAAGCGCATATGCTCGATCTTCTGATCTACCGCGATCCGGCCAAGGGCGTCGCCGGCGCGACGGGCGGCCCGCACCGGTATCGCATCGCGGGCCGCACCTGCCTGGCCGGCGACGTCTTCGGCGATTTCGCCTTCCCGCGCCCGTTGCGCGTAGGACAGCGCCTGCGCATTCAGGACGCCGGCGGCTACACGATGGTGAAGAAAAACTGGTTCAATGGAATCGCAATGCCGGCGATTGTCGTGCGGCGGCTGGATGGAACGATTGACGTTGTGCGTCGTTTTGGCTACAGGGATTTCAAGCAAAGCCTTTCGTGAAAGGCGAGGAGAGGGGAACCATGGAACGCAAAAATGTGATGATCATCGGCGCCGGCGGCGTGGCGCATGTGGCGGCGCACAAATGCGCGCAGAATAACGACGTTTTGGGCGACATCTGCATCGCTTCGCGGACGGTCGCCAAGTGCGATGAAATCATCGAAAGCGTCCGGCGCAAGGGGCATCTGAAAGACCCCGCGAAGCGCCTCTATTCCGCCGCGCTCAACGCCCTCGATATCCCGGCGACCGTCCGCCTCATCTGCGAGACGAACTCCGGCATCGTCATCAACCTCGCCAACGCCTTTTGCAACATGTCCATCCTCGAAGCCTGCATCGAGACGGGCGCGGCCTACATTGACACGGCGATCCACGAAGAGCCGGACAAGGTCTGCGAGCAGCCGCCGTGGTACGCGAATTACGAATGGAAACGCGCCGACCGCTGCCGCGAGAAAGGCATCACCGCCATCCTCGGCGCCGGCTTCGATCCGGGCGTCGTCAACGCCTACGCTGCGCTGGGCGCGAAACAGTTCGACCGCCTCGAGACGATCGACATCATGGACGTCAACGCCGGTCGGCACGGCAAATACTTCGCGACGAACTTCGATCCGGAAATCAATTTCCGCGAGTTCATCAAGGTCTGGACGTGGATCGGGCGGCAGTGGCGGGAGTATCCCACGCACACCGTTCGCCGCGAATACGACTTTCCCGGCGTCGGGCGCAACCCGATCTACCTCAACGGCCACGACGAGCTGCACTCGCTCTCGAAGAACATTGACGCCGACAGCATTCGCTTCTGGATGGGCTTCGGCAACCATTACATCAACGTCTTCACGGTGCTGCGCACGCTGGGTTTCCTCTCGCACCTGCCGGTGAAGCTCTCCACGGGGCAGGACGTCGTGCCGCTGAAGGTGGTCAAGGCGCTGCTGCCCGATCCGAAATCGCTTGCGCCGAACTACACCGGCAAAACCTGGATCGGCGATTTCTTCCGCGGCTGGAAGAACGGCAAACGCAAGGAGCTGCTGATCTACCAGATTTCCGACCACAAGCAATGCTACGAAGAGGTCGAGTCGCAGGCGATCAGCTACACGGCAGGAGTGCCGCCGGTGGCGGCGGCGATCCTGATCGCGAAAGGCACGTGGGACGTACATCGGATGGTCAATGTCGAGGAGCTGCCGCCAGAGCCGTTCATCGAGCTGTTGGGGCCGATGGGTTTGCCGACGCAGATGCAGGAGGTGAAGCCCGGCAGCGCGCTCTCGTTCGACGGCACGGTGGGGGATTTGAAAGAGGAGATCGAGCGCTCCGTCGCGATCGTGCGCGTCTCGGCGGCGAATCCGATGATCGCGCTGGAGCCGTGGACGCCCCCGACGGCGGCGCCGGCGGCTGCCCCGCGGCGTGCGGCGGCAAAAAAGACGCCGGCGGCGAAACCGGCCGCGCGCAAGCGCGCCACGCCGAAGGGGGCGCGGAAAACTCGCGCCCGCGCCGCGGTGAAGCGCCGCGCGCGCCGGTGAGTTTTCCAA
>CALGXT010000121.1 GCA_937935255.1 uncultured bacterium | reverse complement strand
CCGGCGAATTGGTGCTGGCTCCCGATGTCCACGTGCCGGTGAACCAGTCCAACGGCGTCGGCGTTGACGCGGGTCGGACAATCCATTCCACCACCAACGGCTGGGCCGTCGTGTTTTGATCCCGCCACTGTTCGACATCGTATCGCGCGGTAAAGCTGGTCAGGGTCAGGCCCGTATTGTTCGTCAGAATGATGCCCCAGTAACCTGCGGTATTGCTGTTAGATGCGTTGCCGAAATAGACGCCTCCGGAGCCGAGACCGCCCAGGGCGCGCTCAGTGGAACTGTTCGCTCCGAAACTGAAAAAAGCGCCTGTAGTGCTGGACCCGTTGCTGATTGATATCAAGCTGGGCGAAGCGGCCGACGTCGGTGTGCCCGAAGTCGGACTGACGCGCACGGAAAGGTACCATCCCGCCAACGTGGCGTTGTCAGTCCATGTGGCGTTGCTGCCCGTGTAGGGCAGGGAATCGAAATCCTGCGCGTACGTGCTGTTCGCGACGGAATACGATATGGCCGCATATCCCGATTGAACCATCGCGCCGATCGCCACTGCCCCGAATATCTTTTTTGCGATTTTTTTCATGTCACAATCTCCGGTTGAATGGCCGCGCCAACTTTTTTTCTTGGCCATCTAGTTTCACATAGACTAATCCGTTCGTTGACGTATGCAAACAAAATTTTGTTAGAAATGGATGTGACGGGCATCGCGAAAAGTTCGAGGCTCCGAGGTCCGGGATGCCGCCATGGCGGGTTCTGGTCCGCCGGAGCAGGCGCCTGTCCCGGGAGCGATGGTCCATTCGATCCGCTCCAGCGCCCTGCGAAGCTCGTTCAGGGCGAAGACCGACCAGGGGACCTGGCCCGGGCGGAGCGCGGGATAATCGCGCCGCCAGCGTCCCGAGTAGGCGCGCTCCAGCAGGCTGTTGACCGGCGGATAATGCAGAAAAATGTTGCGTTCGATCGGCGCCGCGCCCTCGCTTTCCACTCGTAGAATCACCGTGGGCGGCGCCCGACCGACAACGCAGCCGTCCGTGTCGGTGACGCCATCCATCCAAAGGCGGCCGTCATCCGTGGCCCGCACGCGTTTGCCCGCCAGCGGCCGCCCCTGGGCATCCACCAACCGAAGTCGCAGGTCGCAAACCACGGGCGCCGGCGGACGCCAATCCGGCGGTAGAAACCAGATCGGATTTGTCAAGGCGACTTGTCGGCAGCGCCGATAACGCGTGTCGGTTTCGCGCTCCCCGCGCTCGGCATAGGCCAAAACATCGAGCATGTCCGGATCGGGCGCGCCCGCCCGGCCATAGGCCTTCACGGCATACCAGGCAAATTCATGCTCTCGCGCGGGGATCGAGAGCGCAACGTGACGCCGGGGTTGATCGCGCAGGTCCAGGATCCGATGCGGCCGACCGTTGCGGAATACGGCGACCCACGTCAGGGCTTCCTCGGATATCGGCGCGCTCCAGGCCTCGATGTCCAGCGTGTGCGGCGCGCCGTCCGCGCGGAGCCGATCGCCGGTTTCGGCGCGACCGGAGTCGGCGGTGAACCGCACGAACGGACCGCTGCTCATGACGCAGCGCCCGGCGCGCATCGCCTCCGCGAGCGCGGCGAAGGAAAACGGGGAGCCGAGCGGCAGGCGCGTCCACGTGACAATCTCGCCGATCGGATGCTTGCCCTCCAGCCCGCCGTCCGTCTCGCCCACGCCCGGCAGCAGATAGCCTTCATTGAGCAGACGGAACCAGAGGTTTTGATAGAAGATGTGGTCGGGGTCGTAGCCCATGGCCACGAGCGCATCGGGGCCTTCGCCGGCCGACAGGGCAAACGGCAATTCGGCGGCGATATTGGTGACGATCTGTTCGTCTTCCGGCCGATTCAGCCACCAGCTCGTCGGGTGCGCGGCCACCGCGAGGGCGCCCCGCCGCCGATAGCGCCGCCAGGTCACCCACGGCAATTCCGTGGGCAAGGGGCATTTTTCTTCGATGTTTTCGGTAAAGCGGGGGTTGTCGCGCACATAACGGACATAGGCGGAGTCGTGCCACGTCGGATATTCGCCGAAGGGGTCGTCGAAGGGCGGAAGGTTGACCCACCAAATATGTCCATAACGGGTTTTGGGGCGTTCGGCGCCGAACCCTAGCGCGATATGTTCGTCGGATGCCGCCGCCAACCGCGCGGCGATTTCCAGGCCGGAAGGTTTTGGCTCCGCCGCGGGATCGCACAACCACGGCTGACAGACTTCGATGTAACGCAGCCCTCGGGCGGCGGCCTCCCGCGCCAGTTCTTCCGGCGGCGTAAACGACGCCACGTGATTGTGACTGTCGCCGGCGACATAGCCCCCGCGGGCGGGCGCGGCGGTTTCGAGATTCGACATTGCGGCAAAGTAGTATAACTTATACTATTGGTCAAGCGAGGGGCAGGTGCCGGATGGGGCTGTTGCCTTGACAGATGGGGGCCTTTCTCTTCGCCTTGCCGATCCGCCTCTCCGTCGCCGGCGCGACCGGGGAATTGGAAAACGGTATTTTGAAAGCCATGAATAATTGCGACCCTTTGACGGGCTCATTATCGGCGATTATGGCGCGCGTTCTGCTGGCCATCGTGTATCTCGGGCTGGCGACCCGCGCGCGGCCAGAGACGCCCGCCGTGCCGGAAGTCTCGTCCCCCGCTGCCGGAAAACTTCGGCAGGCGCTGCTGTTGGACCATCGCCATGTAATTCTTGTTGTCTATGACTTGCCGGAAATCGTCGCCAAGGTGGATGAGCTTTCCGGCGGAGAATTGCTCCGTTCCGTGCGGATTTGGAAGGAAAGCGAGGCTTCGGGGAAACCCGATTGGAATGCCTACAAACGGCCCGCCGAACTGTATGCCCGTTATCTGGCGGCCGCCCGCGAGGCGCTGGGGGAGCGGCAGTTGGACGCCATCGGGTCCTATTCGATTCGCGGCGCCGCGGACGATTCGGAATATGCGTCGTCCCGGTTCCCGGCCCGTTTGACGCGCCTGTTCGTTTCCCTGGGCGAGCCGGACTTGCCCGGCGCGCACGAGGTGGACTATGCGCATTACGTTCTTTTGGAACTCCCGGCGCCGATGCGCAGCGGCGGCGCCTATAAGTTCGAGGTCGCGCGACGCGGCTCCATATCGCTCCTCTTTGATGAGCTTCGCACGGTTTCCCGGGCCATCAAGGTGAACCAGGTCGGTTATCTCCCTAACGCCGCGGCCAAGCGGGCCTATTTGGGCGCGTGGGGCTACTCCCTGGGCCCCTTGAACTTCGATCACGCGCGCGAATTTCATGTCGTGAATGCGCGTACGGGCGAAACGGCATTGACGGGGCCGGTTCGGTTGATCGAGCGCAACCCGCGCTTTGCTCCCGATCCGCGTCGTCCGGAGGAAACGGAGCGTCCGCCGATGTACGGGGAAGACGTCTATGCGATGGATTTCACCGCGCTAAAGGACGAGGGCGAATTTTTCATCTCGGTACCCGGCGTGGGCCGATCGTGGACCTTCCGCCATGCGTCGGACGTCTATGGCGAGGCGTTTTACGTGACGGCGCGGGGCTTTTTTCATCAGCGCGCCGCCACGGCGCTGGAGACCCCCTTCACGGCCTGGACCCGGCCGAAATCGCCGATGCACGACACGATCTACGAATGCGATCTGATCGCCTTTCCGCCGCAGGCGGAGCCGCCGAAAGGTTTCGATCGCTTCGACGTGGTCGGCGCGACGCTGGATCGCTCGCGGATGACTCGCGAGGTGGCCGGCGGCTGGTATGACGCGGCCGATTGGGATCGCAACCAGGCGCACCATGTCGTTGCGCTCGATCTGCTCAATGCCTTCGAGGCGGCGCCGGAAAAGTTCGCGGATGGGCAGTTGCATGTGCCCGAATCGGGCAACGGCGTGCCGGATATTCTCGATGAAGTGCGTTGGGGGTTGGAGTGTTGGCGGCGCGGCCAGGATGCGAACGGCGGAATTTCCGGCTTCATCGAGGCGGCTTCCCATCCGTCCTATGACGATCCGGAGTCCCCGTTTGCCTTCAGCCCCCGCACTCGCTGGTCGAGTTTGATGTACGCGGGCGTCGCCGCGCAATTTGCGCGGTTGGTCAAACCTTATGATCCGGATGCGGCGGCGCTCTATGGCGAGAGCGCTCGGCGCGCCTGGATATTCGGAACCGATCCCGGCCGCTCGCTGGGCCGCGTCGAGATTCGCGCGCGTCGGCAGCGGGGGCGCGGCGAGCCTTACGCGCTCCAGTGGGAGGAGCGCGACGAATACAGTT
>CALGXT010000120.1 GCA_937935255.1 uncultured bacterium | reverse complement strand
GGACGACAAGGCCGCGCGCGTCGTGGCCGCGATCGCCGCGGCGGCCCAACGCGCCGGCGATACGGTCTGCCGTATCCAGACCCAGGAAATTCTTTCCGTGTTTTCGCACGCCGGCATCGGTGTCCGAGGTTGACCTGCGCGACAGCGTTGCCGATGATGCCCCCGGCCGCGCGCTCCGCGCCGGAACGCGGCGCCGCGGCGGAGAGACGGTCTTTATGATTCCGAAAACCATGCTCAAACGACTGGCGCGGCGGCACGGCACACCGCTCTTTGTGGTGGATCACGACGCGTTGCGCAAGAACCTCGCCGACTTCCGCCGGCATCTGCCGCGCGTGCAGCCGTATTACGCCGTGAAAGCGAACCCCGATCCGGCGATCGTTCGCACCCTCTACCGCGCCGGCGCGAGCTTCGATGTCGCCTCGCTGCCCGAATTCATGACCGTCCACGAGAACATCCAGCATCTGCCGCCCAAAGAGCGGCAGGATTTCATCTGGGACAAAATCATTTATGCCAATCCCATCAAGGACGAAGCCACGCTGCGCGCCCTCGATCCGTTTCGACCGTTGGTGACCTACGACAACTTCGCGGAGATCGGAAAGATTCGGAAGCACGCGCCTCACGCCGGCCTCGCGCTGCGCATCCGCGTCCCCAATACCGGCGCGATGGTCGAGCTCTCCTCCAAGTTCGGCGCCGCGCCGGGCGAGGCCGTGGATCTGATCGCCGCCGCGCACCGGGTCGGCCTGGTCGTCGAAGGGCTGAGTTTTCATGTGGGCAGCCAGACCACCAACTTTGATAACTACGTGCAGGCGCTCCACCTCGCCTCCGGCATCTTCCGGGAGGCGCACCTGCGCGGCTTTACAAAGATGAACCTGATGGATATCGGCGGCGGCTTCCCCGCGCCCTACGACGCCAACGTCCGCCCGTTCCGCGAGCTGGCGCGGCTTCTGAACCGCGAGATCGAGCGCCTGTTCCCCGAGAAGAATATCGAGATTCTGGCCGAGCCGGGCCGCTTCATCGTCGCGACCGCCGCGACGCTCGTCGCCAAAGTCATCGGCAAGGCCGAACGCGACGGCAAGCGGTGTTACTACATTGACGACGGGGTGTACCACACCTATTCGGGCATCCTCTTCGACCACATGCGCTACCCTGTGAAGGCCTTCCGCCGCGGGCCGACGCAACCCTCCGCCGTCTTCGGCCCCACGTGCGACGCGCTCGACACGATCTCGCTCGCCGAGCCGCTGCCGGACTTGAAGCTCAACGACCTCGTCTACACCGAGAACATCGGCGCCTACAGCCACGCCTCCGCGACGCACTTCAACGGCTTTCCGCCGGCAAAGGTCGTGCACCTGAACGTGTGAGCCGGCGCGAGTCCGCGCGCAAGACGACGGGGCCGCCCGGGAAACCGCCTCCGTAGAACTGGAGTGGGACTACGGGCGCCCCGCCCCCGCCTCCGGAAAGCTCTCGCGCCAGCGGCGCAGCGCATCGAGCAGGGCTTGGGCGCGCGCAAAATCCGCCGAGCGGCCCGCCGCCTCCAGTTCCAGTCCGATCACCGAAACCTCCGGCGCGCCGCACGAGCCGCCCATGCCCTTGATCGAGTGGCCGACCGCGCGGATTTTGCCGCCGTCGCCGGCGGCAATGGCGACGGCCATATCCTCGGCGAGCTGTCCCAAATAGTCGAGAAACGAGCCGAAGATTTCGGCGTCCACGGCCTCAGAATCGGTGCGGAAGCGCGGCAACTGCTCGTCGAGATCGGGGATCAGCGCGCGCAAAGCCAGCCAACGCCCCGCCGCGGCCTCGGTATTAGCGGAAGCATAGGACATGGCCTTTTAGTACCGCGCCGGCGGTCGGGGCGCAAGCGCGAAGTCCGGCAAGCAAGCCCCGGCGGGAGCGTTGAAATCGTTCTCTGTCCCCTTGTGAAATCGTTCTCTGTCCCCTTGGGGATTTTACGGCGATATAGCGAGCGGACAGAACATTTTTCGACGGCGGATTTCGCGGATAGACGCTCATAGGAGGCGCTTCATTCCCTCACCTTTTTGGCGTCTTTCGCTTCTTTCGTAGTTGCCTTCATCCGCGTTTATCCGCGCCATCCGGGTAAACTTCGTATTCGCTGTCCCCATATTGAAGGGCGGGCATGAGCGCGTTACGATTCCCCCGTTCTCCGTCCCACAATCTTTTTCTCTGTCCCTCCGCGGTGAAGCGCCGATCGTACGCCGCCCCCGGGGCGGTCTTGGACGTTGGATGCCGGCCAGAAAATCCGTGCGCGATGCGCCGCTTCAGCGCTCGAGGGCGCGGTGATATTCCTGCAGCGACTTGACTCCGCCGCGGCCCTTGCGGACGGCGGCGATGCCCCTCGCCGCGGCGTTGGCGGCGGCGAGCGTCGTGATATAGGGCACTTTGTATTTGATGGCGCTTTTGCGGATGTAGGAGTCGTCCTGTTGTCCGCGTTTGCCGATGGGCGTGTTGATGATGAGCGCGATCTCGCGGTTCATGATCGCATCCACGAGGTGCGGACGGCCCTCCTGCAGTTTTCGGATGGGTTCGGCGGGAATGCCGCGCTCGACGAGATACCGGCGCGTGCCCTCCGTCGCGCGAATCCGGAAGCCCAGCTCGTGGAACGCGCGGGCGATGGGCGCCAGTCCGGCGCGATCGCGCTCCGCGACCGTGATCAGCACCGTGCCCTCCAGCGGCAGGGCCGGCGGCGCGGCCTCCTCGGCCTTGAAGTAGGCCAGACCGAACGAATCGGCCATGCCGAGCACCTCGCCGGTCGAGCGCATTTCCGGCCCCAGCACGGGATCGACCTCCGGAAACATCGAAAACGGCAGCACGGCCTCCTTGACGCCGTAATGCGGCAGCCGCCGCTCCTTCAGACCGAGTTCCGACAGCCGCGCGCCGGTCATCAGCCGCGTCGCCAGCCGCGCCATCGGAATCGCGCACACCTTGGAAACCAGCGGAACCGTGCGCGACGCGCGCGGATTGGCCTCCAGACAATAGACCTTCCCGCCGCAAATCGCGTATTGCATGTTCATCAGGCCGACGACCCGGAGCGCTTTCGCGATGCGCCGCGTGTAATCCACGATCGTCGCCTGATGTTCCGGGGAAATGCCCACCGGCGGGATCACGCAGGCGGAATCGCCCGAATGGATGCCGGCCTGCTCGATGTGCTCCATGATCGCCGGGACAAAGACCTCCTCGCCGTCCGCCAACGCGTCGGCCTCGCATTCGAGGGCGTCCTCGAGAAAACGGTCAATCAGGATCGGCCGGTCCGGCGTGACGCCGCGCGCGGCGGCGATGTATTCGCGAAGGTCCTCCTCGTCGTAGGCGACCCGCATGCCGCGGCCGCCGAGCACGAAGGAGGGGCGCAGCATCACCGGGTAGCCGATGCGCGCCGCCGCCGCGCGCGCCTCGGCCTCGGAAGAGGCCATGTCGGATTCGGGCATGGGGATGCCGAGGCGCTCCATCATTTTGCGGAAACGATCGCGATCTTCCGCGAGGTCAATCATGTCGGGCGTCGTGCCGAGCACGTTCACACCCTGCGCCGCGAGTTCGCCGGCGATATTCAGCGGGGTCTGGCCGCCGAACTGGACGATGACGCCCTCGGGGCGCTCGTGCCGGTAAATCCGCAGCGCGTCCTCGACGGTCAGCGGCTCGAAGTAGAGATTATCGGACGTGTCGTAGTCGGTGGAGACCGTCTCCGGGTTGCAGTTGACCATGAGGGTCTCGAAACCGGCCTCGCGCAGCGCGAGCGAGGCGTGCACGCAGCAGTAGTCGAACTCGATGCCTTGCCCGATCCGGTTGGGTCCGCCGCCCAGGATCATAATCTTACGCCGTCGCGAAGGCGCCGGCGCCGCGCGGTCGTGATAGGTCGAATAGTAGTACGCCGCCCGTTCGACGCCGCTGACGGGGATCGGCGACCAGCCCGCGGCGATGCCGAGGTCCAACCGCTCCTGCCGCAGCCGTTCTTCCGGGACGCCGAGCAACTGCGAGAGGTACTTGTCGGCGAATCCGTCCTTCTTGGCCTGCCCCAGCAGGTCCGCCGGCGGCACCCGGCCGCGAAACGCCCGCAGCCGTTCCTCCAGCTCGACCAGCTCCTTCATCTGCTGATGGAACCATGGCTTGATGTGCGTGCGTCGCGCGAGGTCCTCGATCGAAGCGCCTTTCCGCAGGGCCTCGTACAGCAGAAATTGCCGCTCGCTCGTCGCCTCATTCAGGCGGGACAGCAGTTCCTCCAGCGGCAGCTCGTGGAAATTCTTCGCGAAGCCCAAACCGTGCCGGCCGTTCTCCAGCGAACGGATCGCCTTCTGGAACGCCTCCTTGTATGTGCGCCCGATGCTCATCACCTCGCCGACCGCCCGCATCTGTGTGCCGAGACGGTCCTGCGCGTCTTTGAATTTTTCGAAAGCCCAGCGCGCGAACTTGACGACGACGTAATCGCCCGACGGCGTGTAGCGGTCGAGCGTGCCGTCGCGCCAGTAGGGAATCTCGTCGAGCGTCATCCCGGCGGCGAGCTTCGCGGAAACCAGCGCGATGGGGAAGCCGGTCGCCTTGGAGGCCAGGGCCGACGAGCGCGACGTGCGCGGATTGATCTCGATCACCACGATGCGTCCGGTCTTCGGGTCGTGCGCGAACTGGACGTTGGTGCCGCCGATCACGCCGATATTCTCGACAATCGCATAAGCGTAGCGCTGCAGGCGCTCCTGAATCTCCGCCGAAATCGTCAGCATCGGCGCCGTGCAGAACGAGTCGCCCGTGTGCACGCCCATCGCGTCCACGTTCTCGATGAAGCACACGGTGATCATCCGGTTCTTCGCGTCGCGCACCACCTCCAGCTCCAGTTCCTCCCATCCCAGCACCGATTCCTCGACCAGGATCTGGCCGATCATGCTGGCCGCGATGCCGCGGGCCGCCACGACGCGCAACTCCTCGACATTGAACACCAGGCCGCCGCCCGTGCCGCCCAGCGTGTAGGCGGGACGGATCACGACGGGATAGCCGAGCCGGTCGGCGATGCGCTCGGCTTCCTCGACCGAGGTCGCCGGCGCGCTCGCCGGCATCGGAATGCCGAGCCGGTTCATCGTGTCCTTGAAGGCGATCCGGTCTTCACCGCGCTCGATCGCGTCGAGATTCACGCCGATGACCTGCACGCCGAACCGCCGCAACACGCCGCTCTTCGCCAGCTCGGAGGAGAGATTCAGTCCTGTCTGGCCTCCAAGGTTGGGCAGCAGCGCGTCCGGCCGCTCCTTCTCGATGATCGCCGTGAGCGCTCGGAGGTTGAGCGGCTCGATGTAGGTCGCGTCCGCCATGACCGGGTCGGTCATGATCGTCGCGGGATTCGAGTTCACCAGCACGATCTCGTAACCCATCTCGCGCAGCGCCTTGCACGCCTGCGTGCCGGAATAGTCGAATTCACACGCCTGCCCGATCACGATCGGGCCGGATCCGATGATCAATACTTTACGGATATCGTCTCTGCGTGGCATGGCGTTCCTGTCCGCTTATGGAGTCGCGGCGCGATAGGCGCGGTCTCCAGCTTCTGGCGTCCAACGTCGCGGTTCACGGGCGGCGCGCTGCGCGCCGTACCGCGGGACCGCGGGTTCGACTCATTTACCGGTTCTCATTCTTCCGGCCGCACCTTCTGATGCGTTTCACCCACCGATTCCCCGGATGGGGCGGTCCTTATCCCGTCCTCCATTCGCGCCATTCGCGTTATTCGTAGTCTCCTCCAGCCGCGTTTATCCGCGTCATTCGCGGTCAAATCTTTCTTTGTCCGACTTCCGATCTCCGCCCGTTCAGATGTACTCCACCGTCGCCGGCGGCTTCGGCGTGAGATCGTACAGGCAGCGGTTGACGCCCGGCAGCTCGACGATCCGCGCGCAGATGCGTTCGAGCTTCGGCCACGGCAACCGCGTCGCGGCGGCGGTGCGCGCATCCTTGCTCTCGATGCAGCGCACCACGACGATGCGGCCGAACTCGCGCCGTTGGTTGCGAATGCCGGTCGCGCGGTCCCGCAGCAACACCGCGAAATACTGGAACGCCCGGGTGGATTTCAGCTCCTCCTCCACAATCGCCGTCGCGGCGCGCACAAGCTTCAGCTCCTCTTCCGTGACCTCGCCGACGATTCGCGCGGCGAGCGCCGGGCCGGGGAACGGCATCCGGCGGACAATGTCGGCGGGCAGGCCGAGCAGCGCGGCGACCTTGCGGACGCCGTCCTTGCGGAGCGTTTTCAACGGCTCGAGAACCTGGTAGCCGAACTCTTTTTCAGGGTCTATGCCGAGCTGGGCGAGAATGTTGTGCTGCCGCTTAATGCCGGCGACCGTTTCCTCGATATCGGTCAGTATGGTGCCGTGCAGCAGAAAACGCGCGCCGGACTCGCGGACGAGACGCGCGAAGACATCGCGGTAGAAGGTGCGGGTGATGGCCTCGCGCTTTTCTTCCGGATCGGTGAGGCCCTTCAAGGCGCCGAGGAACTCCGCGCGCGCGTCCACCCGTTTTACGGGAATGCCGAGCGCGCGGAACGCGGCGACCACGCGTTGGGCCTCGCCTTCGCGCATCAGGCCGTTCTCGATGAAATAGGTCTTCAGCTGCCGCCCCAGCGCGCGGCGCGCGAGGGCCGTAACGACGGAGCTGTCCACGCCGCCGCTGAGCGCGTTGATGGCGATGCCCCGCCCGACCGTCCGCTTCAGTTCCTCCGACTGTTCCTCGATGAACTTGCGATAATTCATGGCGCGCGGCTCTCTGTGGGTTTTAGGTTGTGCGACACCGGAGGCGTTTTTAGCGTCAAAGCGCCGCGCGCGCAATGCGAATCGGCTCCCCGCGGCGACGGCGTCATTGACCTGCGCCGCCGGGGATGCTAGCTTTCCCCGCGCCGCCGCAACGGCGGCCTTGTCGAATCGGGGCGTGGCGCAGACTGGCTAGCGCGCTTGCTTGGGGTGCAAGAGGTCACGAGTTCAAATCTCGTCGCCCCGACCATGCTTCGCTCGAAGACCTGCAGGGGCGGAAAGCGAAGCATGCTCTGCACAGCCCTGGCGCCGCAAGTTTCCGAGCTGCGCAGGGAAGCCGGCGCCGCGGACTTTGTTTCAGGGGCGGAGCCTCATCTCCGTTAGACCAACGCCTCGCTGCAAATGATGCGGGCAAACGGGCGATCCGCCGGGATCAGAATTCGCTGAGCCGAGACATCCGTCAGATTGTGCGGGGCCTAAATCCGCGCCGGGTTTTTGAGTAATCCCTCGTCGTCGGCACCGTTTCGCCGAAGCTGATTCAGCGCTCGTTTCACCGCGCCGGCGAGCGGACCGCGGAAGACCTTCTCCAGAACCTTGACGTCTTGTCTGATGCTCTCGTCCCGCGTGGCGTCAAACTGAATTCCGATTTCCCGCAAGCGGTAAAGCCGGCCGTGAGTTGCGAGGATGCGCTCACCCGCGCTGGGGCGTGAGGCGGACGACCTGGCTGGCGTGCGGGGCCAGGGCCCCGCTGTTGAAGATGCGGCAATGGATGCCGAGGTCCTCGCCCGTCCACAGGTCGGTCACGCGGCAAGCCCGGCGATCGTGCAGATACAATTGTTCCCACGCGACCGGCACATTCGACTGGGGCTTGTCATGTAAATTGAAAAAGCCTACGGCGACATCCCCGTCGGCCAACGGTTTGGCCCACACTTCGCAGCGGCGATGGCTGCCGAGACAACGCGCCTGTACGCCCAGCGGGTCCTGATTGACTGCGATCAGCCGGCGGTTCAGCAGAATCGCCTTCGTGGCCTCGTCCATGGCGCGGACGTCGCACCCGATGATCAGCGGCGCGGCCTGAAGGCACCAGAGCGCGAAGTGCGATCGGTATTCGTCGTCCGTGCAGCCTTCCTTGGCCACATTGCCGCGGTTGCGCATGCCGACGACCAGCATGTCGGGGTCGTTCCAACCGTTCGGCCGGCCCCAGGGGTGCAGGTCTTTCTGCTTCTGGAACCCGATCTGGACGATGCTGCTCCAGGAATCGTTGATGTCGCCCGTGGTGCGCCACAGGTGGCCGCCCACCGAGGCGCCCCAGGTCCAGACTTCGTGGAGACCCCAGTTGCAGAGGCTGAAGACGATCGGTCGGCCGGTCATGCGCAGCGCCTGCCCCATGCGGCCGTAGGCGGCGCGGGCGTCGGCGCCCGGCGGGAAATAACAGAAATCGTACTTGAGATAATCCACGCCCCATTCCGCGAACGTGTGCGCGTCCTCCTCCTCGTAGCCGAAGCTGGCCGGCTTGCCCGCGCAGGTGTGCGTGCCGGCGCAGGAATAAATGCCGAACTTCAATCCCAGCGAGTGAATGTAATCGGCGAGGGCTGGAATACCGCTCGGAAACTTGGCGGCGTCCCAGGTCAGCCGCCCGTTGACACGCTGGTCCGCCTCCCAGAGATCGTCAATGCAAACGTACTCATAACCGGCGTCCTTCAAGCCGGATGAGACGATCGCATCGGCGGTCGTGCGGATGACCTTTTCGTCTATGTCGGCGCCGAACGTGTTCCAACTGTTCCAGCCCATCGGGGGTTTGGGAGCGAGCATTATTTCCTCCTTCTCGGATGTTTTTTTGGGGGGTGTCTGTCAATGACTTCGTTTTTCGCCGCGCCATGCGCGGCGGGCCGGACTCATTTCGCCGGCGCGGCGGCGGCTTCGCCGGTTTCGGGTTGAAAAACCAGCGCCGCGGAGTTGATGCAAAAGCGCAAGCCGGTCGGCTTCGGGCCGTCCGGAAAGACATGGCCAAGGTGGGCGTCGCACCGCCGGCAGCGGACCTCGATCCGGCGCATCCCGTGGCTGCGGTCCTCGATTTGATCGAGCGCGTCGTCCGCGAAAGGTCGGAAAAAGCTCGGCCAGCCGGTGCCGGACTCGAATTTATCGTCCGAACGGAACAGCGGCGCCCCGCAACACACGCAGGTGTAGATGCCGCGCCCTTTGTGGGCGAAATATTTTCCCGTGAAGGCGCATTCCGTGCCGCCCTGGCGCGTGACGCGGTATTGCTCGGGCGTGAGCAGTCGGCGCCATTCGGCGTCGCTTTTAACGATTTTTTCGCTCATAGGGGCTTTCGCAGCGGTTTTGGACTGGGCGAGCGTGGACGCGGATACACCCCCCGTCAAAGCCGTCGCGAGGAGCGCCACCGGGACGCTACCCGCGAGCCGCCGGCGCAAGCGACGGCCCGCGCCGGCGGAAAAGAGGGGCGTTTTTTTCAAGCGATTCAGCCCGCCTGCCGCGCGGCCAGCTCGCGATCCACCATGAAGAGCCCGTGGGGGGCATCGCCGATCAGTTTGAGCTTCTCGACGATGGCCGTGACCGTGGCTTCCTCTTCGACCTGCTCGGTGACGAACCACTGGAGCACGATCTGAGTGGCGTGGTCTTTTTCCTCGACAGCCTGATCCATCAATTTATGGATAGACTCCGTGATGAAGTTCTCGTGCTTGAGTGTCGCCTCGAACACGGCGAGCGGCGAGGCGAAGGTCGCCGTGGGGGCATCAATCGCCGCCAGCCGGATTTTGGCGCCCTGATCCTCGAGATATTTGTAGAATTTGAGCGCGTGTCCCAATTCCTCCTTCGCCTGCGCGGCGAACCAGCCCGCGAATCCCTTCAGATTCTGACCGGCGCTCCAAGCCGACATAGAGAGGTAAAGGTAGGCCGAGTAGAATTCCTTGTTGATCTGAGCGTTGACTGCTTCCGCCATTTTCTTGCTGATCATGGTGTGTTTCCTTTTTTCGATTTTCGTGTTTGGTGTCGCGTAGGAATACAACGGATAATCTACTCGGTTCCGTCGTATTTTCAAAATAAATCGTCGTCTCGTCAATCTCACCGCGGTGGATAATGGCATGCGCGCCCTTGCCGATCCGTCGCCTCTTCGTAGGGACAGAGCCCGCGCGCGGCCCGCCTTCGCCCTTCGGGCTTCGGCGAGGCAAGCGG
>CALGXT010000119.1 GCA_937935255.1 uncultured bacterium | reverse complement strand
GCAAGGAAATCGGCGGGCGGCCGGCGGTGGAGAAAGTCACGCTGGAAAAAGGCCGACGGTATCCGATCGCGATCACCTATTTTCGCGGCGGTTCGGCGGCCTTTTGGCTTCAGCAGGTGGATATTGAGGGCCGGGGCGACCTGGTCACGCTGACGAAAAAAGAAGGGAAATTCCCGTACCTGCTGGATGAGGCGGGCAACTGGAGCGCGCGCTCCGACGTGGTGTACGTGGACCCGCGCCTGTTTCCGAATCGCCCGCCTTCGCTGCTCTCGGCGACCTCGAATAACGGCAAATCCATCGGCCCCGAGGTGGGCTTCGGCTACGTCATGGGCCACTTCCATGACGAGCCGGTGCTGCTGATCAAAACCGCGATGGGCAATCGGTCGCTCGGCTTCGATTTCCGTCCGCCGTCGAGCGGACGCACCGCGCCCGACAATCAGTTCGAATCGCTGGAATACCAGCTCATGCTCAAGGGCGTTCGCGAAACGCTCGAACGGATCGAACAGGTCGTCCCCGGCTATCAGGGACAAGGTTATGAAATCGTCGGTTTCGCCTGGTGGCAGGGTCATAAGGATTCGGGCTCTACGAAGGAAGAGTACGAGAAGCATCTGGTCAACCTGATTGACGACCTGCGCCGGGACTTGCAGGCGCCGAACATGAAAGTCGTCGTGGCGAGCGTCGGCTTTCACGGATACCGGCTGGCGCGGGGACCCTGGCAGGGCGTGTGGGAGGCGCAGATGGCCGTCGGCGATCCGGCGCAACACCCGCGTTTCGCCGGAAACGTGGCCTCCGTGGATACCCGCGATTTCTGGCGCGAGGTCGAGGAATCGCCGCGGAACCAGGATTATCATTACAACCGCAATCCGGAGACCTACCTCCTCGTCGGCGAGGCGATGGGGCGTGCGATGGCGCGGCTGCTTGGCGGTCAAGCGGAGCCCATTCCCAAATCCGACCGCGAGGCGAAAACCCTCGCCCGCATGGCGGAAGAAGCCGCGCGCCCGCAACCGACAGAGGAACAGCGGGCGGCCCATCGGATAGCCATCAAACCGATCGTGCTCGATGGCGCGTTGGCGGCGTTCCTGAACGATCCCCGCAACCGCCCCCTCCTGGAGGCGGCGTTCCGGGGCGAGCGGCCCGCAAAGGCGGCGCCGTATCTGAACGATATTCTCGACGAAGTGGCGGACTACTACCGCGCAGTGGGCATTCGGGACTACGACTGGCGAGGCTTTGGCGAGGACCTGCGCGAAGCGGAATGGGACTATTTTTGTTTCAATTCGCCGAATCCCGATTTGCGCACAAAAGGCATTCGCGACCTCGCGGAAATTCATCCCGCCGGCATGGAAAACTGGTTCGCGCCCGACTTTGATGCAAAGAGGGCGGGCTGGTCGCGCGGGCGGGCACCCTTCGGAGCCGACAAAGATCCGATGGCGTTCGCAAATCCGGATTGGTATAACGGCCCTCCCCGCAGCCCCGCCGCGACGGTCTGCGACAAGGACATCCTGTTGCTGCGTCGCCAACAGGTTCTCCCGCCGCTGAAAGAGGGCTATCGCTATCGCATCCGCGTCTTCGGCAGCGTGCGCCACAACTGCGGCGAGGGCTTCGCGATCTTCGTCAACGGCCGCCTGCTGTCCGAATCGAAAGCCGGCGTCGTCGGCTGGCGTCGTGAAGGCGGACTGCCTCGCGGCGGGCACATTTGGGCGGATTACCGCGAGGAATTCAAAGGCGGGCCGGCGACGATCGCGGCGGCGAATTTTCCGATGGATAACTGGGCGAAAGATCGTTTCGTGCCGGCCCGCGGGCCGTTGAGCGTCTGGATCGAGGAACAGCAGTTGCCGCCGATCGAGTAGAGGCATTCGACAAGTTGCGGCTGTCTGTTCCTCCGTTTTGCGGCGCGAGCCAGCTCGCGCCCTACAGCCGGGAATTGTAGGGCCTCAGCTTGTCAAAGACCTCGCCGTAGCCCAATGGGGGAAGGCGGGCTGAGGCCGCGACCCTGTACACAAAAGAACCACGAAAGGGAGAGATGATGAGAACGATTATCAAGACCAGAGCGGTCTCGCGAAGGCTCGGCGTTTGGCTTTCGCTGATCCTTTCATTCGCGATCTCGGCGGCGTGGGCGCAGGCCCCCGCGGCCGACTCGGCAATCCCGTGGGTGTTTTATCCCTTCCCTGACGGCGTCAAGCCGTGGAAGATCACCAATTTCGGGCCGACGGGACTCGGCCTTGACCTCGTTGGGCCCGATTTTGTCATGCATATTCGGGAAGTGTTCAAAGACTCGCCGGCCGCGGCCACCGGTCAATTGAAGCCGGGGCAGATCATCGAACGAATCAACGGGCGGACGCTGAAGGGTGGCGATCCGCGCATCCTCCTCGGCAATCTGATCACGGAAGCGGAGGCGAAGGACGGCGTGTTGCGGTTGATGGTCAAGGACACGCCGAATGGGGCGGCGCGCGAGGTCGTTCTGCGGCTGCCGGCGCTGGGGCCTTTCAGCAAGACGTGGCCGCTCGGCTGCGCGAAAACCCGCGCGATCATCCGGGCCAACGCCGATTACATCGCCCGCGTCGTCGAACCCAAGCACGATCTTTACAACGCCCTGGCCATTCTGATGTTGCTCTCGACGGGGGAGGAAAAAGATTTGGAGGTCGTCCGAAAGGTGTATGCGCAGCGGATGGCCGCGTTCAGCGGCTCGGACACGGGCCCGCACTCCTGGCACAACGGCTATCAGGGCATCGCCGTCTGCGAATATTACCTGCGCACCGGCGACGCCTCGGTAATGCCGCTCATCAACGCGATCTGCGAATCCGCGCGCAAGTATCAGGTGCACGGCGGTTGGACGCACTGGAATCCGGGGGTGAATCCGCAATATGTCGCCGGCGGACTGATGAACCCCGCGGGAACGCAATTGCTGACGACCCTTCTGCTCGCGAAGCAATGCGGCGCGAAGGTGGATGACGGAGCGCTGCTCAGCGCGCTGCATTTCTTCTACCGGTTCGCAGGCCACGGCAGCAACCCGTACGGCGATCATCGTCCCGAATGGGGATTCGGCAGCAACAACGGCAAGACCGAAATGCTGGCGGCGGCCATGCAGGCGGCCTCGCGCGCGATTCACGGCGAGGTGTACGCCCTGGCGCGCGACAAGAGCGCCCACACGGCGCTGTACAATTATCCGAACATGTTCCAGGGACACAGCGGTCCCGCCGGCATTATTTGGTACGGCATCGCCGCCGCTTTCATGAACGAGAAACGCCCCGAACTCTATCGCAATCGAATGGAGGAATGCCGCTGGTTCTACGAGCTGTCGCGCCGGCATGACGGCGCGTTCGGGATCGCCGGCGGCGAGCGGTACGACGACGTGAAATTCGGGTTCGGCATGGGCCTTTCGCTGACCGCGCCCATGAAAACGCTTCAAATCACCGGCGCGCCGCCCTCCAAATATGCCCGCCCTTTCGATCTGCCCAAACGTCCGTGGGGGCGCGAGGCGGACCTCGTTTTTCTGCAAATTGACGGGGGGCCCCGGTATGGCCGGCCGGCTCAAATGCCCGTGGCGGAATGGCGGGCGATCGAAGCCGCCGATGAGGCGGGGCTGGAGCGCTTTGCCTCGCATCCGGAGCATGTCTATCGCGAGCGCACGGCCCATGCCATCCGCGCGAAAAAACTGACGGGCCTCATCGAGCGCCTGCTCGTCTCCGACGATCCGAGGGCGCGGCACACCGCCTGTATGGCGATCAACGGCTTCGAACCCTGGAATCTGCGTTCCAGCATCGGCGTGCGAAGCGCCAACTCCCTGGCGCCCGAGGATTTCACCCCCGTCATGTTCGATCGCTTGATGGCGATCATCACGAATCCGAAGGAGGCGCTTTGGAACGTGAATAACGCGTTGCTGTCCCTGGCGGCAGCCCGGCCGGAGCAGATCAAGTCGCGATTGAGCGATATCCTGCCCTGGCTCGATCACGAGGAATGGTGGCTCTACGAGGCCGCCTGCATCGCGCTGGCGCCGGCGATGAGCGACCCGGAAGCACTGGATCGGATTCTGCCTCCGCTGGTCAAAGCGCTGGCCGCGACGACCCATCAGAGGGTGCGCGACACCGTGAACTGGTTTTTGAAGCGGGCCACCGAGACCGCGCCGCCGGCCGTTCGCGAGCGCATGGCGCGGGCCTACCTCGATATCTATCGCGGGACGCCGAGCGTGCCCAGTCCGGAGGCGGGAGTGGATTATTCCGGGATCACCAGCGTCGCGCTGTACGGGACTCTGGAATCCGCTCTGGGATACGGGCCGGACACGGTCCTCGAAATCGCCCGATTGAGCGTTCAACGGCTGGGCGATATGCGCCCACGCGAGCGCAATCTGCAGCTTGATTCCCTGATCGCGGCCGCCGACAAACTAAAAGGCGAAAACCGCCTGGCGCTGGGCGAACTACTCGTTCGCCATTATCGGCCGCTGCTCGTCGGCGGCGATTCGGCGCAGCTCCGCGCGAAGGCGGCTGCCGGCGACGGCGCGGCCATCGCCACGCTGAACAAGATTCTGCAGATAGACCGCATCGCCGGGCGCCCCGGCGGATGGAAGCTGTTGGGCAACAACGCGGCGGGCGAACAGGAATGGTGGCACACCTCCAACGAGCCGGAGCAGAAACCACCCGAAAAGGAGCCGAATCGTTACCGCGCCTTGGAACTCCCGCCGCCACTGCGGGGTTGGTTCCAGCCCGATTACGATCCGGCGGCGCGGGGCTGGATTCGAGAGACGGCGCGCATCGGCGACGTCGCGCCGTCCGGCTACCGATCGCCGAAGAAATGGCATGACCAACAATTGCCCAAGGCCGGCGAGGTGATTTTCACCCGAAAGACATTCGCATTGGAGAGAACCGACTACGCAATCGTCCGCGTGATCGTCTTCGCAAAGCAGGGGTACGACGTCTATTTGAACGGACAACGCATCGCCGGTTCGAAAGACCGCCCGAAGTCCTGGGGGCCGCATATCCACTACTTTGACGCGAAAACGAGACAGCATCTTCGGAAAGGGACGAACGTCATCGCCGCCTCCAGCTTTCTGGAGTATTCCCCTCGCAAGGACGGCAATATCGAAGTCTATGTCGAGGGGCTGGAAGCGTTGCCGCCGCTGGACTGACCCGTCGTCGGATCGAGCGTAATTATGGAGCGGCAATGAAGAGTATCTCAAGACCGTTCGGCGCCGCAATTCCGTTCGGCCGCGCGCCCCTTCCGTTTTCGGCGCTCTTCACGTTGGCCTGTTTCCTCGGCTATGGGGCGCCGGCGAGGGGGCAGGAACGCGGTGTCGCCCCGCGCGCTCCGCCCATCAAAGTCTTTGTCCTCGCGGGCGACGAATGTGTGCTGGAAAACGCGCCGATCGGCGAGCCGGTGAGCGAACCGGTCGGCGCGACCGGCAAACCTGGGACGCTGACGGCGGTGGTCGCCGAGAATCCGAAGTATGCGTTTCTGAGGGACACGAAAGGCGCGTGGGCGGAGCGCGACGATGTCCTGCTTTATGACGCGCATCCCATCCACAACAATACCGAAGCGCCGGCGCGGCCGCTTCGGATCGGCGTCATCGGGCGCGCAGGTCCGGAGCGCACGCCCGCGATGGGCGTGGATCTGATGCTGGGCCATCGGCTGGGCGACGCCTTCGACGCGCCGGTGATGATCCTCCGTTTCGCCACCTGGCACCCCGTCTGGTTCCGGCGCGGCTCGCGCGACCTGGGGCACGATTACCTTCCGCCCTCCAGCGGCGGCGCTCCCGATCCCGAAGGCGGTTGGGATGTCATCCACTTCAACTTCGGCGTCTGGGATGCGACGTATCGGGACGCGGACTCCAGGTTTTTTTCGGGCCGGCACATCACGTCCGTCGAGGATTTCGAAAAGAACCTGCGCGTCCTGGTGGCGAAGATGAAGAAGACCGGCGCCACGTTGATCTGGGGCACGGTGACGCCGGTCTGGGAGGGCGAACCCGGCCGACGCAACGCCGATGTGGACGCCTTCAACGCGGCCGCCGCGAACGTCATGAACGAGAACGGCGTCATCATCAACGACCTGAACGCCGAGGTGCGCCGACAGGGTTATCCGAAAAGCAACAACGTGCACAGTGTGGGCAACCTCGCCCCCAAGGTCACCGAGGCGATTCTCGCGGCGCTGGCGCGACGCGAGCGATCCACCCGGCCCCTCCCGCGCGTGTTGCTGATCGGCGACTCCATCACCGGCAGCTATCAGGAGCAGGTGATCAAGAACCTCGATGGCCGGGCCGCCGTCTTCAAGAACCCCGGCAATGCGGAAGACACGTGGAACGGGCTGGAGAAGATAGACGCCTGGCTCGATTTGAAACGCTATCTGCTCAGCGGGCAGGAATACCTCGAGCTGGTCTCCGCCGTTCGCGGCGCCCTCAGTGAGAAACTCGACCGAATATTCCCCGGCTATGCGGGGCAGGGGGCCGAGCTGGCGGGGCTGATCTGGTTTCAGGGGGTGGCCGACGCCGCCTCGCCCTCAAAGGCGGCCGCTTACGAAACCCACCTGGCCCATCTGATTCGCGATCTCCGCAAAGACTTGAACGCCCCCGCGCTGCCCGTGGTCGTCGTCGCGCCGGCAAAGTGCGGCGGGACGATGACGGAGATGGAGCGAAAAGTCTTCGACGCGCAGATGGCCGTCGGCGACGGCGGGAAGTATCCCGAATTCGCCGGCAATGTGATCAGCGTGGACACCCGTCCGATGTGCCGGCCGCGGGAGCAATCGCCCGGCGGGCGCGACCGTTTTGCGGGGAATGCGGAGTCCTACCTGAAAATCGGCGAAGCGATGGCGGAGGCGCTGCTGAAATTGCAAGATTGGAAAGCGAATAAAGGGGCGAAGGAGTCGAGATAAACGATCGAATAGAATTTGCGCATCCCTCGATTTCATTGCTCCATTGGAGAAGATGCGAAACCGTTATGAAATACCGCAATGTTGTGCTGCATAACGTATGGGAAATCGAAGAACATGACGGCGGGCCGGGCTTCGGGCTGCTGCGCATCCCACGCGTCATCCTCGATGCCGTCAATCCCGGCGCCCAGCGCCGGGCGCGTTTCGGCGCGGGTTGCGAGATTCGAGGCGCGCTCGCGGAGGGCGGCGCGGCGCGCGTGACGTTGCAATGCACGGACGCCAACAGCACGCCGCCCGTGGCCACGGTCTATCACGGGTGTTTCTGCGGACAATCGGTGGTGTTGGAAAATCGCCCGACCGAGATCGTCATCCGCACGCCGCCGAGATTCGCGCTGATGGAGGTCCTGCATCGAAAGGATCGCCATCCATTCGATCCCCGTCTCGTCCGCGTGCGGCTTCCGCCGATCCACACGACGCGGATTCTCTCGATCGAAGGCGATTGGAGCGATCCGCCGGCCGGTTTCACCCCCTCGAAGACGTTGCTTTTCTATGGGTCCTCGATCACGCAGGGGGCCTGCGCCATTCCGCCCGAAAACACCTATGTCGCGCAGTGCGCGCGGCGACTCGGTTGCGACGCCCTCAACCTCGGATTCGGCGGCTCCGCGCATATGGAGCGCGTCCTTGCCGAGCACATCGCCGCGCGCGGCGACTGGGACGCCGCCGTGTTCGAAATGGGCATCAATGTCCGCGACTGGCCCCGCGAAAAATTCCATGAGGCGGTGAAAACCTTCGTCGGCGTCGTGGCCGCCGCGCATCCCGACAAATTCATTTTTTGTGTGGATCTGTTCACGAACGACGCCGACTTCGAAGAGCATCCCACGCGAGGCGTGGGCTTTCGCGAGACCGTCGCTGAGATCGCCGCGGCGCAGCGTTCCGCCAAAGTCATCCACGTGGACGGGCGCTCGATCCTGCGCGATCCGACGGGCTTGCGGACCGACCTGGTGCATCCGAGCGACCTGGGCATGTCGGAGATGGGCGCGAACCTGGCGGCGTTCATCCGTCGTCGCTGGCGCGGAGGCAGGCGGTCGTTCAACCGCCATCGCTGATCGGCGATGCGCGGACGGACGATCCCGAGCCATGGCGGTGGATGTAATTTGCCGCTCGCGTTCATGGCCGACGCCGCAGCGCGACAGAGACGGCGAATGTTGGTATGAAATTGAGCATGGCGATAGCGGCGATCGTGGTAGGGGGGCTGCAAGGCGGCGCCTTTGCCGGCGAGCAATATTCTGACGCGGAGGCCGCCGATGACACGCTGGTAGGGATCAACTACTTCGCCGGATGGTGGCGGGAAATGCCGAACAAATGGCATGGACAGGGATGGGATGTCAGCGCCCCTGACTGGCGCCCACAGCACCCCGAACGCGTCCCATTGCTCGGCGAATACAACGATCAGGCGACGATGGATCGGGAGATCCGGGCCGCGGCGAGCTACGGAGTGGACTTCTTCATGATTCTCTACTACTACCCGACGCCCGGAAGCCCCGAGGCGAAAAACGCGCCGCGCTTGAACAGGGGGCTGGAGACGTTTATGGCGTCGAAAAACGCCGGAAAGATGAAGTTCTGTATCGAGTACTGCAACGCGGCCCGTTTTAGCGCCCGGGATGAAAAGGAATGGAACGAATGTGTATCCGCGTGGGTGGCCGCGATGAAGCACCCCAGTTACTTGCGCGTTGACGGCAGGCTGGTATTCAAAGTCCATGACGTTACTCAATTCCTGGCCGCAAACAACCGCGATCCGGATCTCTGCCGTAAAAGGCTGGACACCTTGCGCGACGCGGTCCGCCAGGAGGGACTGGGCGAGATGATTATCGGCGTGGGCGTTTCCGGTGAGACTCCGCCGCTGGACAAGAACTGGCCGCCGGCAAAGCTCTTTGATTTTACCGGCGCCTACATGTGTGTCCCGAAGATCGAGCCGCGCCAGACGGAATATCCCTACGCTTTGCTCGCCCAACAGCGGCAGACGGCACTGACGAATCGTCTGTCGGATCCGCTTCCATGGATGCCTTATGTGGCCGCCGGTTGGAATCCGCGTCCCTGGTCCCACCCCCAGGCCGCCGCTCATTATCGAACATTCTTTTCATTCCCGACGCGCCAGGAATTCACGGACGAACTGAGAGCGATGAAAGCGGCGCTGTCGAAATATCCTTCGCTTGGATTGCCCAAAAGGGACGGCGCCCGGCAGAAGGCATTTACGATCTATGCCTGGAACGAGTACGGGGAAGGCGGCATCATTGCGCCGACCCAGGGCAGAGGCTACATGATGCTGGAGTGCATCAAGGATGTTTTCGGCCAATAGGGAAAACCCCTTGACGCTGCCCAACCATCCATGTTTTCGACGGAGCTAAATGCGCTCTTTGCGTAGTTGGGTGGCCGCGCGGCCGGTGTTGGCGTTCTACCTGCTGGCCCTTCTTTTTTCCTGGTCGTACTGGCTGGCCCTGCTGTCGCAGGGGCGGAGAGTCGGCCCAGGATCTTCCGCCACACATTTGCCTGGGCTGATGGGCCCCCTGATCGCCGCCGCGGTCGTCGCCGCCGGGGTCTCCGGCCGGCGTGGGTTGCGCGGACTGTTGCGAAGCGCGTTGGTGTTGCCGAGGCCCCGTCTTCGAAACGCGATGCTCGCCCTTTCGCCACTAGTGATTGGGGCCGTCGTCTTTGCGATTCTTGGGGCCGCCGGCGCGCCGCGTCTTTCCCTTCGCGCATTCAATAGCTACCCGGGGCTTCCGGAGGATCTGCCCCTCCCGCTGCTGTTCCTATTTGCGCTCGTCCTCAACGGTTACGGCGAGGAAGTCGGTTGGCGGGGGTTCGCCACAGAGCGACTCGCGCCCCGTCTGGGCAGGATAAAGGCCACCCTGCTTGTGGCGGCGATGTGGATGGTTTGGCACATCCCGCTTTTCCGGCTCAACGCCGGCATGCAGGCGCTGGTCGGGCCGGTCATCATCGGTTGGGCGTTCGGGCTGCTTTGCGGCGCCTTCGCGCTGGCCGGGGTCTATCTGGCGAGCGGCCACAGCATTCTGGTGGCGGCCTTCTGGCACACGTTCTACAACTTCACCGTGGCCACCGAGGCCGGCGCCGGCGCCCCCGCGGCCGTCATCAGCGCCGTCGTAATGGCATGGGGCATACATTTCGCTTATGCCTGGCGGCGCGATGCGCGCAACGAACGCGCCGCCCGCCCCCCGGTCAAACAGCAGCCCGACGGCGGGACGCCGCACCCGGCCTCGCGGTAGGCGGCGATCGCTATCGCGCAACGCCGGTTGTCGCAATGCTATTCACTCATTGACGCAAAAGCGGGTTGCGGCGAGCAGCGGCGCTGCCGTTGAATTAGCAGTGTTGTGTCGTTCTAGCGGCGTTGTCCAAACCAAGGCCCGACGAATCAAAATCGAAAAAACGGGAGCCATGACCATGACGAACAGGAAAAGGCAAGTGTGCGGCGGTCTCTTGGCCGCGGCGGTTGCGGGGTGGGCGGGTGTGGCGTCGGCGCAGCAAGCCGGCGCGAAGCCTTCGCCGACGCCGGCGCGGCCGGACGGGAAGCCGGCGGACCTCAGCAAACCGGTGCAGGTCTTCATCCTGATGGGCCAGTCCAATATGGTCGGCATGGGCAAGGTTGCCGGCGGCGAGGGCTCGCTGGAGCACGCAGTCCGGCAAAAAGGGAAATATCCGTATCTGGTGGATGACGCGGGGAAGTGGACGGAGCGGAAAGACGTCCGCAATGTGCGCGTGATGTCGAGCGGTCTGGGGCCGATGCGGCAGTTCAACAACGAATGGCTGACCGTCAAGGGCAAAACCATCGGCCCGGAGCTCGGCATCGGACATTATCTGGGGGAGGCGCTGGAGGCGCCCGTGATGCTGCTCAAGAGCTGCATCGGCAACCGGAGCCTCGGCTGGGATCTCCTGCCGCCCGGCAGCGAACGGTTCGAACACGAGGGCAAGATTTACGCCGGCTACAAGGATTCGCCGGCCTCCTGGGACAAGGGAACGGAGCCGCAGCCGATCGGGTGGTACGCGGGCATGCAGTACGACGGCGACGTGCGCAACGCCAGGGCGGTGCTGGCGGAGATCGGCAAGTATTACCCCGAGGCGACGAAATTCGAGGTCGCCGGGTTCTTCTGGTGGCAGGGCGACAAGGATCGCTACAACGCCGTTCACGCCGCGCGTTATGAGCAAAACCTCGTCCAGTTGATCCGCCAACTGCGCCGCGATTTCAATGCCCCGAACGCGAAGTTTGTGCTCGCCACCCTCGGTCAGACGAAAAAGGGCGACGGCGGCAATGACGGCAAAATCCTCGAGGCGATGCTCGCCGTGGACGGCGAAAGCGGCAAGTATCCGGAATTCAAGGGCAACGTGGCCACGGTCTATACGAACCCGCTGAGTCTCGGCGGCGCCTCGAACAGCCATTACAACGGAAACGCGGAAACCTATATGAACGTCGGCGAGGCCATGGGCCAGGCCATGGTGAAACTGCTTCAAGGGAAAGGGAAATGAACATGAAAAACATCAGCCTCGCGTTCGCGCTCATGCTTGCGGGAGCGCTCGTGTCGTCCGCTCGAGCCCAGCAGAACAAACCCCTTCCGCCTCCGCTCACCGAGGCGGGGCAGCGACTCGAAACGCGGTACGCCGCGCAACTCCAAGCCTTGAAAGCGGAAATCGAGGCCGCGCTGCCTCGGCTCGACCCGGCAAAAAAAGCGGCTTTCACCGCCGCCCATAAAGCGATCAAAGAGGCGAAGGCCGGCTTGAAGAAGGCCGAAGAGGAACTGGGCAAAATCGGCGGCGCGGAGGCCCTCGTCGGGCACGCGAAAAACAAGTGGCTCCCCGAAGCCGAGCGAGGCATCGCCGCGGCGGAAGCGGCGCTGAAGAAGGCGAACACGGAGGCCGAACGCGAGGCCGCCCGAAAAGAGCTGGCCAAATGGCAGGCGAACAAGGCGGAAGGCCTCAAAGCGCTTCAGGAGCGTCAAACGGCGCTGGAAAAGATCAAAGCGGAAGAGCCGAAACTGCGTCGGAACGTCGAAGCGGCGAAACAGGCCCTGGCGACGGCGCAGGAGCGGATGTCGCAGGCGGTTCGGGAACTGGCGCTCGATTCGTTTCTCGGCCGCGACGCGCTGGACGCCCGCCTCGTGAAGTGCGCGGTGCTGACGGAAGCCACGCCGCGCGGCTTGGCGGAATTCGCCCAGCAGGGAGCGGCGCAGGAAGCCTTGATCGAGAAGCTGTTGAACGATCCCTCCCTGATGAAGGAGATGCTGGTCGCCGATGGCGCGTCGGGCGGACGGTACGGCCGCGCGATGGAGATTTACACCGCCATCCAGAATGCGAGCTCCCGCGCGCGGGAGGGCGTACTGCGGCGCCTCGCATTGGCCATCAGCCTCGTCCACGCCGAGCCGGTTGCGGTGCGGGAGGGAGAAAAACAAACGGCCTCCCCGAAATACGTTGATCCGGTGCGGCGCTATCTCCATTTCGAAAAAGCGTTTCTCGCCGGCGAGTTGGATCCCGCGTTCAAGAGTCTGACCGCGTGGGAGTTGCGCTGGGTGGTGGACGGCGACGAGCCGGACGAGATTCTGGCCTGGGGCCGCGAGATGCTCCGAACCTATCGCCCCGATCACATTCGGACTTCCGATGAGAAGTGGCGCTATGTCTCTCTGGTTCGCACCGACGTCCCTTACGGTTCGCAGGACGTCAAGTATGATCGTCCCGAGCTGGGATTTTATCAGAATATCCTCTTGAATGGCGGCATCTGCGGACGGCGCGCCTTCATCGGGCGATTCATCCTGCGCGCCTTCGGCGTCCCGACCACCGCGCGCCCCCAACCCGGACATGGCGCGCTGGTGCGGTGGACGTCGGAAGGCTGGGCGCCCTGTCTGGGCGCCGGATGGGGCAGCGGCTGGACGAAAACGCGCTATGACCGGGATGTGGACTTTCTCGCCACGACCCAGGCTCGTCAAAATCCTGAAGCCCACCTGATGGTGCAGCGGGCCCAATGGATCGGAACCGTGCTGGGCGAAAAACCCGTCTATGGCCTCGAATCGGGCGATCCCGATTTCTGGCACGGAGCGGCGCTCTATATCCAGCAGGGCATTATCGCGAATCTCAATGCCAAGACGCTGGACGCGGTCGGCAAAGACATCGCGGAAGCCAGCGATTCAAAGGAAAAAATTGACGTCCAGGCGGTGGAGATCGCCGAGGCGGATCGCAAAGTCATGGTCCGACCGGATGGCGTAATCGTGATCCCCGCCGCCGCCACATCGCGGCCGACCAAGAGCACCGGCAAGATTCTTTTTATGCCGAGCTATTCGGGCGGCATGCAACTGCATTACAACCGTCAAGGCAAGCCGGAGACGTTCGAATACGTCGTCGAGGCGCCGGCCGCGGGCAGATACGCCTTGCGGGCCAAAGTCGCCGTGCCGAGCTGGGGCCAGCAGTTGTTCGTCAGCGTCAACGGCGCGCCCGAGCCGGTCAAAATGGATTTGCCGCTGACCGTCGGTCTGTGGCAAACGACGCCGCCGGTCGAAATCACGCTGGCGGCGGGACGGAATGTCCTGCTCTTCTCGCGCGGCCATGAACGCGAGCGCGGCCTGACGATCAAGGAATTCACCCTGACGCCGATTCAATAGTTCGCGCCGTCGCTCTTCCCAAATTCTCGACTAAGTTCCTTCGAGACCTTGCTCGAATATCGTCCGACCCGTTGTCGGCGGGCTCGCGGGACCTCGCCCCTCTAGTGGCTATCTTCCACAATCCTATTGCGGCGGCGTCATGGCGGGGCCCTGCATTTTTGCGGACGCGACGATCACCCCGCGCTTGCCCGGCCTGAACGGCGTGAACCTGTCAAAGCCGCACTTGAACGACCTCGAAACGATCTTCGAGGGGGGATAGCGGTCTGCCCCTGCTGGGCTTTGATCGGGGCGCCGGCGAGGCGGCTCTGGCTGCCGGTTGCGACCTGCGTGGCCGGGTGCATTGCGGTTGAGCGCCTCCCGCTTTCCAAGGCTTGGAAACCCCTGCGTTAAATTTTTCCAAGGCTTGGAAAAAACTTTTCGAGCGCCAATTCGATACGCTGTTCATGCACGCGTTCGGCGATGACGGGTGATCGGGTCAATGGTGTCTAAAAAAGGAAACCGGTTGAAATCCGTATCGCGGGTATAGATGACCTTAATGCCGTTTTCCCGCATCAGAATGGCGGTGTGCGCGTCAAACGTGAGGTTCCCGGCGATGTCGGGTACTTCCGCATAGACCTCCGCCGCGACGTGCCGGCGCCGGTCGGTCTCGCTCAAGATACGGAGATTGGGCGCCGCGAACGGCGCATCCAGAAAGCGCCAGGCATCCGAAGGTGAAAAAGGGCGCGCCAGCACTCGAGGGTGCGTTACCCCCCGCAGGAATTCGTACACAATTCCCCACGTAAGATACCAAGGGGTTCTTTGCGCGCGCCACTGCTCGATCAAGGCTCGGCATTGAAGGTTGTCCGTCGAATCCCGGTCCGCGCCCTAGATCAATATATTCGTGTCGACGACGAACACGGCGGTTATGACCCCATGATCGTGTAAAGGGCGTCTCGGTCGGCGACATTGACCCGCGCGCCCCCGCCGCTGAATTCCGGCAGTGGCGGCAAAGGGGCCGGCGGCTTGGCGGGCTCGACGAAATTTCGGAGGGCTGCCTCGACCATTTCGGACATGGTTTGCCTTCGCCGGGCCGCCTCCCGTTTCAGCTCGCGCAATATTGCCTCGCTGATATTTAGGGTTGTCTTCATATGGAAAGCCTTATCTCACGTAGGCTTTACCGTCAATTCCGCGTGGTTTTCAAGCGCAGCATAGTTTCCACTCCCCTGTCGCAAACGCCGCCGCCGTTTAGCGCAACTGGCTCCTATGGGATTGGCGGCGGCTCCATATAATGATAGTAGAACCTCCGCGCGCCGCAACCGAACGGGGGACGCGAACGTGGAAACGCGCACCCCTGCCTCGTTGGATGCGAACGGCTTCGCCATTCAGGTGTAATACTATGATGACACTCCATTTGGACGGACTTTGGACACTCCGAGCCGCTGCGCCGACCGGCCGGCCCGCCGTGGATGACCGCCCCGTATCCGCGCGCGTGCCGGGCGATGTGGTCTCCGATTTGCTCCGCGCGCGACGGATTCCGGATCCCTTCCGCCGCGAGAATGAGCGCGACCTGCAATGGATCGGCGAGTGCGATTGGATCTACGAGCGGGAGTTCGCGGTTCCGGACGAGCTGCTGCGCGAAGAATGCGTGCTCCTGCAGTGCGACGGCCTCGACACGTTCGCGCAGGTGAGAATCAACGGGACAACCGCGGCCCGCACCGACAACATGCACCGCCGATATGAATGGGACGTCAAGCCGCTGCTGCGCGCGGGAAACAACGTCATCCGCGTCGAGTTCGCGTCCGTCAACGAATATACGCGCCGCCGCCAGCGGGAACATCCGATCCGCGCGCGCGTGCGGGAGGGACACCCCTCGGCCTATCCCGCCTGGGTGCGCAAGGAGGCCTGCAACTTCGGATGGGACTGGGGACCGCAGCTGGCGACCTGCGGCATCTGGCGGGACATCCGGCTGATCGCTTTCTCGACGGCGCGCGTGGCGGATGTGGAGATACGGCAAACGCACGCGGACGGCCGCGTGGACGTCGGCGTTGAGTGTCGCTTGTCACGGCTCGGTCATGGCCCCGTGCGCCTGCGTGCGACGCTGGCCCGCGGCGATGAGGAACCGATCATCGGGCGGGTGTCGCCGGTGCGCGGCGACCGCGCGCGCTGGTCGCTCCGCGTGGACGCGCCCCGGCTCTGGTGGCCCAACGGCATGGGCGCCCAGCCGCTCTACACGCTGCGCGTCGAAGCGCTCGACGGCGATGGCCGACCGCTCGATGTCTGGACCCGGCGCATCGGCTTGCGCACGCTGCGGTTGGACCGCCATGAGGATCGCTGGGGCGAGTCGTTCCAATTCGTCGTCAACGGCGAGCCGTTCTTCGCCAAGGGCGCCAACTGGATTCCCGTGGACGCCGTGCTCGGGCGGCGCTCGCCGGCGGATTACCGCCGGCTGCTCGAAGACGCTGCCGCGGCGAATATGAATATGCTGCGGGTCTGGGGCGGCGGCATCTACGAGGATGACGTCTTTTACGACCTGTGCGACGAGCTCGGCCTCTGCGTCTGGCAGGACTTCATGTTCGCGTGCATGGTCTATCCCGCCTTCGATCGCGAGTTTTTGCGCAACGTCGAGGCCGAGGCCCGCGACAACGTGCGGCGTCTGCGGCATCACGCCTGCATCGCGCTCTGGTGTGGGAACAACGAGCTGGAGATGATGGGCGTCGAGCGGATGCGGAAGGCGGAACGTGGAACGCGGAAGAAGGAATCGGGCCCCGCCCAGGGCGAGGCCGTGATGGCTTGGTCGGATTACGCGCGGCTATTCGATCGGCTCCTGCCCAAGGTCGTTCGCGAACTCGCGCCGGAGAGCGATTACTGGCCCAGCAGCCCGCACTCCCCGCGCGGCGATCGGGGAGATTACAACAATCCGACCTGCGGCGACGCGCATCTGTGGGGCGTCTGGCACGGCCATCAGCCGTTCGAGTGGTACCGCGAGTGTCCGCATCGGTTCAACAGCGAGTTCGGTTTCCAGTCGTTTCCGGAACCGCGCACGGTCCGGAGCTACACCGAGCCGGAAGACCGCAACGTCACTTCGCCGGTGATGGAGCACCACCAGCGTTCCGGCATCGGCAACACCACGATCCTTCGGTATATGCTGGAATGGTTCCGGCTGCCGTCCTCCTTCGAGATGACCTTGTGGCTCTCGCAGATTTTGCAGGGCATGGCCATCGCCTATGCGGTCGAGCACTGGCGGCGCAGCATGCCGCGGGGCATGGGCACCCTCTACTGGCAGCTCAACGACGTTTGGCCGGTGGCGAGCTGGAGTTCGATTGACTATTTCGGACGCTGGAAGGCGCTCCACTACATGGCGCGCCGCTTTTTTGCGCCCGTGCTGGTCAGCGGCGTGGAGGATGCCGCGAAAGGGACCGTCGAGATTCACGTCACCAGCGACCTGCGCGAGGCCGCGCGCGGAGCGTTGCGGTGGATCGTCACCGACGCCGACGGCCGCGTCCTGCGCCGGGGTTCGAAGTCCGTGCGGACGCCGGTGAGCGCGGATTTTGCCGCGGAGACGGTCAACGTCAAAGACCTCCTGGAAAAATTCGGAGTGCGCAACCTGCTCGTCTGGCTCGAACTCTCCGTGAAGGGCCGGCCCGATTCGACCGCCCTGGTCTTGTTCGCGCGACCGAAACAACTGGAGTTGGCGCGGCGACCGGGCATCGCGTATCGGATCGCCGACCTCGCCGACGGATCGTTCCGTGTGACGCTCGCGGCCAAACATCCGGCCCTGTGGACTTGGCTGGAGGTGGACGGCAGGGACGCTCGATTCTCCGACAATTTCTTCCACCTCCGACCGGGGCGCGCGGCGGAGATTACCGTGACGCCCTCGCGCGTGTTGTCCGGCGCCGAGTTTCGAAAGCGCCTGCGCGTCCGAAGCCTGGCGGACACCTTCTGAGCCCGCCGGGGGCGGATGGCCGAATCCAGCCGTCGCCGCGGGCGGCGAGTCGAACCTCACCGGGCCCCGCCGAATTTGATCTCCTCAATCAACCATTTGGTGAATCCCAGGTTCGAATGAGGGTCGGTCTCGGGACCCGCGGGACGGCCGCGGCCGGTGTCGTGGGGAAAGAGGTTGAGGTAATAGTGCATCTTCGGATGATGCTTCGGCAATCCGGCCTTCCAGAAGGTTTGAAGCCAGTCCCGTTCGATAAACGGATAATACTGCGCGGAGGGTTTCCAGAGGATGGGGCCGAAATAAAAAATGTATTCCTTGCCCTGATCGAGCGTCCATCGCGCGCCCCGCACAACCGGTTCCGGCTTCGACCAACCGGTCTCCAGCGGCCAGTGCCGGTTGAACTGATGGCATTCGTAGGCGACGCCCTCCATTTTCGCGATGATCGGATGCGCTCTCGGATCGTCCGCGAAAAAGGAGGGGTGTTCGACCATTTGAACCAGCTTGTAATCATCGCGTCGGAGAAGACCCTTCGCGTGCGCGTCGCGGAAAAGTTTGCGGATATTGTCCACATCCTCGGGGAAAAGGATTCGCGTGTCTTCGGGAAACGGACCCGGCTGGGCCTCCTTATGCCCGCGTTGAATCGCGAGACGGTACTCGCGGCAGATCAGGATGTGCTCGATTTCCCCTCCCTTTTCCTCCCATTCCCGGATTGTGCGAATGAGCAGGTTCTTCTCCGGGTCGAGAACATCGCGGGCCTCGCTCAGTCCCCAGTAAAACTCGAAAAAGAGCCGTCGGGTCTTGAAATCGCCGTCCATCCAGCCTTTGACGACGTCCAGATGCTCGGCCACAAACGGATAATTCCCCTTTTGTTCGTCGTAGGTGGGGGTGCCCGCCCACGAGCCGCCATGGTTGTGGCCGTGATCCAGGGCCGCGGTTCGGGGCAGGGGCCGCAGCCCCACCAGGCCGTGCGCCGATTCCGCTCCGCTCTGCGCAAACGCCGACAGGCAGGCGCAGAGCAGGACGAAGGCGAGCCCGCCAACCGCGGACGTGTTCTCCAGACCGCACATGTCGAATTCCTCCGCTCGGTAGTTCGGTTCGGCCGCTTCCGCCGTGAAGCCGTTTCCGACCGAAACAGAAGCCGTTCCAACGCACAAGCATAAAAGAAGAAGCGAAAAACGTTTGCCCGCGATTGTCGTAATTCCAACATTGCATTGCCGGAATTCTTCGCTATACGGGCGGCCGGTTTTGACGGCACAATACCGCCGCGAATTTTGTTGCGAGGTCCGCGACGGCAGCGGTGGCCATGCAAAAGTTGAAGCTCATTCCGGCGCCCCGGCTTTATGTGACGGCGGAGGTTTTCGCCGATCTGTCGAGCCGGCTGCACAGCCCGTTTCTGCGGGAGGAGGCGGAACGCGTTTTGCGCGACGCCGATCGGCTGCTGCGCGCGCCTCCGCTGAAGGAAGGGTCCGGCCCCTCCTATCAGGAAACGACCCGCGCCATTGACAGTCATCTCCAGTGTCTGACCTGCGCCTGGGTCCTGACGCATGAGCCGCGCTACCGCGCGGCGGCGCTCCGCCATCTGGCGAACGTGGCGGCGTTTCACCAGATCAGTTGCGAGGCCCGGATCACCACGCCGCCGGATGCCGAACTGCCGTTTTGCCTGAGTTACGGCGAACTCTCGGCGACGGTGGGGCTGATGTACGACCTGTTTCGCCCCGAATTGACCGACGACGAGCAAGGGGTTTTCTTCGCCATGCTTGATCGGCATTTGATGCGAGCCGCCGTCAAGGCCGTCGAAAATCCCCCCTGGTGGGCCAACAAGGAGTGGTCGAACTGGAACGGCGTGTGCGCCGGCGGCATGGGCATTCTCGCGCTGGCGTTCCATGACGACGCCGCCGACGCGCCGCGTCTCATCCCCTTCGTCGAAGAGAGTCTGGGCGCGTATTTCTCGTCGTTCGTCAAAAAC
>CALGXT010000118.1 GCA_937935255.1 uncultured bacterium | reverse complement strand
CGCGGCGCTCTTCAACGGGGGTTGCCCTTCGGGAAACACGCCGTGGCCGCATTTTACGGCGGCCGACGATGCCGATTTTCGGGAAGCCGCGGCGGAGCTTTTGAGCAATTCCCGCTATGTTCAACATGGACGCATAGCCGCCATCTGGAAAGGGCCCTGGACGACGGTCGCCCGCGACGGCATTCGCGGATGGACCGCGGATAACGCGCCGCTGCCGCGCCGCGCCGCCGCGCTGCGGGGTTGGCTCGGCACATCGAAAATCTGGGGGCAAAGGCTTGGCGACGGCACGTATGTTCTCGTCGGCAACCACCAGACGACCCGCGCCGACGGACGCCTGGCCGGCGACCGCATTGCCCGGCGCCGATTCGCCGTCGCCGGCGGCGGTCTTCGACGTGCAATATTTCAGCGCGGCGCCGGACACGATGTGAAGCCCAAAACCCATACACAAACAAAAGGGAGAGACGAGATATGAAGAAGACCTCCGCCTATCGAGCAATAGCCGCCGCCATCGCGGCCACGTCCGTTCAGCCCGCCGCCGCCGAGAACATCGTTTTTCCGCCCGGCGCCGGCGTCGTGGACATCACCCAGCCGCCGTTCAATGCCGTCGGCGACGGCCGGACGGATTGTACGGAAGCGATCCAGAAGGCCGTAGACCAATACCGTGGAAGAAATCGAACCCTTTATTTCCCCAATGGCGTCTATCTGATCTCCGACAGCGTCGGTATCTTCGGCGGCAAGGCCCACAGCCGCGACCGCTTTCTGACCTGGCAGGGGCAAAGCGAAGCAGGGACGATCATCAAGCTCAAGGATCACGCTTCCGGCTTCGACAATCCGGACAAGCCCAAAATTGTCGTTTCGATCTATGAAGGCGAAAGCACCGGCGACGTGATGCACAGCTGCGTCCGCAATCTGACCATAGATGTCGGCGCCGGAAACCCGGGCGCAGTCGGGCTGCGGTTCATGACCAACAACGTCGGCATGGTGGAACGGGTCACCATCCGCAGTTCGGACCCCGCGGGCGCCGGCGCGATCGGGTTGGACATGCGGCAGAGCCAGAACGGTCCCGGGCTCGTTCAACGCGTCACGGTTCGGGGTTTCGACTATGGCGTGCGCACCGGCAATTCGTTTTCGCTGGTGTTCGAGCATCTGACGCTGGAAAATCAGCGGGTTTTGGCCTTCGACAACCGCACGGCGCGCACGACCATAAGGCGTCTGCGCAGCCGCAACCGGATTCCCGTTTTGCGTACGCGCGAGCATGGTCACCTTACGCTTGTGGAAGCGGAATTGACGGGAGGCGATCCGGCCGAGACGGCCATCATCAACGAAACCCGCATGGTCTATCTGCGCGACGTGCGCCAGGAGGGCTATGGCCATATTCTCCGGGACGCCGACGGCAACCTTCATGCGGAATCTGTTCTTCCCGAATGGTTCGAGGGGCAGGGGCACTCGCTCTTCGGCGCGCCCCTGGCTTCCCTGCGCCTGCCCATCGAGGAGACGCCGGAAGTGCCGTGGGAAGAGGACCTGAACAAATGGATCGTGATTGACAAGACTCAGGACGATGCCCTGGCCGCGCATATTCAGGAGGCGATTGACGCCGGCGCGCGCGAAGGAAAGACGACTCTGTGTTTTTCACCGGGCGAATACCGCACCATAGATCGTCCGATACGCGTTCATGGCAGCATCAACCGCATCATCGGCATGACTTCCATTGTGAACGTCAGGGACCCGGCGCTGCGCTTCCTGGACGACGACGCTCCGGCCATCTTCACCTTCGAGGACTTGCGGTCGGATGTATTGATCGTGGAGCGGTTCTTTCTGCTGGGCGGTTGGAAATGTCCGCCGCATGTGACGATGTTCGAGAACCGGTCGGGCAAGACGATTGTCCTGCGCAACGTCGGCGTGGGGGGAACGATGAAAAAAGCGGATCCGGGCGGGCGGTGGTTCATCGAGGATGTATCGCCGGCGCGGAAGAGCACGCTGCGCATCGGAAAGGGTGAACGCGTGTGGGCGCGGCAATACAATCCGGAATCGCCCGAAGGCGTGATGATGGCGGTGAACGGGGGTCAGCTTTGGATATTGGGCCTCAAGACGGAGGGGCGCACGGTGCATCTGGATGCGCGAAACGGCGCGCGGGTCGAGATGCTGGGCGGCGTAGTCTATCAATCGTGGGCGGATCAGAGTTACAATCCGCCGCTGTTGCGCATTCGCGACTCGGAGGTTTCCGCGACGCTGGGGTTCTATCATCACGACCAGCCCTTCGCCGTGATCGTCGAAGAAACGCGCGACGGCGCGACACGGATTCTGAAGCGCAGCGATTTGAAGCATTACCATCTGCCGCTGTACCGCGCGGGCGGACCGGGGGAAAAATGACAATGCCGCGGCCTTGCCGGACGCGTTCCTTATTATTTTTTCTGACCTTCCCTACGCCGGTCTCCCCGTTCGCCGGCGTCGGGAATGTTGTCCTGAAGTTTGAAAGGCCGGGGGCGGGTCGCCTTCGGTGTTCTTCGGCATTGTCCGCGAGGGCGCGGGATCGGGTTTGAGAAAGACCATGAAATCATTCGAAATGCGATTGAGGCTCAAAGTCTTCGTGTTGGCGGCCGGGCTTGTCGGGCTCGGTTTTTGGACCCGAGGGAACGCGCAGGATGCGCCGCCCGGAAATGAGACGCTCTCCGACGCGCTCTCGCCGGAGAGCGGAGCGGCGGGGGAAACGGAACCGCTGACCCAGGGCCAGGCGCTGGTGCGGCTGCTGGTGCGCGGCGGATGGACGATGGCGTTTCTGCTGGCCGCCTCCATCGTCGCGCTCGCCCATGCCATCGAACGCGCCGTGAACTTGCGGCGGTCGCGCCTGGTCCCTCCCGGGCTGGCCGCCGAGGCGGACGCCTTGTATCGCCAGGGCGAGATCGAAGCGCTGCGCCGCCGCCTGGCCGGCGATCGGAGCACGCTGGCGCGGGTGGTTGAGGCGCTGATCGAATACCGCGATAGCGGGCCGGAGCGCGCCGGCGACATCGCCGGCGACATCGCCGCGCGAAGTCTCCGCCGGCACAACCAGCGGGCCTATCCGTTGGCCGTCGTGGCGACCCTTTCCCCGCTGCTCGGTCTGATGGGCACGGTGATCGGCATGATCGGGGCGTTCGGCAAGGTGGAAGCCATGGGCGAACTGGCCAATGCCGCCGCGTTCGGCGGCGATATCTCGAAAGCGCTGATCACCACCGCCGCCGGGCTGGTTGTCGCGATCCCGTCGCTCGCGCTCTATCACTACTTTCGCAGCCGGATCAGCCTCTATGGCGTCTTGATGGAGGAGCAGGCGAGCGAACTCGTCAACCGATGGTTCATTAAACCCCCGGCCGGACCGGCCCAACCGTGAGATTCCATCTCCACCGCGGAGCGCCGCCATGAGAATCGCCCACGAAGAGGAAGAGGCCGTCGAGGTGCAAATGGCGCCGTTGATTGACTGTGTGTTTTTGCTGCTGGTCTTTTTCCTGGTGGCGACGACCATGAAGAAGATCGAACCGCAGCTACCCCTGGAGTTGCCGGTATCGCAGGCGGCTTTGCGCACGCCGGCGGAAGCGGAAACGCTGGTGATCGGCATCGATGTGACGGGGCAGGCCCATTTGCGCGGACAGCCGGCGTCCAACGTGCAGTTGCATCAAGCCCTGCGCGAGGCCGCGCAGCGGCCGAATCCCCGGGTCCGGATCGACGTGGATCGGCGGGTTCCCTTCGAGTTTGTGGTGCGCGTTGTCGACCTTTGCTCTTTCGAGGGCATTCGCAATGTCAGTTTTCTCACCCGCGAACAACCCCGCTATTGAAACGCATCGTCGGTCCTTGCGCGACGAACGGGCGGCTTGGCTGGGGCTGTCCGTCCTGTTGCATATTCTGGCCTGGCTGGCGCTGATCCACCTGACGCCGCTGCGCCGCGCCTTGCAAGCCGCAGCGCGAACGGAGAAGGCGCCGCTCAGCGCGAACATCATCGAGGAGCTCTCCCGGCGCATCGAGCGGGACCAGTTGCGCGAGATGGAGAAAACGCTGCGGAACATCGAAGACCTGGAGCGGGCGCTGGCGCAGGAGCGCGCCGCGCGCGGGGCGCTGCGGAAAGAGGAGCCGGGCGAACCGGCGGAGGACATCCTCCATCGCGCGCTCGCGGAAATGCGCCGGGCGGCGAATGCGCAACAAACCGCGCTGGAGATTCTGCGGTCGGCGATGCCCGATCCCGAAACGGCGCTCGATCGGCTGGCCGCCGCCGAGGCGCGACTGGAGGAGGCGGAAACGGCCCAGCGGGAAGCCCTGGCCGAACTGGCGGGGATCGGAGAAGGTCTTCTCGATGAGGCGCTTCAAGCCCAGATGGACGCCTCGGCGAGGCAGACGCGCGCGCGCGCCGATCTGGCGCGGGCCGCGCAAATACGCGACACCGCGGCCGAACTGGGCCGTCAGGAACAGCGCGCCCGCGAGGAGGTCCGGCAGTTCCGCGAGCGCGAATGGAATAGCGGTCTGCGGGAAATGGAACGACGAAAGGAAGAGGCCCGCCGGGCGGAGCAGGAGCGCACGGCGTATGCCGGCGAACTGGAAAAGCGCCGCGCGGAAGCCGCGAGCGCTTCCGCGGCGGCGGAAAAGGGCGCAGAGTTTCGAAACGCGGCGGAACGCGCGCGCCAGGCCCTGGCGCGCGCGGAGCGTGAAGGAGAACGCATAGCGGAGCGCGCGGAGCGCGCGCGGGAGGCGCTGGAACGCGCGGCAGCGCGCCACACGGAGAACGAGCGCCGTCTCGCCGAGATCGAAGCGCGGGCCCAGGCGTGGGCTTCGGAACGCGCGCAACGCGCGTTGGGGATCGCCGAAGCATTACGAGCCGCCGCTCCGGCCCAGGAGGCGGCGTTCGCCGCCCAGCAATACGCGATGGCACTGTTGCTCTCGGCGACGGCCCGCGCGCCGGCGTCCGGATCGGCGGACACGCCGTCGGCGCCGCCGACCCCGGACGCGTCGCGCGCCGTCGCTCAAGTTTACGAACGGGCGCGCGCCTCGGAGGCTCGCGGCACGCTGCACTACCGGGAGATTCGCGCGGCCGAGCTGGCCCTCATCCAGGGCACGACCCTTCATGAGGCCCGCCGCGGAGTGGATGTGCCGATGCCGCTGCGGCGGGGCGCGGACGAAATTTTCACCGTGCGCACCCCCGTTCGAACCCGCGCCGGACTCGAACAATTGAAGCGGGAGCTGACCGAGGCCCGCCGGCAGATCGAGGCGATGGCCGCCGCAAGCGAAGCCCGTCTGGAAGCCGCGCGGAGAAAAGGCGCCGCCGCGGAAGGCGCGCTGGCCGACGCGATCCGCGAAATGGTCGAGCGCGAGCGCGCCCTGGCCGACCTCTCGCATGAAGATCGGGGCGGCAAGATCGTGGATTTGACACAGATTGTTTCGGCGCCCGGGCGCGCGCTTCCAGACCCGGGCGATGCCCTGCGGACGCCCGCGCCGTCCGAGATTCCCACCGCAGCGCCGGCAGCGGGTCAGGCCTCCGCGAGCGCGCCCGGCCCGGCGGAACCGCAACCGCCGCCGC
>CALGXT010000117.1 GCA_937935255.1 uncultured bacterium | reverse complement strand
CGAGCTTCGCAGGGCGCTGGAGCGGATCGAATGGACCATTGCTCCCGGGACAGGCGCCTGCTCCGGCGGCACATCACCCGCTGTGGAGGCATCCCAGACCTCGGAGCCTCGAACTTTGACCGATGCCCGTCGCATCCATTTCTAACAATAATTTGCTTGCATACGTGAAGGAATAAATTAGTCTATGTAAAACTAGATGGCCGAAAAAAGAAAGTTGGCGCGGCCATCCAACCGGAGATTGTGACATGAAAAAGAACACGAAAAAGATATTCGCGGCATTGGCGATCGGCGCGATGGTTCAATCGGGGTATGCGGCCATCTCGTATTCCATCGTGAACAGCACGTACTCGCAGGATTTCGATTCCTTGCCCTACACCGGCAGCAACGCCACTTGGACTGACAACGCCACGTTGGCGGGATGGTACCTTTCCGTGCGCGTCAGTCCGACTTCGGGCACACCGACGTCGGCCGCTTCGCCCAGCTTGATATCAATCAGCAACGGCTCCAGCACTACAGGCGCTTTTTTCAGTTTCGGAGCGGACAGTTCCACCGAGCGCGCCCTGGGCGGTCTCGGCTCCGGAGGAACCTATTTCGGTTTAGCATCCACCAACAATACCGCAGGTTATTGGGGCATCATTCTGACGAACAATACGGGGCTTACTCTGACCAGCTTTACCGCGCGATACGATGTCGAACAGTGGCGGGACCAAAACACGACGGCCCAGCCGTTGGTGGTGGAATGGATTGTCCGACCCGCGTCAACGCCGACGCCGTTGGACTGGTTCACCGGCACGTGGACATCGGGAGCCAGCACCAATTCGCCGGCAAATGCCAACGTCGGCGCCATTGACGGCAATGCCGCGGCCAATCGCGTAGCCGGTGTTTCCTTTTCCGGGACTCCCTCCTGGGCCAACGGACAACAGCTCTGGATCCGTTTTCGCGAACTGAATGACGCCGGTAACGATCAGGCCTTGGCGATCGATAATTTCACGTTCAGCGCCATTCCCGAACCCGGGACGATCGGCATGTTGTTGGGCGCCGGAGCGCTGCTCGCGCTCCGGCGGCGGTTGCGCCGGTCATGAGATCATGATTTCCCCGCCTTCAAGAAAGGGCCGCCTCCGCGGCCCTTTCTTTTTTGAGGAGCCGCGCCGGATGAGGGATTTCTTGAGTCGGCGTCACAGGACGCCGGTTCATCCGGTGTATCGAGCGGCGCGGACGAAAACCGCCGCCTTCACGCTCATCGAACTGCTCGTTGTGGTCGCCATCATGGGCGTGCTGATGGCGCTGTTGTTCCCCGCCCTCAATGCCGCGCGAGCGTCGGGCCGATCGGTCGCTTGTCGGAGCCGGCTTCGCCAGTGGGTTGCCTCGGTGCACCAGTACGCGGACGACCACCAGGGCCGATTGCCGAGTTCGCAGACCAGCGCCCATCCGATCAATGGCCTGCGTTCGACCGCCTGGTACGACTATGGCATCTCCCAGGGATTTCCGGAGCAGATGCTGCGATGTCCCTCTTCCGGACCGTCGAATCTGCGGCTGCTGCCCGACCGCTCGATTCTGCCCATCCGCGACACGGGCGACTGGCCGCCGAAAAATTTCGGCGCCTATCGCCCCGGGTATGGCGCGAATGGCTTCTGGCTGGAGCGAAACGATCAGTGGAGCGATCCTTACCGGGGATTACGGCTGGCTCAAGTGCCCGACCCCTCGCGTATCGCGCTTTTTGCCGATGGAGATTCCTCGCCATTTCCGCAGGGGGAACCGAGCAACTCGTTCCGCTATCGGCACGGTCCCGCGGGCGACCGCATCGCCGTCGGATTTTTCGACGGCGCCGTGACCGAATGGGGTATCGAGGAATGCCGACCGGACGGCGATCGGCTGCTCGTCGGAGCGCCGATGCGGCAACCGCCGCTCTGGAAAATCCCGCTGACCGGCTTTTGACCCGGCGATCGGCGGCCCTCAAATGAGGAGATGAGATCCCTGTCCGGCGCGCCTTCGTAGGAGAGCGCCGCCGTATGCCGGCGTAAACCTCGGATTTCGCGCTTCGATAGCCGGCAAAGCGCCGCCTCGTTGATCGGCGAACGACTCTGGAGGGCCGTACGGCCGGCCCGAATTCCGGCGACCCTCACGCGCCGATCAGACGCCGTACCACCGCCGCCAACGCGGCCGTGAGGCGTTCCACGATTTCGTCGTTCGGTCCTTCGACCATCACGCGGCACATCGCCTGCGTGCCCGAATAGCGGACGAGGACGCGGCCCCGATCGCCCAGCTCCGCCTCCGCCGCGCGAATCGCGGCGGCCAGTTCCGGCAGTTCTTCCACCGGCGGCTTGCGCGCGACATCCACGTTCACGAGCTTTTGGGGGAACAGGGGCATTTCGTCCGCCAGTTCCGAGAGTTTGCGGCCGGAGCGCCGCAGGGCAACCAGCAATTGCAGCGCGGTGACGATGCCGTCGCCCGTGGTGTGATGATCAAGAAAGATGACATGACCGGAAGCCTCGCCCCCCAGCGCCGCGCCCTCTTTTTGCATCATTTCCAACACATAACGGTCGCCGACTTTCGCCGCGCCGTGGCGGATGCCGTGATCGCGTAAAGCGACGCCAAAGCCGAAATTGCTCATCACCGTCGAAATGACGAGATTGTTCGGAAGCGCGCCCCGCTCTTTCATATACCGGGCGCACACGAATAGAATATGGTCCCCGGTGATCGCCCGTCCCCGCTCATCCACCGCAATCAGGCGGTCGCCGTCGCCGTCGAACGCCAACCCGATATCCGCGCCGACTTCCAACACCTTCGCCGCCAGATCCTCCGGGTGCTGCGAGCCGCAGCGGTCGTTGATATTGGTCCCGTCCGGCTCGTGATGGATGGCCGTCACTTGGGCGCCCAGTTCCCAAAAAACAATCGGCGCAACCTTGTAGGTGGCGCCGTTGGCGCAATCGAGCGCGACTTTCAGGCCCTCGAAGGAGACGTCGTCGGGGACGGTGTTCTTGCAAAAGACGATGTAGCGGCCCATGGCATCGTCAATCCGCCGGGCGCGGCCGATGCGATCGCCGGTCGGACGGATGTTGTCCAGCTCGCCCGAGCGGATCAGCCGTTCGATTTCGTCCTCCTCGGCGTCGGGCAGTTTGTAGCCGTCGCGCGAAAAGATTTTGATGCCGTTATCCTGAAAGGGATTGTGCGAGGCGGAAATCACGAGGCCCGCGTCGGCGCGCATGCTACGGGTGATGAAGGCGATGCCGGGCGTCGGCATGGGGCCGACCAGCAGCACATCCACGCCCATCGAGCAGATGCCGGCGGTGAGCGCGGTTTCCAGCATGTAGCCGCTCAAGCGGGTGTCCTTGCCGATGACGATGCGGTGCGGCCCGCGGGGGTTGTGGCGCTTGCAGACGTGCGCCGTCGCGCGGCCGATGGCCATCGCCATCTCCGCGGTCATCGGCGGCACATTGGCCACGCCGCGCACGCCGTCCGTTCCGAACAATCGTTCCGCCATGGGATGCTCCTCGCTTCAGTTTTCCGTCCAAATGCGCGCCGTGGCCTCCACGATCGCCTGCAGCCACTCGGTCGCCGCCCGGCGTTGCTCGGCGGTCAACGCGCGGACGGCGGCGATATAGCCTCCGGCGCGATCCGCTTTCGCCCACGCGGCCAAAAACCGGTCGCGCGCCGGGGCCCCGACGGATTCCGCGGCGGCGGTCGCCGCGCGTTCCGCCCGCTCGACGCCATGCTCTTTCCATCGCACGGCGGCGGCGTCGCCGGCGACCACGCGGCCGGCCAGCTCCTTCAAGCGCCGCGCTCGCTCCGCGATCGCCTCCTCCAAAATCTCGAGCGCGCCGCGCAGACACGCGGCCGACCATGGATCGCGCTCCATGAACGGCGCGCGCACGCGCAGATACCACTCGCGCAGCGCGTGGAGATTGCCCAAAAAGATAAAATTATTCCGCAGTACGCGGCCCAAGGCGCGCGCGCCCCCGGGCGGAAACGGTTTCGTCATCGCGCCGAGCGCGGGCGGCGCAACCAGCGTATTCGGTTCCAAGGCGTCTTTGCGCAGTAGGCAGCCGGCGGCGATCACCACGCCGTACTCGACACGGCAAGGGCCCACCATGCCGCCTTGACCGCCGAGAAAGATCGGCGGGCGATCCAACAGCACGCCGCGCGGCACATCGCCGAGGAGCGACGGCGTCGCCTTGTCCTGATAGGGCGTGAAGTTGAAATGAACATAGGAGGAACCGATTTCCGAGTGATTTTTCCGGTCGGCGCCGCCGGCCATCAAGACGTCGCAAAAGTTGATGAGACTGCCCGCCGTGACGAACGGAAGCAGAATGGTCTGTTTGAAACCGACGGCGTGCGCGGCGTTGGCCTCCTCCTCGAGCAACGTGCCGGGGCGCACATGGGCCGCGCTGCCCATGTTCGCGCCGTCCAAAAACGTCGCGCCGGAAAAAAAGCCGCCCTTCAGCGCCACGCCGCGCCCCAAACGACAGTTTTCGACCGTGGCCGGCGCTTCCGCGCCGATTTCGCAATCGGGACCGATGGAGGTCTCCGCGCCGCGCAGTCGCGTGCCGGCATGCAACACGACGCCGGGGGCGATGCGTTCCGGGCGCACGTCCGGCGCGATCTCGACGGACTCCGGGCACCGCACCTCGACGCCGCGAGCGATCATCGCCGCCACGGCGTCGTTGCGAGCTTTCGCGCCAGTCTTTCGGGAATTGGGCTTCGTCTTCATCGCCGCCGCGGCGGAGTCAAGGATTTTGTCCCGGGCGATCCAGCCCCATCGTCTCCGGCAAGCCGAAGAGAATATTCATGTTCTGAAGCGCGTTGCCCGCCTGGCCCTTCATCAAATTGTCGATATGCGAGATCACCCGCAAGGTGCGGGTCCGCTCGTCCACATCCACGATCAAGTTGCAGAAATTGCCGCCGCGCACGTGAATCGTGCCGACGGAGGCTTTTCGGTCGTAAATGCGCACGAAGCGGTGGCCGCGATGATATTCGCGATAGGCCTCCATCACCGCCGCCGGGGTGAAACCGTCGCGCAATTCGCCATAGAGGCAGGAGAGGATTCCGCGGCACATGGGCACGACTTGCGCCGTGAAGGTCACGCGGTAATCCCGGCCCGACAGGCGTTTGAGTTCCTGTTCGACCTCGCAGACATGCTGGTGGCCGGCGAGCTTGTAGGCGTTCATGTTTTCGTAGCGCGCGGGGTAATGATAGGTCGGGGTCGCTTTTTTGCCGGCGCCGGAGATCGCGGTTTTGCAGTCGCAAATGATGCGGCGCGGGTCCACCAGATCGGCGGCCGCCGCGGGGGCCAGACCGAGCAGGACGCTGACGGCGAAGCAGCCCGCGTTGCCGACCAGGCGCGCATCCCGGCCGAGCCGCGGCGGGTGCAGCTCGGCCAAACCATAGACGGCTTCGGCGAGGAGATCGGGCGCGGCATGCGCCATTTCTTTTCCCGCGCGCCGCGCGTATTCCGCGTGCGCCGCCGCCGTGGGAAATCGAAAATCGCCGCTGAAATCCACCACTTTCGCGCCGCGCGCGAGCTCGGCCGCGGCGTGCTTCATGCCCACGCCGTCCGGCGTCGAGAAAAAGACCATATCCGCCGGTTCCTGCGCCTTGGGATCGGTATAGGGCAGGATCGGCAGGTCGCAGAAGCCCGCGAGATGGGGATACAGCTCGCTCATGGCCATGCCCGTTTCGGCGGCCGCCGCCAGACAAACAATTTGGGTCTCCGGATGCTGCAGCAGGAGTTCGACAATGCCTACGCCCCCATAGCCGCCCGCGCCCACCACTTTGACTTTGATCATGGACAAACTCCGAACCGTCGCCCCGCGGAACCCCGTTCATGCCGCGACTCCCGCGATTGCAGACGCAACGCGCGTAGACTATTCGCCCGTCCCGCTGAAATCAACCATGGAGGCGCAAGGGACAGGGCCCGCCGCGCCGTAGAATATGGGGACAGAGAATACGAAATCGGGCCAGAGGTCGGCGCGAGAACGCCCGAAGGGCTCGAGCTTGCTCGAGCCGCCGGCAGCCTTTGCCTCGCGGAACGCGGTAGCGACGGCGCTGTAGTTCCGGCGGTCTCTCGCCGGAAGAGGTGTAGTTCCGCCGGCTTGGCACGCCGAAGCCTTGGCGGAGGCGGCTCCTCCGGCGGAAGCACTGTAGTTCCGCCGGCTTGGCACGCCGAAGCCTTAGAGGAGGCGGCTCTTCCGGCAGAAGCGCTGTAGTTCCGCCGGTCCTCCGGCGGAAGGTTTGGGCAAAAAATCTCCGGCGGCGGAGCGCCGGAGCTACAGCGATTACCGAAGCCTTGTCGGAGGCGGCTGCTCCAGCGGAAAATCTGGGAACAAAGCTCCGGCGGCAGAGCGCCGGAGCTACAGCGAGCGCCGGAGTTTGCCAAAGGGACAGAGAATAAGAAGT
>CALGXT010000116.1 GCA_937935255.1 uncultured bacterium | reverse complement strand
CCGCCGGCCGTCGGCGGCCTCGGCGTTCAGAACTTCAAATCCACGGCCTGTACGGATTGTTCCGCCTTCGCCTCTCCGAAAAGCGAGCCGAGGTTGATGGAGGCCTTGATGGTGTACGTCTCGCCGCCCTTCATCCGCTTGAATTCGTGCTGCCAGGGTTCGGTTTTGCTCTTGAAGGTTTCTTCATCGGTCTTCACGCGGCCTTTTTCGACCGATCGGCCCTTGGCGTCGAACACCTCGACGTTGAGGTTGTTTTCCACGCCGGACAGCGGGAGAATATCCCAGCCTCCGACCTTGATCGCCGCGTACAACTGCTGTCCGCCGCCGGTGATGCGCAGCGTGATGATCGGGGCTGCGAAGGGTGTGGAAATTTTGAGCGGCGCGGTATCGGGCCCGGCGGGAATTTCCGTATGTCGCAAGAGATAGCGGGCGCGCGCGCCGCCTTTGCGGGCTGTGAGCGTCATCAGACCTTGCGCCGTCGTCTTGCCGTGGCCTCCCCGGAACAGGGGGATCAGTTCGATTTCCACATCGTGGCCTTCCCGCGTGCCGCTCCACTGCAGCGGCGGAAAATTACCTGGACCGGCGCGGCTGTTTTTGACCCATTCCGGAGCGGGAGTCGGCTGCCGGTACGGCCACCAATACACCATGTTCTCGGGCAGCCTGCCCTGATCGCCCAAATTGATTCCGACCGCCACGGTATCGGCGGGATTGTCGGTGAACGTCAGGGCGTAAATCAGGGTTTTCGCCGGCGCCGGAAACGTGTTTTCAGGAAACGTGTTCTTCGCGGCGGTCGCCGCGGGCTTCGGAGTTGCCGCCGCCGGCTTTGGAGCGGCGGGCGGCGTCGGCGCGGGCGCGGAAGCCGCGGACGGCGCCGCGGGCGCCGGCGAAGCGGATGTGGAAGCGGGCGCGGCTTCGGGCGCGGGCGCGGGCGGCTGCTCCCGCGCCTCGACCGCCTCGCCCTTCAGTATTTTCGGGAGCGCATCGCGGAAGCCGGGTTGAAGCCGATAGCGCGTCCCCAACGCCAGTTGCGCCCAGGGAATGGTCTGCGGCCCGCGCGGCGTTTGAATTTCCAGGCCTTCCGCCGCGATCCGAGTCGGCGTTCCCGCCACCGGCGCGCCGTGGGCGTAGCGGACGCTGCCGGCAGGCAAGGCGGACAAATCCGGAGTTTCCTCCAGCGGCGGAGCGGGCGAAGCCAGGCGGACGGGGAACAGGCGCCCCTGCGGGATGATTTCTTTCGGCTGACTCGGACTGGACCAGCTCAATTGCACCGACGCCACGCTGATCTCCTCGAGATATTCCAGGCGAATATCGTATCGCGCGCCGGCCTTTAATTCGATGCTGCCCTTCGCTTCCGAGGCGGGCTTTCGCCGCCAGTCCTCCAGGATCAACTGACCGTTGACCCACAAACGGCATCCGTCATCCGCTCGCACATAAAAGGTGTATTGCTCCGAATAGGCCGGCGCTACTTGTCCCGTCCATCGAATGGAAAAACCGTCCTCGGGCAGGGCGGGATCGGGGGCGCCGTTTTTCCAATCGAAGTTCACCTCGGGGTCAATGCGGGTGAGCTTCAGCTCCTTGAATTCCTTATCGCCATAATATTCGCCCGTCAAGCCTGCGCCATCCTGGGCCAGGGCCGCGACGGCGACGGTCATTCCCCCCACGAGGCCCAGACGCCATCCGCGAAAGCGATTTTTTATCATGGCCGCCCTCTTTTCTTTTCCCGTTCCGTCTCCTGCCGCAACGCCTCGATTTTACGCTCATCGCCGGCGTTCGTATAGGCCGTCATCAGGATTTCGCGCAACTCTTTTTCGGGCGCGCCGGTATCGCGCAGCTCGCGGCGCAGCCGGTTCGCGTACGATTCGACGAAACGCGCGGCGCTCTCGGCCTCGCCGCTGCGCTTTGCGATTTCGACATACTGCCGAAGCAGCGGGATGATTTTCGCCCCCTCCTTCCGCTGGCCGCGCAGCAGCGCTTCGAGCTGCGCCCGCGCCGCCGCGGCGTCTCCGGCTTCGAGCGCGCGGTTCGCCTCCCCCGCGAGGACGGCGCGCGCGAGGTCCTCGCGCCGCCCGCCGACGCGCCGCGCGGCGTCCGCCATCAATTGCGCCGCCTCCGCCTCGCGTCCCATCCGCCGCAGCAGCTCGGCCTGCCGCGTGCGGACGCCGGCCTCCACATCGGGAAAACGACGGAAGACCTCGACCTGTCGGTTCCAGAGATCGAGCGCGCCGGCGGGGTCGCCCATTCGGAGGAGCGCGGCGGCCTCGATATCCCACGGGAGCAAATACAGCGGGACGGCCCCGCGCGCCCGACCGGCGAGAATCCGCGCGTTCGCGGCGTCGCCCGCGGCCAACAAGACCTGCGCGATCCGCGCCGCGCGCTGGGCGTCGTCGAATTCCCGCCGCCGGAGCGCGCGCTCGCACTGATAGGCCAGTTCGTGATCGGTGAGCGGGCGGTTGGTCTGAGGATGGACGGCGAAACCGGTCTGGTAGCGATCCTCCTCGTAGCGCCCGATGTCCATCTCCCAACGGTTTTCCCCGCGCAAATAGGCGAACCACGCGTGCCCGCCGCGGCGGCCGGGCCCCGCGAAGAAGATGGCGGGGATGCCCCAGGCGCGGGCGGTCAGGACGGCGTAGTAGGCCTGATCCACGCAGAGCCCGCCGCGCGCCTCGATATTCGCCAGGGTGTAGGCGCCGTGCGGCCATACGAAGACCGATTGCGCCAGCCGCAGCTGGTTGTATCGAATCTCGTAATATTTCTTCCCCCACGCCGCGTTCGTGCCGCGGACGTTTTTCCGCGCCCATTCAAGCTCCGAAAGCGGCGCGGGCGTGTCCACCACGAACACCAGCGAGGCGACATTCAACCGGTCGTACGGCATGCGGGCGGAACCGCTCCGGTACAGCGCCTTGAAGTAATCATAGCGCTCCGGAATCCGGGGCTCGAAGGCGGGCGGCGCGGATCCCATTTGGCCGTGCAAGGGCGGGCGCGGCTGATCCCACACCAGCGCGATCGCGAGAATCAACTCGAAAAACGCGTCGCGATCTTTCGGATCGTGCGCGTACAACGTCTCGAGAATGCCGAGCGCCTCCGGCAAGCGATCGTGCGGCGAAACCGTTTCCGCCAACAGGCCCCAGCGCTCGTCCGAAGCGAAAAGCCAATCGGCGAATTCCGGCCGCAAGCGGACGTCCGACGCCAGGGAAAGCAGAAAGGCGCCGTCCGCGGCCGCCGCCAGCGTTTCGATGGCGGCGGGGGAGCTGGGCGGCCCCGATCGGCCGACCGCGCCGACGACGAACTCCGCCAACGCCGCCGTTCCCTCCCGCGCGAGACCGGCCGTCAGCGCGTCCCGCGCGACCCGCGCCGGGAGACCGGACGCGGCGGCGGGCGCGGCGGCGCGGATCTCGCGGAACGAGGCGGGAATTTGCGGAGCGGCCGCGCCGCGCGAAAGCGCGGCCGGCGCCAGCGCCGCCGCGACGAGCATCGCCGCGCAACGGTTCCGGCTCACGGATACGCGATCGTGCCGCGGAAAACGTGCTCCGCCGGCCCATCGAGCGTCACGCCGCATAGATGATCCCCGCTGCCCTCGAACGCCACTGTCAGCTCGTATCCGCCTCGCGTCACGACCGCGACCGGCGAGCGGACCCAGCCCGCGCGGGCCGCGACCAGCGCGGCGGCCACGATTCCGGTGCCGCAGGCCCACGTTTCGGACTCCACGCCGCGCTCGAATGTTCGAATTCGGAGGCGGGCGGGGCCTGCGACCTCGATAAAGTCGGCATTCGCGCCGGCGGGCTGGAAATCGGGATGATGCCGAATGGCTGAGCCGAAACGTTCCACGTCCAGATCGTCGAGCTGCTCCACCCGCAGGACGGCGTGCGGGACGCCGGTGTTGACGAAGCCATAGGCCCAGCGGCGCCCTTCCGCCTCCAGCATGCGATCCATCCGCCAATCGCGCGGATCCGTCATGCCGAGGCGCACGCGCTCTCCCAGGGCCTCCGCGCGCACGAGGCCGGCGGCGGTCTCGATCGTCATCCGTGCCGGCGCGGCGCCGAGCTCGTGGGCCAGGCGCGCGACGCATCGCGCCCCGTTGCCGCACATCTCCGCCTCGCCGCCGTCGGGATTGAAGAACCGCATGCGGAAATCGGCGCGGGAAGAGGGTTGAATCAGCAATACGCCGTCGGAACCGACGCCGGTGCGCCGTTGCATGATCCGACGCAGCCAGGCGGCATCCGCCGCGGGGAAAGAAAGCGCCCGGTCGTCAAAAAGCAGAAAGTCGTTGCCCGCTCCGTGCATCTTGAAAAAGTTGATGTTCATGCGAAAACTCCGCCGCGTGATTTTCAATTCTATCACGGTCGCGCGAAATTCGACAGCGAGAACCGCCCGCAAAAACACGCGACATTGACGCCGAGGGCGGGCGGTGGTATGCGTGCGCGCGCGGCGAGCGCAAGCGGCCCGCTGTGGGAGACGACCATGGAAGACGACCCTGAGAGTTCCGGAGGCGGATGGCTTTCCGCGCTGTGCAACCTCAACGGCAAATTATATTTGGTGTTGGCGTTATGCGCGCTCTTTATTGTGCCGCTGCGCATCATCGCCTATAACTTTCGTCCGCTGGACGACGCCAACCGGCATGTCGCCAAGGCGGTCAGCGGACGGTCCTGGTCGGACATTTTGGTCACGCGGCCCGAGTGGGGCGATTTCGACCACAACGCGGGATGGCACCGGATTCTGGCGGGGTTGCGCCGGTTGGGGCTGGGGAAGGAAGACCTGCTCACGTTTTCCATCGTGGCGCTGGCCTGGGCCTTTTTGCTGACCGGACAACTATTGTACTCGCGCGCGCCGCTCGCCTGGGGGCTGGCGCTGCTCTTGGCGATGGCGGGCTACACGATGCCGCGCCTGTTTCTGGGGCGGCCCTATCTTATTGCGGCGACGGCGCTGCTCATCTTGCTGTCCGTATGGAAAGCGCCGGCTGTAAAACCATGGAAAAGAACGGCGGGGTCGGCGCTTTTAATCGCCTTCGCGGTGTGGACGCACGGCGCTTGGCACTTATGGGCGCTGTTTCCGATCTCGCTCGCGCTCGCGCGGCGTTTCCGTGATGCCGGGCGGGCGGCGGTCGCGTGGCTGGCCGGCAGCCTGCTGGCCGCCCTGGCGTTCGGCCGTCCATTCGAATTCCTTTACAAGCAAATTTATCATTCGATCCTGGCCCTGACTTCCGCGGAGGCCACGCACATGCTGGCCACGGAATTCCAACCCGTGTTCAACGTCATGCCGCTCGTGCTCCTGATCGGCGGCTTCGCCGCGCTGCGGCTGCTGGGCGAACCGGTCCGCGAACCGCTCTCCTGGCCGGCGGTATGGCTGACGCTGCTCGGATGGACGTTTGGGCTGTACAACGGGCGGTTTTGGCACGATTGGGGCGCCTCCGCGTTTCTGCTCGTTCTGGCGGAGTTTTTCCGCGCCGGACTGGAGCGGCTGCCGCGCGGCGGACGGGATTTGCGGGCGGCGGCGTTCGGCGGTCTGGCATTGGCCGCCGTTTATCTCGCGCACACGGCGGATATCGGTTCGCGCTGGAACAACAGCGAACTGAAAGATTACCTGAGCATGGACGACCCGGCGCAGGCCGGCTGGCTGCCCGATCCGGGCGGGATTCTTTACAGCGACAGCATGCTGGTCTATTACGACACCTTCTTCGCGAACCCCAACGGCCCGTGGCGTTATATGCTGGGCCACGAGGCGGGCATGATGCCGGAGGAAGACCTGCGCGTTTTCCGCGAAATCCAGAAATATCGCTATGACGAATCGCTGCTGAAGCCCTGGGTGGAAAAGATGCGGCCCGAAGACCGCCTCGTGCTGATGCGCTCCCGCAGTTCCCAGCCGAATATTCCGCAGCTCGAATGGAAATATGCCGCGTATAACACCTGGGTGGGGCGGCGGCCGCGCGCCGCGGAGGAATCGCCGGCTGAATCCTCAAGTCCCAAAAAGACCGGGGACGAAACGCCCTCGAATTAGAGATTCCTGCGCGGCGCGCTTGCGCCCTACTTCAAATCGCCGGCCTCGCCCGCGCGGCGGATCAAACCGCTGACACTCTCGATGCCCCGCGAGACGGAGGCGCCGATCTCCGCCACCATCGAAACGTCCTTGAGCAGGAAATATTCCGACATCAACAGCGCCAGCGCGCCCATTACCAGCGACTGCCGCCAATAGCTTTCCACGCGCGTCAAGGCGTGCCAGAGAAGATAAGGGGGGAAGAAACACAAAAGCCCGCGCCAGGAGCTCTCCCGAAAACCCTCGATCACGACGATCAAAAAAGGGACGGCGACTCCGCCCCATCGGGCCTGCCGATGAATATCCATCCATTGGGGCGATGTTCGAGCGCCGAAAAGCAGCAATCCGAAAGGGACGGCAAAGACCAGAAACACGATCCATCCCAGGATCGCGGAAGGCAGACCTTCTTTGCCGACGCGCGACGCCGCCTGCTTCCGGAAGTTTTCGACGCCGCGCACCGGCATAGGGTCGGCGGCCGCGCGCGTCTCAATGACATCCCCCTTGAGGTCGCGCCGCGGCCCGCCGCGGGCGATGTTGACCGGCGATAAACTCGGCCGCCCGCCGGCGCGCTTCAAGTCGGGATTACCGCAGCGCGCGCACTTGGGGATCTTCTCGGCGAACTCGGAAAGAAGAATCTTATCGCCGCATTGGGAACACACGAACTCGACATCGCTCATGGCGCGGACGCCTCGAAGCCGGCATCACGGCAGGACACGCCCATACTCCGCGCACGTCGGTTTCATGCCGATCACAACGACCGTATCAGCGCCTGCGGCGGGGCACTCCGGCGTCACTCCGCCCCTCCAATACGGCGTCAGATCGCTCACCGAATCGCCTTCGCCCAAGCGATTTTTCATCGCACAAATCTCCTGCGCCGCGCCTTTGAAACGCAAAATGCCTACGCAAACGGGCGTCCGGGCCCGACGCCGGGCGCGGGAATAAGAAAGCGCCAAAACCGCCGCCAACGATCCCGCCATCAGAACCACCGCCGACAGCTCAACCCGCGTCACCCCCGATTTTGTTTTCCGGCGCACGGGGCATAAAGAATCCACCCGAAAAAAAGCCTCCACTGACGTCTTCGTCAAAAATTTTTGAAAAGCCCCCGGCCCGAAAGCCGGGGGCTTTTCTTCATGCTTCTTTACGCGTCAATTACGGAAGCACGTGGTTGGCTATGTTACAGGTCGGATTCGTCCCGATCGCTCCGATCGTGTAGGCGCCGCCCGCCGGACAGGTCGGCCAATTGCCTTTGATGTACGGCTGGAGGGCGGTGTTGGTGACGTTGGCGCCATCGTTGGCGTTGTTCTCCATGGCCCACTGTTCCTTCGCCGAGTCAATCTGGCGGAGGTTGTTGATGCACGCGCTGATGCGCGCCCGCGTGCGCGCCCGCGTGAACGACGGGATCGCGATCGCCGCCAACAGACCGATGATCAGCA
>CALGXT010000115.1 GCA_937935255.1 uncultured bacterium | reverse complement strand
GCGTCGCGCTCGCCTTGGCGCTGCGCCGCGGTTTGGGCGGCGGCCGACACCGGATGCTGGCGGGAGGGGCGCATCTGGCCGGCGGGCTGGCGATCGCGATACTGGCCGGTATGGCGATCTTCGGACGCCGATTTCGCGGTGGATTGTACCTGGCCGGTTTGACGAATCCCTCGGAATTGGTGAAAATCCTCCTGCCGATTTGTTACGCGGGCATCCTTGCGGAACAGGGAAAGACGCTGGGACAGGGCGTGTTGCCGCGGCCTTCGGCCCGATTGCTGGCCGCGCTGTCGCTCTATCTGGGGGCTCCGCTGGCGTTGCTGGCCCTGCACCGCGATTTCGGGCTGGCGCTGCTGTTGTGCGCAACCGCGGTGGCCCTGCTGGCGCTGGCCGGCGGAAAGACCTGGCATGCGCTCGTCGGTTATCTCGCGTTGGTCGCAATCGCCGCGATCGCTTTTCAAGGCATCGCCCACGCGCGGGTGCGCTGGCAGGTCTGGCGGAATCCGTTCCAGGACGAGGCGGGTAGCGGATGGCAATTATTGCAGGGTCTGGCGGCGATGTATCACGGCGGCTTTTGGGGACGGGGATTGGGCGCCGGTTTTCCCCATTTGGTGCCGATCGCGGCGTCGGATTTCATTTACGCCGTCTGGGGCGAAGAAATCGGTTTTCTCGGCTGCGGTCTGATGCTATTGCTTTATAGCGCCATTTTCACGGTGGGACTTCGCGTCGCGGGCCGGCAACGGGACGACTTTTCCCGCTATTTGGCGGTCGGTCTGACCGTGACGCTTGCGGCGCAAACCTTGTTGCACACGGCCGGCGTGACCAAGGCGATCCCGCTGACCGGTATTCCGCTGCCGCTGGTCAGCCACGGCGGCAGCAGTCTGGTCGTGAGTCTGGGCATCCTCGGGCTTTTGGCGGCGCAATCGGACGCCGGCGCCGGCCGGAGCGCGACGGTAAAGGGAAAAACACGCGAACGTAAAAAAAAGGAAAGCCATGGATAACTCCGTATCGCAAACCGCGCGGCCGGACGGCCGCCAGGCCGACGAGATGCGCCCAATTCGCTGGGAATTGAATCCCGCCCCCGCCGCCGCAGGCTCCGTGTTGGTGGCCCTGGGCGCGACCCGCGTTCTGTGCGCCGTGATGATCGAAGAGGGCGTTCCTCGTTGGATGCGCGAACAACGCGTGGAAGGGGGCTGGCTCACCGCGGAATATCGTATGCTTCCCTACGCCACAGCCTCCCGCACTTCGCGCGAGTCCACCCTGGGGCGGCTGGAAGGAAGGACCATGGAGATTCAGCGCATGATCGGGCGCGCTTTGCGCGCCGTCACGGACCTGCGGGCGCTGGGCGCGCGGACGGTGTGGGTGGATTGCGACGTTCTTCAAGCCGACGGCGGGACGCGCACCGCCGCGATCAGCGGGGCGTGGACCGCCCTGGCTCTCGCGCTGCGCCGCGCGCAGACCGAGGGCCGCCTTCCCGGCGGCATCCTGCGCGACTCGGTCGCCGCGGTGAGCGCCGGCCTCTTCGGCGGCGCGGCGGTTCTCGACCTGTGTTATGCGGAGGACGCGCTCGCCGACGCGGATTTGAATGTCGTATTCACGGGCCGCGGCGATCTGGTCGAAGTGCAGGGCGCGGCGGAACGACAAACCTTTTCTCGAAGCCATCTGGATGCCGTTTTGGATCTGGCCCGCCGCGGCGCCGAACAGTGGCGGAACGCTCAAGAGAAGATGCTGCGCGAAGCGGAAACGCCGCCGGCGGCGAGGCCGACTTGACGGCGTCTTTTTTTCAGTTCATGGTTTGAAACAACCGGGAGCCGTAAATGCCAGGCGCTATTCTCATCGTCGAGGACGATCCGCCGCTTCGAATGATCTTGGAGCGCGTCCTTCAGCAGCGCGGATATCAGACGCACGCCACGGATACCGCGGCGGCGGCGCTCCAGGAAATCAAGCATCGGTCGTTCGATATGCTGGTGACCGACTTGATGATGAAACCCATGGACGGATTGACGCTGCTGGACCTCGCGCGCGCCGAGGGTTTCGACGCCCCCGCGGTTTTTATTACGGCGAACGACGACATCCAGACGGCCTTGACGGCCATGCGGCACGGCGCGTTCGATTATGTCGTCAAGCCGATCAAGATTCCGGAATTTCTGGAAACGATTTCGCGCGCATTGCTGTATCGAGAACGCAAAAACGAGATTTCGGAATGCTCGATGGCGCCGGCGGGACAAAGTTCAACGGAATTCGCCGCGACCGCTCCCGCCATGTGTCGCGCCGTTGAGACGGCCCGCCGGCTCGCGCTGACGAACGTTCCGCTTTTGATTCTCGGCGAACCCGGCTCGGGCAAAACGACTTTCCTGCGCATGATTCATGAGTTGAGCCATCGGCGCGGCGGCGAATTTCTCCTTTTGGATTGTTTGCGCGAGCGGCGCGCCGCCGTGGATCAAGCGATTCGCGGGCTCCCGCTGCCGGAAAACCCGCTCTCGAAGGGAACGCTGGCGTTGGACAATCTCGAGGGACTCGCCCCGCATCAACAGGCCGCGCTGGCGGAACATATGCAAGGCATGGGCGCCCGCTCCGCCGTCTCGCCCCGGCTGCTCGCCGCCAGCAGCGGCGCGCTGGCGAACCGCGTGGCCGACGGCGCTTTTTCGGCGCCCTTGTATCAACGCTTCAGCCTGCTTACCATCACGCTTCCACCGTTGCGGGAACGGCGCGAGGACATTCCGCCGCTGGCGATCTTGCTGGCCCGGCGGGCGGCCGGCGCCCCCGTGGCGTTCGAGCCGGCGGCTTTGGCGGCCTTGTCGAATTATGACTGGCCGGCCAATATCACGGAAATGGAGCGGGTGATCGCATCCGCGGTCCAAGCGGCCGGAAAAGATGCCGTTCGCCTGGAGCATCTGCCGCCGGAAGTGCGCCAGGCGGCGCCGCGGCACGGACCGGCGCCCGCGGGCGAAGAGAATTTGCGCGGGCGCTCGCTGGCGGTTTTCCTCAAGAACCGGGGCGTCTCGGTCGAAGTGCCGCCGCCCGCCGCGCGCGCGGCGACGCCCCCCAAAGGCGATCCGAAAGCCAAGGAGAAATGATGATGGCCGACGACGAACCCTATCCCGCCGCGGACCACCCGGAAAACGGCCTTCGGCTCGACCCGGAAATCCTGATGGAGGCGGCTTCCGGCGATGTCTCGGAGGCCGCCGAATTGGGTGATTTGTTTTTCCGAATGGCGGAGGATCAATTCGCCGAATTGCAGCGGGCCGCGGCGCAGGGCGACACGGAAACGATCCGGCGCGTCGCGCATCGCGCGGCGGGAGGCGCGGCGACGTGCGGACTGACGAGGCTGGCCGAGTGTTTTCGCGCGTTGGAGACGGCCGCCGCCGACAAGCAATCTGGCTGGCCGGAGCGGCTGGCGGCGGCGGATAAAGAGTGCGCGGCGTCGCGCGAAGCCTTCGCGTCTTTTATCGGAAAGGCGGTGTTTCCATGACCAATCCCCTGGATGCCAAAAAACGGTGCGTACTGTTGGTGGATGACGATCCGTTCATCATCGCCGTATATACGGCGAAATTGAAGAAGGCCGGGCTCGAAGTGGATCCGGTCAGCGACGGCGCCGAAGCTTTGCGATATCTGGAGACCCTGCGCCCTGACCTCGTGATTCTCGATCTCAACATGCCGAAGCTCAACGGCATCGAGGTGTTGAAATTCATCCGCAACAACCCTTCGCTGCAAGCGTTGCCCGTTCTGGTTCTGACCAACGTGTGCTCCGACAGCATCATGCAGGAGACGTGGCAGTCCCGCCCAACGCGTTATCTGATCAAGCGCGAGACCCCGCCGAACGTCGTGGTGGACGAAGTGGTTCAATTACTTTCGACCCCGTCGCCGATGTCGGCGCCGACTCCGCCTCCGCCGCCGGTTGCGCAGGACCTGCCCGCGGAGACGTGCGCGGTGGACGACCGCATCACGGTGTTTCTCGGCGAGTTGCGTTCGGCGAAAACCGCGGAAGACATTCGCGAAGCCCTCGTGAAGGTGCGCGAGGCGCTGTCCGCGCCTTCGCAAGTCTGTCGCCAACAGCCGGCGGATTCCATGGCGCGCCATCTGGACGAAACCATGGCAACGCTTTTCGAAGAAATCTACGCGCAGCCGGAAGTGCTGAATGCTTCCCTGTTTCGATCATTGGAAATGGGGATTGAGCGGTTGCGCGGCATGTTTTCGGAGCGGGGGCCGGCGTTGGGCGCCGCCGTGAAGGCGGCCATCGCCCTGGTGGCCTCCGAGGATGACGGTCTGCGGCAGTCCCTCGCGCGGATGTTGCGGCGGCCGTTTCTGCGCCCAATTTGTGTCGGTGATATCGGCACGGCGCTGCATTTGCTCCGAGAAAATGATTTTGACGTCCTGGTGCTGGACGCCTATCCGGAGGACGATTACATCGCGCGCGTGCGCACATTGCCCGGCGCCGATCGGCGCCCGGTGATTGTCCTGACCCCGCTGCAGCATTATCGCGCGGCACAAAAACCGGGCTTCGAACGCGTCGCCAAACCGATCAACGCCGCGGATATCGCGGTCAAACTGTTTCTACTCTCGCAATCCTTGCCGACCTCGTGAGGATTGCGGGAGAACGCGCCCCCTCCCAACAGCGAGAATTTCGTTGCCGCCGCTTCAGCGAAGGCCGGGCACCGGAAGATTGGGGGCGATCGTCTGCGCGGCCAGAATATAAACCAAGGCGGCGGCGACCAGGGTCGCGGCCAGGGCCAGCAGGGAAAAAGCGACTCCCGGCTCCCGCTCGCCCTCCATTTCCCGGGCAATTTCCTCGGCTTGTTCCTGCGCCGAGGTCGGCAGAGTGACCGAGGCGGGGCGCGTCGGCCGCGCAATGACCAGCGTTTTTCCGCCGGACACCGGCGCGGAATCCGGGCGCTTGATGCGGATGGTCTTGCGTTGCGTCGCCGGACCGGCCTGCGCAATGCCTTCAGGCACCGTGATGCGCGCCGTCGCGCCTTTGCCGGTTTCGCCCTCTTCTTCCGGCCGCTTCAATACCACCGTTTTCGGCGGCGCGCCGGCGGTCTCGGCGGCGGGACGCGGTAGAACCACCGTCTTCGGAAGCGTGGTCGGACGCTGGAGCCGGATCGTCTTCGGCGGCGGGGCGGGCGGCGTGGGAATGCCGGCCAGTGAAATATGGCTCGTCTCCTCCGCGCCGCCCGAGGGCAGCGAAATGTGGGCGGTATCGGAGGCCGGCGCGCCGGCCAGCTCGATGTGGGCGGTGTCGGAGGCGGGGGCCGTCGGCTCTTCGATGCGAATCCGCGCGGTGCGATTCTTTTGCGCGTCGGGTATTGTCGACGCCTTCGCTCCGGCTCCGCCCTGAATCGCCGTCAAATCCACGCGCACGGTCGCGTCCTTCGCCACGTCGGTAAGCGCGTCGGTTTCACTCAATGCGGAGTCCAGACTGATGCGCGACGTCGAGGTTTTCGGACTGGCCGCCGGGATGGCCCGCACGACGGTCGTGAGCGGCTTGGCCGGCGCGGCCGGGCTCGGCGAAACGGGCGCCTTGGGCAGAATGTCTTTGATGTTGAGCGTCTCGTGAGCGGGCGGCGGCGGCGGAGCCTCCGCGTCCGCCAAATCAATGCGGGAAGTGTCGCTCTTCACGGGGGCCTTCGGGGCTTGGGGTATGGCCGGTGAATTCAGGTCTTTTTTCTCGTCCGCCATGGTGCACTGCTCCCTTCGCTGATGCGCATGACACTATCATCCGCGCGCGCCGCGTCAACGCGAAAAAATGCGGCGGAAGGAACATCGGCCGATCTCCCGTCGGCCCAGGTACAGCAGTTCGAAATCGGTGCGCTCGTCGGGCGCGGGTTCGAAAGGCGGAATTTCCTCGAAGCGCCGATCGCTTCGCAGCGCGGCCGCAATCTCATCGAAGTAGGGCGCATGATCGGTGGCCACGTGCACGGCGCCGCCCGGACGCAGCGTGCGCGCGAGCGCGTCGCAATACGGAGCGTTGAACAGGCGGTGGTCATGGTGGCGAGCTTTCGGCCATGGATCGGGAAAGAAAATATAGAACGCGGAAACCGAGGCGTCGGGCAATAAATGCGTTGTGGCATAGTAGGCCTCCATGCGCAATAAGCGGATATTGTCGAGCCCGGCGCGCACGACCTTGCGATCCACCTTCCGCAATCGGCCCAGCAATCGTTCAATGCCGAGAAAATTCACCGCGGGAAATCTCCGCGCGCGCGCCAGTAGGAAACGGCCTTTGCCGCACCCGATATCCACCTCGATCGGCCGCTCCGGATGCGGGAAGGCCTCCGCGAGGGGTAGGGGACCGAGCCAATCGTCGGGTATCCATCGGCGGGATTCCGTGACCGGATTCATGCCGCGCAGTATGTCGTCTCCGCGGCGGCGCGCAACGGAAAACTGCCGTCCATGGGGTTATGGGTGGACATCCGTTTTTGCCGCTGCTAAGGTGTGGCGGCCGCGAATAGGAATCGCGCGCCGAAGTCGGAAATGAAAATATTGGTGATCAACGGACCGAATCTGACGTTGCTGGGACGCCGCGAGCCGACGGTATACGGGCGCGCGACATTGGCGGACATCGAGGCGATGCTTCGCCTCGAGGCTTCCCGCCTTGGAATGGAGATTGAGTTCTATCAAAGCGACATCGAAGGCGAGTTGGTTCGTCGAATCGGCGAGGCCGCGGGCGCGGCCGACGGCATCGTGCTGAACCCGGCGGCCTATACGCATACGAGCATTGCGCTGCGCGACGCGATCGCCGCCGTCGGACTGCCGTGCGTGGAAGTCCATTTATCGAACACGGCGGCGCGCGAGCCGTTCCGCCGGCGCAGTCTGACGGCGCCGGTTTGCGTCGGGGTCATCGCAGGGTTCGGGGCCGATGGTTACCGACTGGCGCTGCTGGCGCTGGCGCAGCGGCTGGGCGCGAACGCGAAGGAAAAAAGCGCGCGCAAGGGCGCGAAAAGATGACGGTACGGAGGAAAGGCATGAATATTGAAATGGTCAAACAGGTCGTGGAACTGATGAAGGAAAACGACCTCGCCGAAGTCGAGATCGAGGACCAGGGCGTTCGCCTCGCCCTCAAGCGCCGGATTGCGCCGGAAGCGCCCGTCATCGTCGCGCCGCCCGCGGCCGCCCCCGCGCCCGCCGCGGCCGCCCCCGCGCCGGCGGCGGCTTCCGCCCCCGCGGCCCCCGCCGCGCCGATCGGACCGGTCATCAAGTCGCCGATCGTCGGCACGTTCTACCGCGCGCCTTCGCCCGATGCGGAGCCGTTCGTATCGGTCGGCCAACAAGTGGAGGAAGACACGGTGGTCGCGATCATCGAGGCGATGAAAGTCATGAACGAAATCAAGGCCGAGACACGGGGGATCATCCGTCGTATCTGCGTCGAAAACGCGACGCCCGTGCAATTCGGCCAGGTGCTGTTCGAACTCGACTCGATTTGAGGCCGGCATGTTTGAACGCATATTGATTGCCAATCGAGGCGAAATCGCCGTGCGCATCATTCGCGCCTGCCGCGAGATGGGCATTCGGTCGGTGGCGGTTTATTCCGAGGCGGATGAGCGGTCGCTGCATGTGCAGATGGCCGACGAGGCGATCTGCATTGGGCCGCCGCCCGCGCGGGAAAGCTATCTCAAAATCTCGAACATCATCAGCGCGGCGGAAGTCGCCGATGTGGATGCGATCCATCCCGGATACGGTTTTCTCTCGGAAAACGCGCATTTCGCTGAGATTTGCGAAAACTGCCGCATCGCCTTCATCGGCCCGTCGGCGGAAAATATCCGACGCATGGGCGATAAGGCCGTGGCCCGCGAGACCATGAAGAAGGCGCGCGTGCCGGTCACTCCCGGCAGCGAAGGCGTTGTGCAGAACAAGGACGAGGCGTTGAAGATCGCGCAGGCCATCGGCTACCCCGTGCTGATCAAGGCGGTCGCCGGCGGCGGCGGGAAGGGCATGCGCATCGCGCGCAACGACGTCAGCCTGGCGCAGAATTTTATGACGGCCAGTTCCGAGGCCGAAAAGGCCTTCGGCAACAGCGCGGTGTACATCGAAAAATACGTGGAAAACGCCCGCCATATCGAGGTGCAGATCATCGCCGATCACCACGGGCATGTCGCGCATCTGGGGGAGCGGGATTGCAGTATTCAGCGCCGCCATCAGAAGCTGCTGGAGGAATCGCCGAGCCCCGCGCTCAACGCCGATACCCGAAAACGACTGCACCGGGCGGCGGTGCACGCCGCGGAGTTCGTCGGCTATCGCAACGCCGGAACGATCGAATTCCTGTACGACGCGACGGCGAACCAGTTTTATTTCATGGAAATGAACACGCGCATCCAGGTCGAGCACCCGATCAGCGAGGAGGTGACCGGCGTGGATCTCGTGAAGGAGCAAATCCGCGTCGCCGCCGGCGAGCGGCTCTCGCTCGTCTCCCGCGATACGCCGGTGTCGGGACACGCCATCGAGTTCCGGGTGAACGCCGAGGATCCCCGGAGAAATTTCACCCCGTCGCCGGGCCGCATCGAGTTTCTGCATTTGCCGGGCGGCCGCGGCATTCGGGTGGATTCCCACGCGTACGCCGGCTACGACGTGTCGCCGCATTATGACAGCATGATCGCGAAAATCATCGCGCGCGGGCGCGACCGCACGGAGGCGATCGCCCTGATGTCCCGCGCCCTCCAGGAGTTCATGATCGAAGGCGTTCACACGACCGCCCCGCTGGGCCAGGCCTTGCTGGCCGACGCCCGCTTCGTGCGCGGCCAGTATAATACGGCGTTTTTGGAGCATTTCATGCAGGAGAGCTTCCTGGTTTCCAAGCCCGCGTGATGAGTTCGGGGAGGAGCGAAATATGACGGAACGCAGAGAAAATTATGTCTTCGAGGAGGGCCGCGCGGCGAAACACACGCCGGCTCTTCCGGCGGCGGAAGAGCGTGACGATGAGACGGACTTCGGCGCTGTTCACATTCACAACGGGGTGATCGGCGCCATCGCGCGGCTGGCGGCGGCCAAGGTCCCCGGAGTGGTGGATTTTGTCGGCGGTCTGGTGGACGGTCTGGCCGGCATCGTCGGCAAACGGCAACAGGACCGGGGTGTCCACGTCGAATTGGCCGATAATGGCCTGGTCATCGAACTCACGGTGGCGCTGGAGTATGGCGTCTACATCCCCCGAGTCGCAGGGCAGATCCAAATGGAAGTGCGCAAGGCTGTGGAGCAGATGACCGGCAAGTCCGTTCGCGCGGTCAATGTGGTGGTGCAGAGCGTTCAGGTGCCGCCCGCCGCTTCGTCGGCGGGGGAGGGGACGGTGAAATGAAAATCGCGCATCGCTTCGTCTCGATCGTCGCGGTCGGCCTGCTGCTCGCCACCGGCGCGGCGATGCTGTGGAACCGCTTCCCGCGCGTGGTCGCCGTTCCGGCCGCGGCGCAGCCCTTCTTCGCGGCGGCGCACCGCTCCGGGAGGTTGGGCGCGCTCTTCCTGGCCGTCGGGTTGGCATGGCTGGCCACTTTCATTGGGTCTCGTCGGCGTTCCCAATTCATCGCGTTCGAGAATTCCGGCGGCGAGGTGCGGGTTTCCGTTTCGGCCATCGCGGATTACCTCACGCGGATCGCCGGGGAGTTTCCCTGGCTCGTTTCCGTCAAGCCGGTCGTCGCGATTCAGAACCATCGTGTCTTGGTGGATCTGCGATGCCGGGTCAAAGCCGGACGCCCATTGCCGGAATTGAGCCGAGGGCTGCAAGACCGCGTCCGCGACTCGCTGGCCAAAACCCTGGGGCTGGCGGAAATCGAGAAGGTCTCCGTGACCGTTCGAGGCATCCTCGGCGACGCCGGACCGTTGGCGGCGTCCGACGCGGCGCCCGAGCGCGCTTTGCCGGCGATTTACGGCGGCTCGGAGCCGATGCCGCGGGAGTCCGCCAACGAATCGTCGGACCGCCATCCGGACCAGCGCCGCCGTTCGCTCTAGCCCCATGGTTCGCGCCCCGTCCTTGGTGGTCGTGGGCTCGGTGGGTTTGGACACCGTCGAGACTCCCAGCGCGCGCCGCGCCGATCAGTTGGGCGGATCCGCGAGCTATGCGTGCGCCGCCGCCGCCTTTTTCGCGCCCGCCGGCATGGTGGGGGTGGTCGGCGCCGATTTTCCGGCCCGCTTCACGGCTCATTTCCGCCGAATGGGCGTGGACCTCGCGGGGCTGCGGCGCGCGCCGGGCAAAACCTTCCGATGGAGCGGGGTCTATGAGCGCGATATGAACCGGCGGCGCACACTCTCGACCGAGTTGAATGTGTTCGCCGATTTCTCGCCGGAGATGCCCGCCGCATATCGCTCGGCGCCTTTCTTGTTTCTGGCGAATATCGCGCCCTCGCTGCAAATGCGCGTTCTCGACCAGATGGCCGCGCCACGGTTCGTGATGGCCGACACCATGGATCTCTGGATCGAGACGGCGCGTCCCGAATTGATGCGGCTCATCCGCCGCGTAGATCTGCTGACCGTCAACGAATCGGAGGCCTGTCATTTGACCGGCAAAACCTCACTGGTCGCGGCGGCCTCCGAACTGCTTCGCCGCGGGCCGCGCTATATCATTGTCAAGAAAGGCGAGCACGGCAGCCTTCTGATGGGGCCGGACGGTCTGTTTCTCGTTCCCGCTTTTCCGCTGGAAACCGTGCGAGACCCGACGGGCGCGGGCGACACTTTCGCCGGAGCGCTGATGGGCCGTCTCGCGGCAGCGCGGCGTGTGTCGGAGAAAGAGATTCGCCGGGCCATGGTGTATGGGAGTGTGGTCGCGTCGTTCGGGGTGGAGGAGTTCAGTTTGACGCGGCTCCTTCGCTTGACGTTGGCGGAGATCGAGGCTCGCCGCGATTCGTTGAGCCGTATGTGCCGCCTGCCCTGATCGTTTTTTTACGCGCGTCCGAACATCGCCCTTGAACCTACGCGCCGAGGCGCGCCGCCCGAGGGCGATGTTGTAAGAAAAAGAAATGAAACGAGGTCAGAGGTCAGCGCGAGAACGCTCGTAGGGCTCGAGCTTGCTCGAGCCGCGGAGAGCTCGGAGAAAAAATTAGACACAAGTCGAAACATATCACACTTCGCGAAGTGTGATACAGTCCAGTTCAATTTGTAAGTTCGGGGCGCGACCTAGAGGGCGGGGCCTCGCAGGGCGCGCCGAGGCGACGATCGAAGCGGGACATTGCCGCGGGAGAGACGGTCGAGAGAATCTCGGTATTCCTGAGGCACCGCCTCGATCTCCTCCGGCGTGTTCACAGGCCCCTTGAATAACGTCTTGCCCTCGGCATCCTTCACCTCGAACTCATTTTGTCCGTCCGTCGAGGTCAACGAATACTGTTTGCCGTCGCGAATTTCCGTTTTCACCGACCGCGACTGAATTCGGATTTCCGCTCGGCGTCCGCCCGTTCCCGGTATGGGAAAGACCCTCTGAGGCTCCGCATCCTCATCATCCGCCGCGAGGTCGCCAAAATCCATCCGCGGTATTCGGCCCGGCAGAAAAGGAATACCGCGCAGGATGGGTTCCGAATCCGATCGGGCCGGCGCGAAGAGCGGCGCCCAGTCGCGTTCGCCAAGAACGATCGTGGCGGTGGAACGGGCGCCTTTTCGAATGAATTCGACCGCGACCCGGTCGCCGGGCTTCTTCATTCGGATCAGGGCAGCCAATTGACGGAAATCCGACAGCCACTGGTCATCCAACCGAACCAGGATGTCATGCAATTTCAGGGCGGATGCCGCCGGACTATCCTCGACGATCTCTCGAACACCGAGACCGACGCCTTCCGGCAAATCCAGATGCGCGGCGATGTCGGGCGCCACGGGCTCCGCCGCCACACCCAGAAACGCCATTTTTCGCGTCGTCTCTTGACCGGTCGCTAATGAGGAACAACAAACGCCGACGGCGATCAAATACCATGGCGAAAACGTCTTATTCATTTCGAACGCTCCTTTCCGCAGTTGAACTCCACATCATCAAGTTCTGACATTTCCTGCCGATTTTTGTTCAAAGGACCGGCCCGAACTTGATTCTCTAATGTCGCATAATATATGTTATGTCGCATTATAGAGGCGCAGAGGCACTAGCTATTGTTGTCGGAGGTTATTGACAGCCCATTGAAGGCAAGACGAGGATAAAGGCCGATCGCGGACCATCGGATGGCCGCACGCGTTGCAGACTTCGAGCGCGGTCGTCTCTTGTCGGCCTTATCGGCCCGAATAGCGGCCCCCAGAGCGCATTTCGCTCTCCCGAGCGCTCCGCGTACGAACGCGGACCTGTGGGCTCATTTTTTTGTTTTTATGGGTTGCGCTGAATGGCGCCGATCTGCTAGCTTCGGCCCGGATGCTTAGCTCAGTTGGTAGAGCAGCTGACTCTTAATCAGCGGGTCGGGGGTTCGAGTCCCCCAGCATCTACCAAACTCTTCTTGCGCGATTCCCGCAGTTCATGCGGGCTTTGTTTGCCTGCTGTTTTGCGGCGCCGTTGGGCGCTGTTTTTTTGCGTGTCGGCTGTCTCACGGCAAGGACAAGGATCGGTGGATCAACCGACCGGGCGGGGGAAGAATGGCAGATTCAGGTTTGTCGGGGCGGCGGCGGGTGCGTCGCAGGGCCCTCGCGCCCCCTACCCCGCACCGCCATTCTGACGCTGGAACTGTTTGGCGTTTTGCTTACGGCGTGACCTTCAAGTCCGCTCGGATTGCATCCGGCGATTGCGACGTTGCGATTGAGTTTCAGTTCGATTGACGTCCGGCCGCATCGGTGGCACGCCACAAAGGATCGTTGCAAGGGATTGGGGTGCGGATCGTACCTTCGGTTTGTCGGAGCGGGCGCCCCCGCTCCGATACTTTTTCCTCACGCAGCAAATTTTTTGCCGGTTTGTCGGCTTTCGCCGGGAAACATCTCCGCATTCCTCGGCCCGCAAGTCAGGCCTTGATTGGAGCGATAGGCGTCCTTGCCCTATTTCTTTTTGAGGTCAACGCTCTGTCAGCACATCCTCTAACGAAACCTCGCGATGCTCGGCGGCGGAGCGAATAGCGGCGAAGACCATCGCAAGGCTTTTGAGGTTCTCGTGGCAGACGGTTTCCGGCTCGCGGCCTTCCTCCAGACAACGGAAAAAGTATTGGATTATGCCGGCGTGTCCGTCTTTCCGCCAGGCGTCGTACTCCTCGGGCGGCGAAAGCGGCGTCATCTCCGAACGAAAGCTGCCGGTTTTGGCGACGACTTCCGCGCGCAAACCCTCCTCGCCGTCCCATGCCGCCGCGCCGCGTTCGCCTTGCGCGCGCCAACGGGCTTGCCAGGAGTCGTTCAGCCCTTCACCGCACCAGCTCCCGCGATAGGTAAAGATGGAACCGTCGTTCATGCCGAAGACCGCGACCGCCGCCGCGTCGTGGTCATACCAGGACCCCGGCGGATTCCATTCCCGGCACCAGACCCACTCGGCGTTCGCGCCGGTGATGTAACGGGCCATGTCGAAATGATGAATGGACATGTCGAGCAGCAGCACATGCCTCATGCGGTCGCGGAAGCCGCCGAAATGCGCCCCCAAAACGAAGTCGGCATCCAACTGCGCCAGCCGGCCTAGGGCGCCGGATTCGATCCAACGACGAAAGCGGGCGATCGGAACCAGCGCCCGACGATTCTGCATCACGGCATGAATTCGGCCCGCGGCGCGCGCGGCGGCGCAGATGCGGCGCGCGTTTTCCATCGAATCCGCCAGCGGCTTCTCGCTGAACACGTGGCAGCCCGCGGCCAGGGCGGTCTGCGCCACGGACCAACGAGCCTCCGGCACCGTGCAGTCGAACACGACATCCGGGCGCGTCTTATCCAGCGCCTCTTCCAAGCGCGCGCCGATGAACGCCTCGCGCCAGCCGAACTCCTCCGCGCGCTTTTTCGCCCGCGCGAGGTCGAGGTCCACAAAACCGACCATCGAAAGGCCGGGCACGCGCGGAACGGCCCTCAACCATCCGCCGCTGATACCCCCGCAACCGACCAGCAACGCTTTTCGATTTTTCATCGCGCCGCCCACAGCAATCCCCTCCGCACGATCTCGCGGGCTTCCGGCACGTCGTAATCCTTGAAGGTGTGCCCCCAGCAGGCGACGAACACGCGCCCCCGGCCCCACTCGCGGGTCCAGGCGTAGGGCATCACCGTGCCGGCCTTGTAGTGGCTCTTCGGCTCGTGGTCGCCGGAAAAGGTGGTCTCGCACAGCGCGTGCACGCCAGGATCCACGTGCACATAGTACTGTTCGGTGTTCGTGAGTGTGAAATCGCCGATCCCCCGGGTGATCTCGTGGGCGCGGTCAATCACGCGCACGTCATAGCGCGGAATACAGCCGCCCGGATGGGCGACCCACTGGCCGCCGGTCATCCACTGATAGTCCGTGTTCTGACGGAACGAATCTATGATGCCGCCATGCCAACCGGCGAGTCCCGTTCCGTTCTCCACGGCCTCGCAAAGGCCTTTCCACTGATCCTTTTTGATCTCTCCCATCGTCCAGCACTGGACGATCAGGTCGGTCGCCGCCATCGCCGCGGCGTCGAGATACGCGTCCAACGTGTCGGCGACGCGTGTTTCAAAGCCGGCCTCCCGCAGCAGCGGAATGAAGACGTCCACGGACTCTTTCGGCGTGTGGCCGTTCCACCCGCCGTAAACCACCAACGCTTTATTCATCTTTTTCCCTTGATGTTTGCTATTTGTATTTCGCCGGAAGAGCCCGCCCCTTTTCGGCGCTGCGGCAGGCCAGATCGAGGATATGAATCGGGCGACGCGCCCATTCGGCGGTGATGACCAGCTTCTCGCCCTTGGTCAAGTGATCGGCGATGTTCTGATAGAAGCGCCAGCCCTCGCCCGGCGGGTTCTTCCCGCTGGTGATCACGCGATTGCCGTCCCGATCATATTGGACGAGTTTCCACGCGCCGTGGTCCATGACATACGAACCTTCCGTGCCGGTGATCTCCAGTATGCCATGGCCCTCTTTCGGATTCGCATCGAGACTGGTCATATTCAGGGTCAGCCACGCGCCGTTGGAGAAACGGACGACGGCGAAGGCCTCGTCTTCGTTGGTGTCGTCCTTGAAGGGTGTCTTCGGCGCCCAATAGCCGGTGTGCGCGAATCCCGACACCTCGGCCAAATCGGCGTCCACGATCTGGAGGGCGTACTCCAGCAGGTGCACACCCCAGTCGTAAAGAATGCCGCCGGAGATCGTCTTGCTGCTGCGCCACCAGTCGCGCGGCTGACCCCAGCCGCCCATGTGGGCCTCGAGGCGGTAAACCTCGCCGATCGCGCCGGATCGAATCACTTGGACGGCGCGCAGGATATTTCCGTCCCAATGCCGGTTATGGTAGGTGGAAAGCACGACGCCGCTCTTTTGGGCGGCGGCGATCATGGCGTCGCACTCGGCGGTGGTGATCGCCAACGGCTTTTCGCACACGACGTGCCGGCCCGCCTTCAGACATTGCAGCGCGAGTTTCGCGTGGGTGTTGTGCGGCGTGATGATGGCGAGGAGGTCCACCTCGGATTTCTTCAGCATTTCCGTCACCGACGTGTAGGTCTCGATGCCCGGAAAATCCTTCTTCGCCACTTCCAGCCGGGCCGGGTCCAGTTCCGCCACAGCGCGGGGCGTCATGCCCGCCTTCTGCATTTCCCGAAGGTGTTGCGCGCCCATATTGAACGCGCCGCCATAGCCGATCGTGCCGACACGAATATCCCCAGCGTTTTTGTATTTTTTCACTTTTCTTCCTTTGCTTCGAATGAAAGCCCCATGAAACGCGAAGTTCCCGGCGTTACGGGCGTTTCGGTTTTAGCGAGGAGGCGGGGAAACGCCGGTTCCCCACCCCAAGATTCCGTTTATTTTCTCTCGAATGCGGCGTCGAACGCCACGGCGGAGGGTTCGAAATCCAGGCGTTTCACGAACGCGCACGCCTCGCGCGCGCCGTGCTCGCGGTTCATGCCGATGTCCTCCCACTCGATCGAGAGCGGACCGCGATACGCGATATCGTTCAGCGCGCGGATGATGCGCTCGAAGTTGATATTGCCGCGCCCGAGCGAACGAAACTCCCAGAATCGCCGCGGATCGCCGAACGGCAGATGACCGCCGAATACGCCGGATAGCCGCGGAGTCTGCGCCCAGGCAACGTCCTTCATGTGGACGTGGAAAATCCGATCTTTGAACCGATAGAGGAACTCGATGTAATCCACGCCCTGATAGCCGAGATGGCTGGGGTCATAGTTGAAGCCGAAGGCCGGATGCCCATCCACCGCCTCGATGGCGCGTTCGGCGCTGACGATATCGAACGCGATTTCCGTCGGATGCACTTCCAGCGCGAATTTGACGCCGTTTTCCTGGAACTCGTCCAGAATGGGCTTCCAGCGCCGCGCGAAATCCTGGTAGCCCTCGGCGATCGCATTCGGCGCGACGGGCGGGAACGAATAGAGCAAGTGCCAGATCGAGCTGCCCGTGAAGCCGTTGACCACGCCGACGCCCAGCCGTTTCGCGGCCTCCGCCGTGCGGATCATTTCCTCGGCGGCGCGCTGCCGGACGCCCTCGGGCTTGCCGTCGCCCCAGACGTAATCGGGCAGGATCGCTTTGTGACGCTCGTCAATGTTGTCGCACACCGCCTGGCCCACGAGATGGCTGGAGATGGCGAACACCTGCAAGCCGTTTTTCTTCAACAACTCTCGTTTGGCCTTGCAATAGGCCGGCGTCGCCTTCGCGACCTCGAAATGGTCGCCCCAGCAGGCCAGTTCGAGTCCGTCGAACCCGAAGCCTTTCGCCATCTTGCAAAGCTTCGCCAGCGGGAGGTCCGCCCACTGGCCCGTAAACAGCGTCACCGGTCTAGCCATAGTCTCCATCCTTTCATTTGATTTCCACCGGCCGGCCTTTCGCGGCCGACGCGTACACCGCGTCAATGATCTTCATCAGCTTCAACGCCTGATCGGGCGTGTTCAGCGGCTTCTCCTTGCCCTTCAGCGTTTCGATGAAATTCGCCGCGGAGCGCAGGCGTCCCATCGTGGGGTCGGGCGGAACGATGATCGTCCGATTCACCGACGAGCCATGCTCCTGCACATAGAGTTCGCAATCGTCCACGCTGGTGTCGTCCAGCCCGTCGCGGCCGAAGAGCCGGCGAATCATCCCGCCGGCTTTTTGCCCCTGAAAGGTGACGGAGACCTCTTCCCGCTTGTTCATTTCGGCCCAGGAGTTGCGCAGGAACAGCACTTGGCCGGTTTTGAATCGCACGAAGCCGTGGCAGGCGGACTCGACGTCCGTTACGCCCTTTTCCACGTCGGGGATGCCCCAAGGTCCCTTGAAGGATTTATCGGAAATGAAATCGTCGAAGGTCTGCGCGAGCACCCACTGCGGATCGGGGAAGTCCATCAGGTACAGCGCCAGATCAATCATGTGCAATAGATCGATGACCGGCCCGCCGCCCGAAAGCGCCTGAGTGGTGAACCACCCGCCGAAGCCGGGGATGCCGGTGCGGCGAATCCAAAGGGCCTGCGCGGAGTTGATGCGCCCGACCTCGCCGGCCTCGATGTAGCGGCGCAAGGCGTAGGCCTCGGGGCGGGCGCGATTGTTGAAATTGAACATGAGCACGCGCTTCGCCCGCGCGGCGGCGTCCTTCATCCGGCGCACTTCCCCGGCGTTGAGCGCCGGCGGCTTTTCGCAAAATACGTGCTTGCCGGCGGCGAGGGCCTGCAACGTGAGCGGGCAATGGAATTTGTTCGGGGTGATGATCGTCACCGCGTCCAACTCTGGGCGCGCCTTGAGCATGGCGCCGGCGCTTTCGAACACCTCCCCCACCCCAAATTTCTGCGCCACGCGCTCCGCCGCCGCCCGGTTCGGGTCGGCGATCGCGACCATTTCCGCGCCGGCCGATTGCATGCCGGGGATATGGTGATTCGCCATGCCGCCGGCCCCGATGACTCCGACTTTGATCGCCATGGGAACGCTCCTGCTTTCGATCACTTCAACATCTTCGTCCATTTGGCGTTGGACTTGTGGCTCTGGAGGACGGTCTCGATGAAGGCCATGCCGATCACGCCGTCGCGAACTCCGGGCACATCGGCGGCCGGCGGCTTTTCGCCGGCGCGCTCGGCGCGCACGAGTTTGAAGAATTCGCGGTAGAGATTGGCGAACGCCTCAATAAACCCGTCGGGATGGCCCCAGATCAGGCGGGCGGCGTTGCGCGCTTCCTCGCACAAATTGCTGTTGCCTTTCGAGAGGCGCGTCACCGCGCCGGCGGGATCTTTGATCCAGAGGTAATTCGGGTCTTCCTGCCGCCACTCCAATCCGCGCTTCGTGCCGTACACGCGAATTTTCAGCGGATTCTCCTCGCCGGCGCAGATTTGCGAGGCCAGCAGCACGCCGCGCGCGCCGCCCTTGTAGCGGATCAGCACGGCGCCGTCGTCCTCCAGCCGATTGCTCTCCACGAACCGGGCGAGATCGGCGCACAAGCGTTCGATTTCCAGACCGGTGATATAGCGCGCCAGGTTTTCGGCGTGGGTGCCGAGATCGCCCATGCAACAGGAGCCGCCGGCGATTTTGGGGTCGGTACGCCACATCCCAATCGCATTGCCGGGATTTTCGATGAAGGAAGACATCCACCCTTGCGGGTATTCCACGATGACCTTGTTGATCCGGCCCAGGTCGCCGGCGAGGACCATCTGCCGCGCCTGCTTGACCATCGGATAGCCGGTGTAGTTGTGCGTCAGGGCGAACGCCTTGCCGGATTTCTTCACGAGCCGCTCGATTTCCCTGGCCTGCGCCAGGGAGACGGCCAGCGGCTTGTCGCAGATCACATTGATTCCGGCCTCGAGGAACGCCTTGACCGCCGGATAATGCCCGGCGTTGGGGATCGCGACGGTCGCAAAGTCAATGCGCTCATCCTCCGGCAGCGCCGCCTCGCGGCGGGCCATTTCACGGTAATCCGCATACACCCGCGACGGCGCCAGCCCCAGTTGCTCGCCGGAAGCGCGCGATTTCTTCGGGTCCGAGGAGAACGCCCCGGCGACGAGTTCCGCCTCGCCGTCGAGCGTCGCGGCCATGCGGTGCACCGGCCCGATGAACGCTCCGATGCCCCCGCCCACCATGCCCATTCTCAATTTTCGCTTCATGATCCCTCTCTCCAAAATTTCGGCCACACGGTAAACGATAATGCCACCTTAGCGGCCGCGGCGCCGCGATGTCTTGTAAAGGATGCGCCTTTTTGTGTAAGTATTCGGCATGTCATCGAAGTTCAGGAAACCGAAAGGGAGGACCCCCGCGGCGCCCGGCGGCGGCGAGCGCGCATCGCAATCGCTCGATGGGGAGCGGTTCTCGGCGTCGCTCCTCCAATTGATCGAGTATTTGCCCGATATCGCCTTTTTTGTAAAAAACCGGGAAAGCCGATTCGTGTACGCCAACGCCCGTTTCGTGCGGATGATGGGCGCGGCCCGGCTGGAGGATTTGCTGGGGCGAACCGATTTCGATTTTTCGCCGCGCGATCTGGCCGAGGCTTTCGTCCGCGACGACCGCGCGGTCATGCGCACGGGACGGCCCATCGTGAACAAGGTCGAACTGGTGCCGAACGAGGACGGCTCGATTCGCTGGAACGTCACGAGCAAGGCGCCGATTCGGGACGCCGACGGCGTTATCTGCGGCCTGGCCGGTTATACGCGCGACCTTCAGCGGGCCGGCGCCACGATCCGGCGCTATCGGGAGCTCTCGCCCGTGACGGAATACATCGAACGGCATTTGGCCGAACCGATCCGCGCTCGGGATTTGGCGGCGGTGGCGCACCTTTCGATCAGCCAGTTCGAGCGACGGTTCCGCCGAACTTTTCATATGACGCCTTTGCAGTATGTCGCCCGGGCCCGCGTCAGCGCCGCCTGCCGAATGCTCGCCAAGACGGACGCGAAGCTGACCGAGATCGCGCTGGCGTGCGGCTTTTACGACCACAGCCACCTTTCGCATCATTTCGTGCGCGCCGTGGGCCTCTCGCCCGGCGCCTTCCGACGGCAGACCGAGGCGTAAGTGGATTGAAGGTCGGCGGCGCATGGGGCGCCGCCCCGCTACTCCCCGGACGAATGGTCGGCGGGATTTGACTCGACGAAGGCTCGCAACGCTCCCTATCTTCCCCGCTCGGCCGAACACCGGCTAAAGTTGAAAAGGCACATGAACGGCAAAGAGCGCATTTCGAGAATTCTGAAACATCAGCCGGTGGACCGCATCGGGTTATTCGAGCATTTTTGGGGCGACACGGAGAAGGTCTGGCGCGCGCAGGGAAAAATTCCCCGAGGACAAAGGCTGGAAGATCATTTCGGCTTCGATATGCAACTCTGCTGGCCTTTCAACAGCGTCGCCGATCTCGATTTCGGTCTGGTGACGGTCGAGGAGACGGCGGAGACCATCCTCCAGCGCGACGGCAACGGCGCCCTGCTCCGGCGGCACAAGCTGCACAACGCGACGCCGGAGCATGTGGATTTCGCGGTGCGCGACCGGGAAGGCTGGGAGCGGCTGATCAAGCCGAAGCTGACGCCCGATCCCCGCCGGATCAATTTCGAGGCGTATCGCGAGGCGCGAACGGCGGCGGCGAAAGCGGGTCGGTTTTTCTGCTGGTCCGGCGTGAATGTCTTCGAGCTCATGCATCCTGTCTGCGGCCACGAGCATATGCTGGTGGGGATGTTGGACGATCCGGCCTGGGTGCGCGACATGGTCGAGACGTATGCGACCCTCGTGATCGAATTGCAGAAGACGCTCTTCGAGCGCGAGGGCTTGCCCGACGGCATCTGGTTTTACGAGGACATGGGATTCAAGCACCGTCCCTTTATGTCGCTCGAGATGTACCGAGATATCGTTCAGCCCGGCCACCTCCGAACCATCGCCCACGCGCATGAACTCGGGCTGCCCGTGATCATGCACTCCTGCGGATTCGTCGAGCCGCTCCTGCCGGGCATGATCGAGGCGGGGATTGACGCTTTGCAGGTCATCGAGGTCAAGGCGGGCATGGACTTGTTGCGCATCCATCGCGAATGGGGAAAGCGCATCGCCCTGATCGGCGGCATGGATGTGCGCGCCTTGTACTCGAACGATCGGGCCGTCATTGACGCGGAGCTGGAATCCAAGATTCCCGCCGTCAAAGAGGGCTACGGTTACGTGCTGCACAGCGACCACTCCATCCCCGACACCGTCCATTACGACAGCTACCGCTATTTCGTGGACCGCGGATTGGAGCTGGGCGCTTACGCGTCAGATCAGAAACCTTCGAACCAGGCCGCCGCGTCGGCATCCCATCCCACGCCGAGCATGTAGTTGAACGTCGCGCGGCGGAGGCCTTCGCCGATGGTCGCCCAATCCGGCGCGCCCTCCTCCTCGTAGGCGACTTCGTTGCGGGCGAACGGCCCAAGGGGCGGCGCGGGTTTCACATCGAAAATTTCGGGCCGCGCATGAATCGGGCTGTGACACGTCAGCGCGAATCGGTGCCAGTAGGCGGAATGGATCGCTCCGCGACGGAATAAGCGCCGCACAAAGTCCAGCGCTTCGATCGCTTCGGCGCGCGTCTGGGTCGGAAAGCCGTACATCAAGTAGACGTGCACCCGGATCCCGGCGCTCGACAACGCGGCGCAAACTTCGGCCATGGCGTCCCGGGGCGCGCCCTTGTTCATGAGCCGCAACAAGCGATCGTTCGCGCACTCCAGGCCGGCGGTCGCGGCGATGCAGCCGCCGCGCGCGAGGGTCCGGGCCATCGGGCGGTCAAACGCCGGTTCTAGACGGATATTGGTCCACCACTCGTAAGGCGCGCCGCGCGCGGCCAGCCGTTCCGCCACGCGGCGCAGCAAAGCCGGCGGCGCCGCCTCATCCGTGAAATGAAAGCCGCGATGTCCGGTCTGTGCGAAAACGTCGTCCATCCAGCGCAGCACCGTGTCGGCGTCCGCCGGATCGAACCGCCGGATATAATCGAGCGAGGTGTCGCAGAAGGCGCAACGATGCCAGTAGCAGCCATGAGCCAGTTGCAGTTTGTTCCAGAACCGCTCGCTCCAGAGCCGGTGCATGGGGTTGGGCGTTTCCGCCATGCCGAAATAGAGATCGAGCGGCAGACCCGAATAGTCCGGCGCCGGACGCTCGCGATGGCGCAGGATCGCCGCCGCCGCGCGCGGCTCGGCCAGTGTCGCCGCCGGCAGACGCTCGCGCGTAGCGACGCGCGGCAGACCGCTCAGCGGGCGGCCCGCCGCCGCGGCCTCGGCGCATCGCAGCAGCGGTTCCTCGCCGTCGTCGAAAATCAAGCCGTCCGCGTAATCGAAGAGGCGAGGATCGCTCATTTTCCGAAGCTCCGTCGAAATGTAGCCGCCGCCGAGCACGATGCGCGTACGCGGCGCCGATCGGCGGATCACGCGGGCAATGCGCAACGCCGCATACAGATTGCCCGGGAACGGAACGGTGATGCCGACCAGATCGGCGGGACGCTCGCGGCAGGTCTCCAGGACCAGCCGATCCAGAAGCCGATCTATCGGCGAGGGCCGACCTTCAAGAGCCTGAAGAATCGGGTCGAAGGACGGCGCGGAGACGGCCAATCGCTCCGCATAACGGGAAAAACCGAAGCGCTCATCCACAGCGTCGCGAATGAAATCCGCAATATCGTCGAGAAAAAGGCTCGCGAGGAGGCGTCGGTCGCGCCGGGCGCTCTCGGCCGCGGCCGGATTTGCGCGCCGCAGCTCGGCGAGAAACCGGAATCGGGGGCCGCGCGGCAATGGCGACGGCGGCGCCGGCCGTCGGCCCGCCAGGAACTCGCGCGCGGGTTCGACGGCATCCAGATAGCGTGGCAGCCGCCGCAAAAACCTGCGCGCCGCCGGCGGAAGCGAATTTTCATCGCCGGCGCGACGCCGCACCCCGTCGGCCAGACGGGATAAACCCTCGCGAGAGAAAACGCGCGCCAACAGCTCGATCGAGAGGTCGGACTGCCGCGCCGCGATCCCCCGACGCTTCAGAGCGGCCGCCAACAGCGGCGTCGCCGGATAGGGGGCGTTCGGCGCCAACAGCGGGGGCGTAATCAAAAAGACATTCATGGGGGCGCAAGCAAACCGCGAACGCGAAAATATGTCACATTTGAGAATATGCAAATGATTGTGAATTATTATGTTTCGCTATTGGAAATGTATTGGCGCACGCTGTAGCTTACCGGTGTCAGGGCCGTTTTGGAATAGCATTTCGAGATCAGGAATTATTTCCGATGTAAGTGCGGCTGTGCCGATGCCGGCTTGAACGGAGACATGAAATCATGAAGCGCAGTTATCTCTTTCTTTTCGTCTCGACGGTCGCGATAGGTTTTTTCGCGAGCCTGACGGTGTCGGCCCAGACCGTCACGCAGACGTTCAACGCGAATGGAACGTTCACGGCGCCCTATGCCGGCGTGGACAGTGTGACGGTGCAGGCCTGGGGCGGCGGCGGCGGCACGCGGAACGATGGGACCGATCGTCGAGGCGGCGGCGGCGGCGGCGCATACGCGTCATCCGTTGTGCCGGTGGGGCCGGGGAGAACTTATGAAGTGGTGGTCGGCGAGGGCGGTTTGCCCGCGGCAACGACAGGTCAAGCCGGCGGCGTATCGTGGTTTGGGAGCCCAACCACCGTTCTGGCGGTGGGCGGATCAGGCGGCACGAACAACGGCGGCGCGGGCGGTGCGGCGGTCAATTCCGTGGGACAGGTGCGTTATTCGGGCGGAGCGGGCGGGAATCGGAGCGGCACAACC
>CALGXT010000114.1 GCA_937935255.1 uncultured bacterium | reverse complement strand
GGCGGAATCTGGGACGAAGTCAGAGGCAAGAAGCAAGAATGATGCCGGAATGAAGATGCGCGCGAGAGCGCGCGCCTCAGGTGATCAGATCCGCCCGCAGAATTCGCGGCGCGCGCGGCCAGGCGCAGCGGCGGGCCGCCTCGGCGAGGCGAAGGGCGCAGAAATCCCGGATTTCGCGCGCCAGCCTTGCGGCGGCGCGGCGGTTCTCCGGCGCCGGCGCGCGCAGCGCGAGCGCGTCGAGCCCGCGTTCGGGGGGGATCGCCGCGGCGAGGGCGTCCAGCGCCGCCGCCAACAGACGGAAGCGCAGAAGTTCAACGCCTTCCGGCGTGTCCCGAAAAAGGCGGCGCGTATCGAGCATCCAGATTTCGCCGGCGCGCGCGGTTCCCCGATACGGCGCCAGCCACCGGCGCAGCGCCGCGCCGCGAAGCGCGGGGGACGCCGACGGCGCCAGCGCCGCCGCCCAACGCGCATCGCTCGGAACACGCATCAGGCGGAGGGCGAGGTCGCCGCGCCCGGCGGCGCACAGCGCCTCGCCGAGCAAGCGGTCGAGCTCCTCATCGCGCACCGGCGCGCGGCCCGCGCGCTCCGCGACGAACTCGGCCGCGCCGGCGACGATCTCGGCCGCGCCGGCGGTCTCCGCGACGCCGAGGGCGGCCGTCATTCGCGCCTGGAGGGCCGCGCGCCACGCCGCCGCCGCGTCCCCGTTGACGTCGCGCCGGATCATTCGCGCGCCATGAGGCCTTCCACCTCGCTGAGAAACTGGCTGACATCGCGAAAGCGCCGATAGACCGAAGCGAAGCGAACGTAGGCCACCTCGTCGAGCCGCTGCAGGCGGTCCATGACCTTGCGACCGATGGCGGTGCTGGGCACCTCGCGCTCGTATTCGGCCTCGATCTCGGCGACGACGCCGTCCACCAATGCCTCGATTTCGCGCTCGCCGACCGGGCGTTTTTCGCAGGCGCGTTCGATGCCGGCGGCCAGCTTGCGGCGATCGAAATCTTCGCGACGGCCGTCGCGTTTGATGACGCGCAGCCCGGCCTTGAGGATTTCCTCATAGGTGGTGAACCGCTGACCGCAGCGATTGCAGACGCGACGCCGCCGGATCGCGGCGCCGCCGCGAACGGAACGGCTATCAATCACCCGATCGTCGTCGGCGGCGCATTTGGGGCAACGCATATCGCATTCCTCTTTTTCAGAACGGCCTTCTTATGGCGGCTCGTTCGGGAAACGTCAAGCGCCGCCGGACCGTCTCCCAATGGAAAAGGGCGCGCGTACCGACGCGCGCCCTTTCCAGTTAGGGCCGGACCTTCGCCGGCCACGGAGTCATTTCTTCTTCGCGGCTTTCTTGGCCGGAGCCTTCTTCGCGGGCTTCTTGGGCGCTTTCTTCGCTGGCATTCGCACTCCCCCCCTTCATGACCGGAGGCGGAACCCCCGGGTGGTTGCGGACTCTGCTATGCTCGATTGCCGAAAGCGCCCCATGAAAATGCTGTTGATCGCGCCCTGCGCGCATGTTGGTCATCTGTTTGTGATTTATAAACACTTCATGCGCGGCGTCAACAGGCAGTTGCAAAAAAATGAAATTTTTTTCGTCGCGCCGCGCGAACGACGCTGCGATGACTCGAACGCCGCCGAAAGGGGAAATCGAAACCGCCGCAAAGGCTGTCGGCGATCAAATGCCGTGCCGCAGAATTTGCAGCGCGATCGGGCCGAGCAAGACGATGAAGACGGCGGGGAAGATGAAGCCGATCAACGGAAACAGCATGCGCACCGGCGCCTCGTTCGCGCGCTTCTCCGCCGTGTTGAAACGGCGCACGCGCATTTGATCGGACTGGATGCGGAGAATGGAGGCGATGCTGACGCCGAGTTCGTCGGCCTGGATCAGGGCGTTGACGACGGTGCGCAGATCGAACTGCCGCACGCGGTCGCCCATGTCGCGCAGCGCTTCGCGGCGCGTCTTGCCGAGCTGCACCTCGCGGAACATGCGGATGAGCTCCTCGCCGAGCGGATCCACCGCGCGCCGGTCAATGATGCGCTTGATGGCAGTCATGAAGTCCAGCCCCGCCTCGACGGACAGCGTCAGCAGGTCGAGCACGAACGGCAGGGCGCGCTCGATGCTCAGATGGCGCGCGGCGCGCGCTTGTTTGAGCCATACCGCCGGCTGCATCAAAAACCAAAGCAACACCAGCGCGGCGAAGAACGGCTCGCGCAGGCGCAGGGCGTTGCCCACGCCGCCGGGCGCGCGCGCGAAGAGCAGGTGAAGGCCGGCGATCGCCAGCGGACCGACCGCCAGCGGCATGAGCAACCGCAAGGCGATGAATTCGTGCGCGGTAATGAGACCCTCGAAGCCCGCCGAAACGAGGTCCTGATCCAGGGCGGAGCGCATCCGGGCCAGCGAGGGGTGCCGCGTCCACCGGTCGAGATTGGGCGCGAAGGGCAATAGCAGCCGGTAGAGCAACGGCAACCGGCGTTCCTGCCGGCGCCCATCGGCCAGCGTCACGTAGGTGATTTCCGTCATGCCGCGGCCGACGCACCAGGCGGCCAAGCCGGCGGCGACGGCCCAAGCGGCGGCGATGGCGATTTGGATGGCATTCATGGCGTCAGACTTGTATGCGCATGACCTTGCGGATCAATAACGCGCCGCCCAGCTCCAGCAAGCCCGCGAAACCCAACAGCGCGAGTCCCGCTTTCGACGAAAAGAACGGCATCATCATCGCCGGATGGATCATCGTCATGGCCAGCAAGAGCACCAGCGGCACGCTGCCGACCACAATGCCCTGCAGCCGGCCCTGCGCCGTCAGGGAGCGAATCCGCTGCTCGATGCGCATGCGTTCGCGGATGGTGGCGGCGATTTTCTCGAAAACCTCCGTCAGGTTGCCGCCCGTCTGCCGGGCGATTTCGATGGATTGATTCATCAGAACAAGGTCTTCGCTGCCGACGCGGGCCTCCATATGGCGGAGGGCCTCTTCGAACTTCACGCCGACGCGCAGCTCCTGAAGAAACAGCGAGAACTCCTGGGAAATGGGCGCCTCGTTCTGTTTCACGATGGACTCGAACGCCTGCACGATGCTGAAGCCGGCCTTGAGCGCGCTGCTCATCGAGATCAGGCTGTCCACCAACTGAACGTTGAACTTGCGCGCGCGGCGCGCGCGCAAGATGCGCAGAATGACGCCGGGGGAAAACAACGCCGCTGTCGCGGCCAACGACGCCAGGATCAATCCGCGCGCCAATCCCAACTTCGAGGTGAAGCTCCCGAAGAGCAGAAAAACCACCGCGAAAAGCGCGACCGCGGCCGCGCGGGCCGTGGCGGCGAGCCGGCGCGCGGGGATGAACAGAAACAAGTCTTCGTACTGCCGCGCGGTCTCTTCCGCGTACACGCCCGCATAGCTGTCCAGTCCCTCCCGAATCGAGCGCAGCACCGCGTACGCCAGACCGGTGAAACACAGCAGAAACAACAATGGAAGAGCGACCGTCATCCTGCGTCGAAGCGATCCGGATCAAAGATCGAATGGTCCACGCGAATTCCGCGCACGCCCATATCCTCGATGAAGGTCGGCACGGAGCCCGTGGGCGCGAATCTGCCCAGCACGCGGCCGTCCTCCGCCAAGCCGGTTTGGTTGAATAGAAAGATATCCTGCATCGTGATCTGGTCGCCCTCCAGTCCGACGACCTCGGAGATGCGGCTGATCTTGCGGCTGCCGTCGCTGAAGCGCGCCTCATGGACGATCAGGTGGATGGCCGCGCCGATCTGCTCGCGAATGGCGCGCAACGGCAAATCCATGCCCGACATGAGCACCATGGTCTCGAGGCGGGAAATGACGTCGCGCGGCGAGTTCGCGTGGACGGTCGTCAGCGACCCCTCATGGCCGGTGTTCATGGCCTGCAACATATCGAGCGCCTCGCCGCCGCGGCATTCGCCGACGACGATGCGGTCCGGGCGCATCCGCAGCGCGTTGCGCACGAGATCGCGCACCGTGATGGCGCCCCGGCCCTCGATATTGGGCGGCCGCGCCTCGAGCCGGATCACGTGCGGCTGCGTCAGGCGCAGTTCGGCGGCGTCCTCGATGGTGATGATGCGCTCGTCCAACGGCAGGAAGCCGCTGATGACATTGAGCAGCGTGGTTTTGCCGGAACCCGTGCCGCCGGAGATCACCATATTTTTGCGCAACAGCACGCACGCGCGCAAAAATTCCGCGATTTTCGGGGTCCACGTGCCGAACCGGGTCAAGTCTTCGGCGGTGAACGGCGTTTTGGAAAATTTGCGGATCGTGAGGCAGGGACCGGAAAGAGAGAGTGGATGGATGATCGCGTTCACGCGGGAGCCGTCCGGCAGGCGCGCGTCCACGTAGGGCTGACTCTCGTCAATGCGCCGCCCGATCGGGGAGACGATGCGCTCGATGACCGCGAGCACGGAGTCGTCATCCAGAAAAGTCTTGCCGGTCAGCAGCAGTTTGCCGCCGCGCTCGATATAGACGCGGTCGGGGCCGTTGACCATGATTTCGGTGATCTCCGGATCGGCGAGCAAATCCTCGATGGGGCCGAGTCCGATCGCCTCATCATACACTTCCTTGACCAGCGCCTCCGGTCGGATATCGGCGGGCAGCCGGCTGCGAACGTCGGCGATGATTTGATGGATGACCTCGTAGGCCTTGGCGCGCAGGTCTTTCTCGTTGATTCGGCTGGCGGCCATGCGTTTGATGTCGAGCCGCTTGAGCAGTTCCTGTTGAATCTGACGCCGAACGGAGCGGCGGCGCTCTTCCTCGGCGCGCGCGGAGGCGGCCGCCTCCGACCGTGCGGCCGGGGCCGCGGCTGTCCCCGGCGCGGCGGCGCCGCCGGGCGCCGCCGACGCCGAAGGGGTCGGGACTGCGGCGGGGGTCGAAGTCGCCGCGCCATTGGAGAGCGTCAGCGTGTAGCAGCCGATTCGCACGGGACGGCCGGGCGGAACGGCGCTCCGGCCCTCGATGCGCCGGTTGTCCACCCACGTCCCCGTCTCGCTCATCAGGTCTTCGATGTAGGCGCCGTCGTCGAGGATGCTCAGCACGGCGTGCCGCCAGCCGACGCTTTCATCGGGCAGAATCACGCCGTTTTCGGCGTCGGAACCGATGGGATAGATGCCGGGCGCCAGCGGAAAGCGGCGAACGGGTTTGCCGGGTCGGGCGATTTCGAGGGTCCAGTCGGACATGGTCACAGATCCCGTTTGTGGCGGATGTCGCGCTGCCGCACGCGGTTGATTTCCGGCAGCACCCGCTGAATGTAATCGAAATTGACGTCCGGCACCTCGGACTCGAAACCGACGTCGTCCGGATTGCGGAGCGTGAGCGTGAGCTGTCCTTTCATATGCTGCGCGAAGACGAGCAGCTCGGCCTCGCGAGGGGTGACCTCGAAGGTGACGGTGCTGTAGCCGCCGCGCAAATCCACGGGGGCGGGCGCGCCCAGTTCGGTGCGCCCCAGGCGCTGGCCGGTGGCGAGCACCGAGACGTCCTGCAACAAGGTGAACGTGACCGACTCCATCTGCCCGGCCTGGCGGCGCGAGGGCATCGTGAAGGTGCCCAGGATATCCACGCGGTCGTTCGGCGCGACGAGGCCGCTGACGGCGGCGTCGCCGCCGATGGAGAGCGACAGCGCGCGCATGCCGGTCTTGATCATGGGCGCCAGACCGAAGCGCTGGCGCTCCGGCGCGTCCACGTAGGTCCACACGAGCGGCTCGAAGCGCTTCACCGGAAATTTGAGGCTTTTGCCGAGAATGCTGCCGACTTCGTCCGGCAGCACCGCCTGACCGAGCACGGCGTCTTTGAACACCGTTTTCGTGCCAAGATCCTCGCGGCGCAACACGGTGCCCGCCGCGAGGTCGCGGGCGGCCACCACGGCGAGCACGCGCTCGGCGCCCTTGTGGATGTTGGCCAGTTCCCGCGCCAGATAGCTCCGCGTCATCCAGAAGGCGAGAATGCCGATCGCCACCGATACGATCAGAATGACATGCTGTTTCATAAACTTCCGTCCCCAACCGTTCCCCGCCGGTTTCAGCGCGCAGCCTATACGCGAAAAGCGCCCTTGGCAATCTCGCGAGGCGCGGCGCTCGGCCGATTCATTCGCTCCCCAGCCGCTGCCGCGCGATCAGCGCGCGCGAACCGACCTCGGGCGCGGGGCGCGCGCTCACGCGCACGACACACACGTCCGGCCCGCGCACAAACAGCCCCGCGCCCGGCGCGTCCGGCAGCGCGGGCCGCCAGCCTTCCGCGATGTGCGCCCGCGCGATCGCCGCCGACGCCGCCGCGGGCTCGGCGCCGGTCTCGATCGTCCGCGCCTCGAAGCGGCCGCCGCTCTCCGCCGCGACCCGCCGCTCGCGCCCGCCGGCGAAGGCCGCGCCGTCGGCGCCGCGCAAAGAGCGTTCGAAATCCGCGCGGGACTGCTCGAACCGGAACACCAGACATTCGCGCGGACCCTGCGGCGAAACGGCGAGAAAGCGGATCACCCGATCCCCCGCCCGCGCAATCCCCCACCCCGCCGTCTCGCCGGGAAAAATCTCCGCCTCGCCGCCCATGCCCGCGTAGGTCGCCCGCAGCGTTTCCAACGCGGCGGCGGCCGGCATCGAGACGCCCAGAACTTCCAGCTCGCCGCGGCCGCCGTTGATCTCCAACTCCGCTCGATAGGCCCGTGTCCATCCCGGCTGATTCGCCGTCGTCGCGCCGTGGTTCGCGCCGCCCACCGCCCGAAACACCGGCGCAAACGCCGCTTCCGGCGCGAGCGCCGCCGCGACCCCCAGCGCCCAGGCGCCCGTTTTCCAAGCCTTGGAAAACAAGCGCCGATTCTTTTCCAACCCTTGGAAAACCGCGCTCACAAGCGCTCGCCGCCGCCCTTATTCCAAATTCTGGGTCCAGACCAGCCAGGCCTCCGACTCGATATCCACCGACTCGGCGTTGTAGAGCAGGCCGCGGGTCACCGGCATCAAGGGGATCGTGCGCGTTTCCGAGCGCCCGCGCACGAGCGCGTGCGCGCTCATGAACGGCTCGATCGTCATGAGCGCGGAGACCGGATTCGCGCCGGCGACGGCCTCGAGCTCTTCCGGCCGCGCCTTCGCCGCCACGCTGAACCGCACCGCGCCGGGGTCGCCCAGCCGATAGGCGTCGTCCCGGGAATGGCGGACGCCGTCGCGGCCCGCCTCCCA
>CALGXT010000113.1 GCA_937935255.1 uncultured bacterium | reverse complement strand
AGACCATCAATACCGGCACATGCGCCGTGGCGGGATCGGCCTTGAGGCGACGGCACACCTCGAAGCCGTCCATGCCCGGCATCTTGACATCCAGCACCACGAGGTCGGGCGGCTTTTGCCGGGCCAACTCGACGCCTTCGGCGCCGTCGGTCGTCTGAAGGAGTTCCCGATTCGCGTCATCCGCGCGCAACAGCATGGAAAAGAGTTCCAGACTGTCGGGTTGATCGTCAATCATCAGGATGCGGTCGCTCATGGGATGGTCTGTCGGCGCCGGTTCGGCGCGGTTCAATGGCCCGAACTGTAGACGTTGAAAAAATCGCTTTCAAGTATCTTTCACCGCGCGGGCGGACGAATTGCGGGCGGTTGCCAAAAGGCCGGCGGGCCGCTATAAACGGGCGGCGCGGGCGCATCGCCGCGCCGGAAAATTCAGAAGAGCCGAGATGACACGCACGGTGACGATTGACGGATGGCGCGTCGGCGCGGGACAGCCTCTGGCGCTGATCGCCGGACCCTGTGTGATCGAAGGTCGGGCGGAATGCCTGGCGCTGGCCGGGCGGCTCGCCCGCTGGGCGAAACAGCGCGGCGTCCCTTTCGTCTTCAAAGCCTCCTACGACAAGGCCAATCGCACCTCGCACCGAGCGTATCGCGGCCCGGGCCTTCGCGAAGGCCTGGAGATTCTCGCGGAGGTGAAACGTCGTCACGGCGTCCCCATCCTGACCGACGTGCACGCGGTGCCCGAGGTCGCCCCGGCCGCCGAGGTGGCGGATATCCTGCAGCTCCCCGCGTTTCTCTGCCGCCAGACCGATCTGGTCATGGCCCTCGGCGCCAGCGGACGCATCGTCAACGTCAAGAAGGCGCAGTTCATGGCCCCGTGGGATATCCGGCACGTCATCGAAAAAATCGAGAGCACGGGAAACCGCAAAATTCTGCTCACCGAACGCGGCGTCTGCTTCGGCTATAACAACCTGGTCTTCGATCCGCGGAGCCTGCTGGTGCTGCGGGAGACGGGCTATCCGGTGGTGTTCGACGCCACGCACAGCGTGCAGCGGCCGGGCGGCGCGGGCGACCGATCGGGCGGCGACGGTCGCTGGGCGCCGGCCCTCGCCCGCGGCGCCGTCGCCGTCGGCTGCGATGCGGTATTCATCGAGACCCATGTCAATCCGGCGCAGGCGAAGTCCGACCGCGACAACGCGATTCCCTTTCGCGCGCTGGATCGCCTGTGGCGGCAATTGACGGCCATCCATGCCCTCGCGACCTCCGCGAAAGGAGCCGCATGAAACGGCGCATCGCGGCGGTCTGGATGGTGTGGGCGGCGGCGGTCGCGGCGCCGGCGCAATACCGGGAAGGGCAGACGTTCACCGGATTTCGCTTCCCGGAGTACGACGCGGGCGGCGCGCTCAAAACGCTCATCACCGGCGATTCCGCGCGCGTGGCGGCCGCCGACGTTTTCGACATCCGCAACCTCCGCGTCGAGTTGATGAAGGACGGCGCGGTCGAGACCCGCATCACCGCCGCGCAGTGCTTGTTCAATCGCCGCACCCGCGAAATCACGTCGGACGCCGGCGTGCGGATCGTGCGCGGCGACCTCGTGATCACCGGCGAGGGCTTCGCCTGGCGCGCCGCGCCCCAGCGTTTTCAGATCGAGCGCAACGCGAAGGTGGTGCTGCGCGCGGCGCCGCCGGCGATATTGAAAACGGGAGAAAAACCATGAAGCTGTTCCGTTGGGCCGCCGCCATCGCCGCGCTTTCGGTCGGGCTTGCCGCCGCCCAAACCGCCGCGCCGCCCCCGCTGCCCCCGCCGCCGGAGGGCACGACGGACGACATTCCCGCCGTCGGCGATCTGACGGTCATTACCGCGGAGCGGCTGGTTTACGACGCCGAAAAACAGACCGCGTTGTTCGAAAAAGACGTGGTGGTCAGCGATCCCAACCTGCGCATGAAGGCCGACAAGCTGACCGTCGTCTTCGACGACAAGAACCAGCCCCAGCGTCTACTCGCCGAAGGGCGGGTCATTTTGGGCCAGGCGGAGACGCGCGCGTGGGCGGAAAAAGTCACGTATGATGTCGTCTCCGGTCAGGTGACGCTGGAGGGCCGTCCGCGGGTGATGCGCGGGCGCGACCTGCTGATGGCGCAGCGTATCGTGTTCTGGCGCAACCAGAGCCGATTGGAGTGTTACCCGGAGGCGCGGCTGGTCATCTATCCCCAGAAGGACGGCTTGCGCGAGCGCTTCACCGGAGGCCGTTGAGGTGGACGACCGGGAATATCTGCTGCGTACGGCGGGTCTCGTGAAGGCCTACCGTCAGCGGCGCGTCGTGGATGGCGTGGATATCGGCGTGCGCTCCGGCGAGATTGTGGGGCTGCTCGGCCCGAACGGCGCCGGCAAAACCACCTGTTTTTACATGATCGTCGGCCTGATCCGACCGACGGCCGGCGAGGTATTCTTCGAGGGCCGCTCGGTGACCCGCACGCCGATGTATCAGCGCGCCCGGCGGGGCATGGGCTATCTCGCGCAGGAGCCTTCGGTCTTCCGGCGCCTTTCGGTGGCCGACAATGTGCTGTCCATTCTCGAAACGCTGCCCATCTCCGCCGAGGAACGGCGCGCCCGGCTCGAGCGCCTGCTGACGGAGTTGAAGATCGCCCACCTGGCCCGCCAGCCGGCCTACACACTCAGCGGCGGCGAGCGCCGGCGGCTCGAGATCACCCGCGCCCTGGTCACCAATCCGTCGCTCATTCTTCTCGACGAACCGTTCAGCGGCGTGGACCCGTTGGCGGTCTATGACGTGCAACAAATTATTATGGAGTTGAAAGGCCGCGGATTGGGTATATTGATCACGGATCACAACGTGCGGGAGACCTTGGCCGTGGTGGACCGCGCCTATCTCATCTGCGAGGGCAAAGTGTTGCGGGAGGGCTCGTCGGATTTTCTGATTCACGATCCGGTCAGCCGCGAACTCTACCTCGGCCCGCGATTCAGCATGTGAGCGTATTCACCCAGAAAGGAGCAAACCCATGATCATCAATCTGACGGGACGGCATGTGGAAATCACGGAGGCGTTGCGGACGCATGTCGAGGAAAAGCTCCGAAGCGCCTTCGCCGATTTCCCCCGCGTCGAAAGCGTGCATGTCATCCTCAATCTCGAAAAACACCGGCAGATCGCGGAGATCGTCGTGCAGGCGCCGAACCGCCTGCGGGTCGAGGCCAAGGAGGAAACGCACGACATGTACCAGGCCTTCGACGGCGCCATCGAGAAAGCGCTCAAGCAGATGCGGCGGTGGGCGGAAAAAGTGCACGAGCACAAGGCCGTCGGCCTCGGCCGCATCGAGAGCGCAACGCAAAAGACCGACCGCGCCCAGACATGACCCGCGTCGCGGATGGCGTTATGACGGAATTGCGCGTGCAGGACCTGCTCGGTCCGCGCGCCGCCGAATTGCGGCTGCGCGTGGAATGCGGCGGCGAACACCTGGACCGGCGGATCGGCGAGCCGGCGGTGAACCGCCCCGGTCTGGCGCTGACCGGGTTTTACCGGTATTTCGCCAATCGGCGGGTTCAAATCTGCGGTCTGGCCGAGATCAACTACGTCAAAACCCTCTCGCCGGAGGAGCGCGCGGAGCGCTGGCGAAAACTGTTTCTCGCCCACATTCCCTGCCTCATTCTCGCGCGGAATTTTCGCGCCGCGCCGGAAATGCGCGAGGCGGCGCTGGCGCACCGCACGCCCATCCTGCGATCCGAATTGATCACCGGCCGGCTGGCGCAAAGCGCCGCCCGCGTGCTGGACGACCTTGCGGCCCCCACCCAGCGCGTGCAGGGCACCATGGTGGATCTGCAGGGCATCGGGCTGCTGCTCGAGGGGCCGCCCGGCATCGGCAAGAGCGAAACCGCGCTCGGCCTGATCGGCCGCGGATGCAGCCTCGTCGCCGACGATGTCACGGTGCTCCGCCGTTCCAGCAACGGCTTGATCGGCAGCCCCGTGGACGTGACGCGCTATCACATGGAAATCCGCGGCGTCGGCATCCTGCACATTCCCAGCCTCTTCGGCGTCGCCTCGGTGCGCCGCGAAAAACGGCTGGACCTCGTCGTCCGCCTCGATCCCGCCGATGCGGAGCCGCCCGACCGACTGCAGCTCGAGCCGGAGACGGTCGAACTGCTCGGCGTGCCCGTGCCGCGGGTGACCGTGCCGGTCGCGCCGGGGCGGGATCTCACGCGGATCGTAGAGGCGGCGGCGTTGAATTTACGGCTGCGGCAGCTCGGCCACGACGCCGCGAAGGAACTCGATCAGAGCATCATTGACCAGCTCGCCCAGGGACCGGGACGTGTCCACGACTGAAAACAGCGCCCCGGCGAAAAAGCCGGCGGAAAGCGAGGCGGTTCGCGAGGTGACGATCGCCAATCGGCAAGGCATCCACGCCCGTCCGGCCGCGCTGCTGGTGAAGACGGCGTCCGCCTACCGCTCCGACATCACGCTGGAAAAGGAGGGGCAGCGCGTGTCCGCTAAGAGCATCATGGGCGTCCTGACGATCGAGGGCTACTATGGGGCCAAGGTGCGCGTCGCGGCGCGGGGGCCGGACGCGGAAAAGGCGGTCGCGGCGGTCTGCGAATTGTTCGAGCGGAAATTTTACGAGGATTGAGATCATGGGAGATGCGACCGGCGAAATCGTGCTCAAGGGCGTCGGGGTCACGCCGGGCGTCGCCCACGGTCCGGCGTTTTTGCTGACCACCGAGGATGTGCGCGTGGTCGAACGCGACATTGCCGAAGAGGAGATTCCCCGCGAAATCGCGCGCTTCGAGGAGGCTCTCATCGAGACCCGCCGCCAATTGCACGATATCCAGCAGCGGGTGGAAAAGGCGATGGACGCGGAACGGGCGAGCATCTTCGACGCCCACCTGCTGGTCGTGGACGATCGCTCGTTGGTCGAAGAGGTCATCCGCGGCCTGCACACGAGCCGCCGCAACGTCGAGTCCGTCCTGCGTTCCGTGTCGGAGCGCTACAGCGCCGCGCTGGCGGGGCTGGACGACGAATACCTCCGCGAGCGCGCGGCCGATGTGCGGGACGTGGCGCGGCGCATCCTGCGCAACCTGGCCGGTCACAGCAGCTCGCTGCTGGCCCATTTGCGCGAGCCCTGCATCGTAATCGCCAACGACCTGGCGCCGTCCGACACCGCCACGCTCGACACCTCCAAGGTCATCGGCTTCGCCACGGATCTCGGCAGCGCCACCTCGCACACGGCCATCATGGCGCGCGCGCTCGAAATACCCGCGGTCGTCGGGCTGCACGACGCGAGCACCCGCATCTCGCAGGGCGATCCCCTCCTGGTGGACGGCTCCAAGGGGCTGGTGATCCTGCGGCCCTCGGCGCAAACGCTCGAGCGCTACGGCCAGGCGGAACGCCTCCGCCGCGGCGTGCGCGATCAGCTCGACCGGCTGCGCGACACGCCGGCTGAAACGCTGGACGGCTATCGGGTGACCCTCGCGGCGAATATCGAGTTGCCGCACGACGTGGAAGCGGTGCTGCGGCACGGCGCGGAGGGCGTCGGCCTTTTCCGCTCGGAGTTCCTGTTTCTCTCCCGCGAACGGGCGCCCGACGAGCTGGAGCAGGCGCGCGCCTACGAACAGGTCGCGCATCGGCTCGCCCCGGCGACGGTGATTATCCGCACGTTGGATATCGGCGGCGACAAGTTCGTATCATCGCTCAAAACGCCCTCGGAGCTGAATCCCTTTCTCGGCTGGCGCGCCATCCGTTTTTGCCTCGCCCAGCCCGAGATTTTCGCGACCCAGTTGCGGGGCATCCTGCGCGCCAGCGCGCACCGCAACGTGAAGATCATGTACCCCATGATCAGCAACGCGGATGAGGTGCTTCAGGCGAACCGCATTCTCGAGCGCGCCAAGGAGGATTTGCGGCGGGAGAACGCGGATTTCGACGAAAACATCGAAGTCGGCGCGATGATCGAAGTGCCCTCGGCGGCGTTAACGGCGCACTTGATCGCGCCCCACGTCCGATTCTTCTCGATCGGCACGAACGATTTGATCCAATACACGATGGCGGCCGACCGCGTGAACGAGCGAATCACCTATTTGTACGAGCCGACGCATCCCGCCATTCTGCGCCTGATTCGGCACGTGATCGAAGTCGCCCACGATACCGGCCTCTGGACCGGCGTTTGCGGGGAGATGGCCGGTCAACCCGCCTTGGCGCCGTTGCTGGTGGGGTTGGGAGTGGACGAGTTGAGCATGAGTCCCAATCTCGTGCCGCTGGTCAAGGGCATGTTGCGGCGTATGCGCCTCACCGATCTGGAGGAGCTGGCGGCGAATGCGTTGACATCGGAATCCGCGGCCGCTATTTTGGAACGGTGCCGCGCGCTGGCGCGGGCCGCCGCGCCGGAAATATGCGACATGGTCGAGTGAACCCTCGGCGATCGCCCGGCGGAAGCCGTCCACGAACAAGATCCCTATGAAAAATTTCGTCTTCACGTCGGAATCGGTGACGGAAGGACACCCCGACAAAGTCTGTGACGGCGTTTCGGACGCCATCCTCGATGCCTGTCTGGCCCAGGATCCCCATAGCCGCGTGGCCTGCGAGACCCTCGCGAAAACCGGCATGGTGGTCGTCGCCGGAGAGATCACGACCAAGGCCGTGGTCAACTACGCGGATATCGCGCGCGCCAAGGTGAAAGCGATCGGATATACCGACTCCGCGATGGGTTTCGACGGGAACACCTGCGCCGTGCTGGTGGCGCTGGATCGGCAGTCGCCGGATATCGGCCAGGGAGTGGACTCCCGCAAGGCCAAAGGCAAGGCGACCGCCGAGCAGGGCGCCGGCGATCAGGGCATGATGTTCGGCTTCGCTTGCCGCGACACCCGCGAACTGATGCCCGCGCCGATCATGTACGCCCACAACCTTTGCCGCGCGCTCGCCCGCGCCCGCCGCTCCGGCCGCCTCCCGTTCCTGCGGCCCGACGGCAAGGCGCAAGTCTCGGTCGTCTATGAGAACAATCGCCCCGTCCGCATGGACGCCGTGGTGGTCTCCACCCAACACTCGCCGGAGGTTGCCCCTCGACAAATTTACGAGGCCGTGGTCGAGGAGATCATCCGCAAGACGATCCCCGCCCAAATGCTGACCCGCCAAACCCGGTTCTTCGTCAATCCCACCGGACGGTTCGTCGTCGGCGGGCCGCAGGGCGACTGCGGGGTGACCGGCCGCAAGATCATCGTGGACACCTACGGCGGCATGGGCCGGCACGGCGGCGGCGCCTTCTCGGGCAAAGACCCCTCCCCGGTGGATCGCAGCGCCGCCTACATGGCGCGTTACGTCGCCAAAAACGTCGTGGCGGCGGGGCTCGCCGAACGCTGCGAAGTGCAGATCGCCTACGCCATCGGCTATCCCGATCCGGTGTCCGTGCTAGTCGAAACGTTCGGCACGAACACGGCCCCGGAGGAGCGGATCGCCGCGGCCGTCCGCCAGGTGTTTCCGCTGAAACCCGCGGAGATCATCCGCGCGCTGAACTTGCTGCGGCCGATCTACGAGCGCACGTCCGCGTACGGACATTTCGGGCGGACGGACGACCTGGACGCGTTCACGTGGGAGCGGACGGATCGGGCGGAGGCGCTGAAGGCGGCGCTGTGAACGCCCGCTCGTCGGTCGCTTTCAAACGCGCGGCGAGCTCCCTCAGAATCCGGACGGCGACCTGCGGATAATCGCGCAAAATCGTCTCGAAATTCTCGCGGCTGATCTCGATCAAACGGGTGTCGGGCGCGGCGGCGACGGCCGCGGCCGCGCGCGGAGCGTCCATCAGCAGGGCCATCTCGCCGAAAAAATCGCCCGCCGCGGCCGTATGGATCGGCTGCCCGCCGCGCTCCAACCGCACCGCGCCGGTCTGTACGAAATACATCGAATGCCCGATATCCCCCTCGGCGAAGACGCGTTCTCCCGCCTCATACGTTCGTTCGAATTTGCCCGCCAGCGACCGGACGGCGCGCCGCGCCCGTCCGCCCGGCGCGTCAAAAAAAAGCCGCAGCAGCGCGGTGTCCCGGCGTCGGACGTTCGCCATGATCTCCGCCGAGAGCAACAGCGCCACGCAGCAAAGATAGACCCACATGAAGACCACAAATATCGCCTTCAGCGAACCGAAAGCGAAACCGTAGTTCGGATTGAAGCGGAGAAAGGCGGCGAACGCCGGCCGCAGCGCAAATAAGAGCGCCGCGGCCAGCGCCGCGCCGCCCAGCGTCTCCCGCCACGAGAGCCGAACCGGAATCAACACGGCGAAAAAAGCCGAAAGTCCCGCAACGGTCAGCCCGAACGAGAGCGCAAAATGCAAGGCCGGCGTCGCCCGGCCGACGGCGATCCGGTGGGCGAACGCCTCGTAGGCGATCTTGCCGACGACGATCAGAAGAAAAATCGCCAGCAGGGTCAGCGCGCCGGCAACGTCGCGGAGCTTCGCGCGCCAGAACGGCGGCCGACGTTCCGGCGCGAACGAACGCGAGAAGGCCGCCCGCGCCGTCGCCGCCAGCGGCGTCACCGACCAGAACAACACCAGCGCGCTCAGCGCCGTCCAGGCCCTTTGATGAGAAAGCGTTCTCAATTCACGAACCAGGATGCCGCCGAAATCCGGAAAGAGCTGGGCGCCCAGCGATTCGATCGCATCCAGCGCGCCTTGCGACGCCACGACGAACCGGCTTGCCAGATAGACGACCAGCAGCAGCAAGGGAATCAGCGCGAAAAAGCCGTAATACGCCATCGCCGCGGCGGCCTCGAGGCTGTGATTCCGATTCAGCGAAGCCCACGCCTCGCGGAAGATCAACGCCAGCAGCGCCGCCCCGCGCCTAGGCGTAAACCGAACTTTCGTTGCGACCGCCATAGCTTCGTCAGGGGGAAAGCGCCACGCCGGCGCCCTTTCGCATCCTAACACGGCGATCCTCTCGCGCAAACCCGAGAGTCGCAATCTATGCGCGGGCCCGTTGCGTCAAAACAAAACGACACCGAAGAGAGGAAGAGGCGGCGGAGGTCGGAGGTCGGAATTCGGCGCTACGCCCGTAGGGCGCGAACTTGCTCGAGCCACCCGCGGCCGTTCCCCGAGATGGGTAGGGCGCGGCGGCCCGCCGCGCCGTTGCAGAATTCACCGCAGAGACGCCGAGAGCGCAGAGGTCGGAGGTCAGAAATCGGTGCTCGGTGCGTCAGCGCTGTAGCTCCGGCGCTCTGCCGCCGGAGAGATCGGAGGCCCGAGGTCGGCGCAGCTTCCGTAGGGCTCGAGCTTGCTCGAGCCGCCCGCGGCCGTTCCCCGGGATGGGTAGGGCGCGCCCGTCCCGGCTTCGCCGGGCCGAGGCTTACGGCGGCCCGCCGCGCC
>CALGXT010000112.1 GCA_937935255.1 uncultured bacterium | reverse complement strand
CTCCACGGCCAATCCAGAACTCGCTTTTCCAGGGAGGACGAAGCGAGCAACGCCGCGGTGCGCCCGCGCGGCAGGAATTTCGTCTATTCGGCGCCGAAATCAGGCCCGTTTGACGCCGTCATCGGCGGGCGCGCGCCGATCTGAATCCGATTTCGCGGGTTTTTGTCAAAATACGGACCCGCACGGACGGACAGACAGACATAAATTCTCCGTCCCTTCCGTTTCATTTTACTTTTTTAATCGCCGAGAGGCCGAGCAAGAGGTCTGCGGCGGCGCGTAAATCTCCGTCCCCACGCACTCGGTCGCGCAACGCGCGGTGTTCGGCTTCCTCCGCCAGCGTTTTTCGGCGATCGAGTGTATCGCCGTTGTCGTCTTTCTCCGGCGGCAGGGGCGGCGAATTCGCCGGAAGCGGCCAGCGCGGAGCGAGGCGATGGAAGGCGTCGTACGTTTCACCATTCGGGATCACGAGCCGGCGGGTGGCCAAATGCAGAAACAGGCCATTGCCGGCCGAAATCGTTTCCCGCAAGAGCGGATCGCCCGCAGCGGGGCGTCCGGCGGTGATGACGCCGCGCGCATGCTCCAGCGCCGCGGCCAAAACCTCGGCCGCGCCCCGCGTTTCCGAGCCGATCAGCACGACGGTCGGCGGCAACGGGATCCGGTTCCTGGGGTCGGACGCCGCAGAAAAGCTTTCCAGGACACGCCCGGCGGGGTCGCGGTATTCGAAGAGCGGCGCGCCCGGCGCCGCGAACCTCTCGGCGATTCGCGCCGCCTCGGCGACGCTGTTTCCACTGGCGGCGCGTAAATCCAACACTATTCCCACAGCGCCAGCGTTTCCGGCCTCCTCCAATTTTTTCAGAAGGTGTTCGCCCGTTCCTTTTTCGATCGCGGTCGCGCGGACTCGCCACAGCTTCCGCGGCAGCTCCTCCAGTTCCACACCGGCCGCATCGGATTCCGAGGTCTCGATCTTCGGCGCGTCCGGCGTCTCCCCCTCGATGATCACTGTCCCCATCGGATCGAAGGCGCGCACGGCGGCCTCGATCAGCGGGCGGGCGAGCCGCTCGCGCTCCGCCGCGAAGCCGCGCGCGCGCAAAGCGGCCAGCGCCGCATCGAGGGCATCGGGCGTCGTCGTCTCGATCGGCGCTTCCGCGACCGCCGGTTGCACGGTGTCGTCGGTGATTTCGCTCCGCGGCGGCTCGGATTCCCCCGTTTCCGCCGGCAAACGCGCAGACGCCCAGAGGCCCAGCGCCACCGCCAGTGTCCGCCGAAACACGCGGATGAACGGCCGTGGCGTCACAGCGACTTCGTCTCCCAAGGCAGGTTCGGGCGCAACGCGCGATCGGCGATATCCGTGCGCCAATGCGCGTCGGCGAATCGGATACGCGCGACGGCGGCATAGGCGCGATCGCGCGCCTCGCGGATATCCGCGCCGAGCGCCGTCACGTTCAAGACGCGCCCGCCGGCCGTGACGACCTTTCCGTCGCGCATCTCTGTCCCCGCGTGGAAAACGATGGCGCCGGTCGCCCGCGCGGCCTCGTCCAAACCCCGGATTTCATCTCCCTTGCGATACGCGCCCGGATAGCCGCCCGCCGCCATGACGACCGTGACGCACGCCTCGGGACGCCAGCGGATCGAAGACGAATCAAGCCGCCCCTCCGCGCACGCCATCAGCGCCGCGCCCAGATCGCCGTCCCAGCGCGGCAGCAGCGCCTGAGTCTCGGGATCGCCAAAACGGCAGTTGAACTCAAGCACTTTGGGGCCGTCGGCCGTGAACATCAATCCGGCATATAGCACGCCGCGATACTCGACGCCCCGCCGCCGCAGTTCCGCGAGGGTCGGTTCCAGAATGCGCGCGCGAATAATCGGCCAGACATCCTCGCGAACCACCGGCGCCGGCGAATATGCGCCCATGCCGCCGGTGTTCGGCCCTCGGTTGCCGTCGAATGCCCGCTTGTGATCCTGGGAGGACGCCAGCGGCACAACCCGCTCCCCATCCACCAACGCGAGGATCGAGGCCTCCTCGCCGTCGAGAAATTCCTCGACCAGCACCGTTCGCCCCGCGTCGCCGAACGCGCGCCGGTTGAGCGCTGCGTCAATTGCGCACTCGGCCTCCAGCGCGGTCGCGCAGATCGTCACGCCCTTGCCTGCGGCCAGTCCGTCGGCCTTGACCACATATGGCCCCGGCCCGCGGCGCACGCGCGCGATCGCCGCCGCGGCATCGGTGAAGACCTCGGAAGCCGCGGTCGGCACGCCGGCGGCGAGCATGACCTCTTTCGCGAATCGCTTGCTGCCCTCCAACTGCGCCGCCTTTGCGCCGGGTCCAAACACCGTCAATCCGGCGTCACGGAAACGATCCGCCAAACCCGCGCACAGCGGCGCCTCAGGCCCGACCACGGTCAAGTCCGGTTTCTCGCGCTGCGCCCAATCGAGCAGACGATCCAGGTCGTCCGCCGCGATGGGGAGGTTCTCGCCCAGCGTCGCCGTCCCGGCGTTCCCGGGCGCGCAAAAGAGCCTCGCGCCGGGTGTGTCGCGTCGCAGTTTCCAAGCGAGGGCATGCTCGCGCCCTCCGCCGCCGACGACCAGTATTTTCATGGCTCCGCAGCATAATCCCCGGCGCCCGGGACTTCCAACTTGTTTTCCAAGCCTTGGAAAAATTTCCGAAATTTTTTCCAAGCCTTGGAAGAGAACCGCCCGTTGTTTTCCAAGGGTTGGAAGCGGTGGCGGGAGAGGGATTCGAACCCCCGACCAAAGGCTTATGAGTCCTCTGCTCTACCGACTGAGCTATCCCGCCGTCGGCGTTCGCCGGAGCGCCTTATAAAGCACGGAGCGTCGCGCTGTCAATCGCGCCGCCATCGCGCTTGTCGGCGTGCGGCGGGGCGCATAGGATGACGCCATGCGACGACGCGACCATCTCGACGCCCTCGCGGTCTTCATGGCGCTGGTCGGCGACGCCCTGGGCATTTACGCCGGATTTGCGCTCGCCATCTGGGTGCGTTTCGATTCCGGCTGGGTGCCCTTGCACGGCAGCGGCGAGCTGCCGCCGCGCGGCCCCTACCTGCTCGGCGCGCTGGTCGCCACCGCGGTGTTGATGGTCATTTTTCGCGCGCTCGGTCTTTATGTTCGACCGCAGTATGGGCGTTTCGAGGATAAAATTCCGCGCTTGGTGCGCGCGATCGCCCTGGGCATCGTCGCGACCATCACCCTGCCGTTCATTATCCGTACCGATTTTTCCTTTTCACGCGCGACCGTCGCGATTTCCTTCTTCACGCTCCTGTTGACCGTCGGGCTGGAGCGTTATCTCCTATTTCGCTATGAGTTGCACCTCTATCGCCACCGTCGCTCCTTCAGCCGTCTCCTGATCCTCGGCACGGACGCCGTCGCCGCCCGCCTCGCCCAGGCGCTGCGCCGCGAGCCCCGGTTCGGCGCGCGCGTGGCGGGATTTCTCCGCATCGGCGAGGGCGCGCCCGATCCGGCGATCCCCGCCGACCAGATTCTCGGCCGAGTGGAAGACCTCGAGTCATTCATTCGTCGCGAGGAGGTGGACCAGGTGGCGCTGACGCAAAGCGATCTTCTGGGGCCGCGCATCGTGGATTTGATGGGCCTGTGCGAGCGGAATTGGGTCGGGTTCCAAATGGTGCCCGACCTCTTCCGCGTGCTGACCAGCCGCGTGGATGTGCAGACCATCGGCGGCATTCCATTGCTCGGCATGAGCCGATGGCCGCTCGATCGCTTTCGCAACCGCGTTATCAAGCGCATCGAAGATATCGTCGGCGCGGCGATCGGACTGGCGCTTTCGGCGCCGATCATCGCGGCGGCGGCGATCCTGATCAAACGGACTTCGCCCGGGCCGGTGTTCTTTCGGCAGGAACGGTGCGGGGAAGACGGACGGACGTTCCAGCTCATCAAGCTGCGGACGATGCGCGTGGACGCCGAAAAGGAGTCCGGGCCGGTCTGGACGGTGGAAAACGATCCGCGCCGGACGCGAGTCGGCGCCTTCCTGCGGAAATACAATCTCGACGAGCTGCCGCAGTTCTGGAATGTGCTCAAGGGCGAAATGAGTCTGGTCGGCCCGCGGCCCGAGCGCCCGCATTTCGTGGAGATTTTCAGGGAGGACGTGCGCCGCTACCTGTGGCGGCACGCGGCGAAGCCGGGCATGACCGGCTGGGCGCAGGTGAACGGGCTGCGCGGCAACACCGACATCCGCGAACGCATCGCCTACGACCTGGAATACCTCGAGAACTGGTCGCTCGCCTTCGATTTCAAGATTCTCGTGCGCACCTTCTTCACCCGTCGAAACGCGTATTGAGGCGCGCTCGAAGAGAATGCGCGTCGCTTTCCATCCCGAGACTGTGCTGCGTTCGCCCGAAGTCACGGGAGGGGCGGCCGAACCTATTTCGGAAGAACGCCGGGGGACGATACCCGAACATTCCTTGGGGGGAAATGGCCGGGATGCGCGACAAAATGATTCACGATTATATGGGTGTCGTCATCGCGACGATCCGGACGACCGCGATGGAACGCATCCCCGCCTTGCGCCGCGCATCGCCCGCGGTTAGTCTGTGCCCGTGAATGCCGCGTCGCCTCCTCCGTTGCCGCCGCGCCGGCGGCGTCGCCGATGGCCGTGGGTCGTCGTCGCCGTTCTCTGTTTCATCGCAGTCGTCGGGATGACGGTGCGGCCTGCGCTTCCGAAGCTGGTCGCGTTCGCCGCACGGCGGACCACGGGCTGGAAAATTTCGCTGGGCGATGCGCGGATTCGCTGGCGGCCCTTGCGGCTTGCGGTGCGCGACTTCACGGTCGCCAATCCCGCCGGCTTTCCCGAAGGCCCGGCGATTGATCTGCGGGAGGTTTATCTCGAATACGGAGCGCCTTCCGAGAATCCTCGCGAGACGCGGCTGCGCGAGCTGCGGGTGGATGTCGCTCGGTTGGCCATGCTCCGGCGCGCCGATGGGCTGTCCAACTGGGATCAACTCGTCGCCCTTTTGCCCGAGGGGCGGGCCGCGGCGCGACGCCCGTCGCGCGTTCCCCCTGCGTCTGTCGAGCGGCCCGCTTCTCCGCCGGAATCGCCGATTCCGCCGGTAATTTCGGGGGAGACCCCGCCCGAACCGTCGCCGGAGACGCCGCCGTCGCCCGCCGAACCCCCTGCTTCGCCGCCGGCCCTGCCGCCGCCGTCGCCGCCGCCTCCGCCGCGGGCCTTCCGAATCGAAAAACTCGTCGTGAAAATCGGAACGCTGGAGCAACGGGATGAGGTCGCCGCGCCGGGCGCGCCGTCGCGGGTTTACGAGTTGAACCGAACGCTCGTCTTCACGAACGTCACGGACTTCGCCCAGCTCTCGACGCAGTTTTCGTTTCTGATGTCCGTCATTCTGGCGCCGGACCTGCTCGACGGTCTCTTCCGCGCATCGCCGGAATGAGGGGAGGAGATGCGGTGAAATCGGGAAATGAACCCCTGAAATGGCCCGTACTGCGGCGGTATCGCGGCGAGTATCTGCGGAGGATTTCGCTGCCCTGTGGCGGCATCGGAACCGGCACGATCGGTTTCGGAGGGCGCGGAGACCTGCGCGACTGGGAGGTGGCGAACCGTCCCGCCAAAGGCTTCGCGCCGTCGCCGGGTTTTTTCGTCGTTCGGGCTCGCCCCGCCGGAAGTCCGCCGATGGCGCGGTTGCTGGAAGGCCCCCTCGATCCCGCCGATTTCGAGGGCTCGAACGGCGCCCCCATCTCCACCGCCGGTTTTCCGCGTTTTCGCTCGGCGGAATTTCTCGCCGCGTATCCCTTCGGACAGGTGGCGCTCTCCGACCCCGAATTCCCCCTTCGCGCGCGGATCCAGGCGTTCAATCCGTTGATTCCCGGCGATCTCGAGGCGAGCTCGTTTCCGGCGATGCTGCTTCGCGTCATCCTGTGCAACCCGGGCTCCCGCCCCGTGGAGGCCTCGGTTTGCGGCGCGCTCAGAAATTTCATCGGAACCGACGGCGCCAACGGCAAGCCCTGCCGCAATCGGAACCGGCGGCGTGGCGGAAATCTGCTGCGGGGGATTTTTTTCGACAGCGAAGGCGTGGCTCCGAAGTCCGAGTGGTTTGGCACTTTCGCTTTGGCCGTCCGCCGGCGCCATTCGATTTCGCGCCGCCTGGCCTGGGCGCCGCTGAGCTGGGGCAATGCGCTCCTCGATTTCTGGGACGATCTGCTCGAAGATGGAACGCTGGAAGAGCGGCCGAATCCGGAGGGCGACGCGCCGCGGGCGGCGTTGAGCGTACGCCTGCGCGTGCCTCCGCGCTGCGAGCGCGCCGTGGAATTCTTCCTCGCATGGCATTTTCCGAATCGGCGCGCCTGGGCGCGCGGCTCGGAACAGAACCCGACGAATGAGACCGGCGAGATCGTCGGCAATCATTATGCCGTCCGATTCGCCGACGCCTGGGATGCCGCCGAACGTCTGGCGGCGGCGTTGCCGCGGCTCGAACGGCGAACGGCGGCATGGGTGGGCGCTTTCTGCGCCTCGGACTTGCCCGACGAAGTCAAAGAAGCCGCGCTCAACAACCTCAGCACGCTGCGCAGTCAGACGTGCTTCCGAACGGCGGACGGACATTTCTTCGCCTGGGAGGGCTGCAACGACCGCGAGGGCTGCTGCTCCGGGAGTTGCACGCATGTCTGGAACTATGAGCTGACGCTGCCGTATCTCTTTCCGGAGCTGGCCCGCGATATGCGGCGCGTCGAGTTTCTTCACGCGCTGCGCGAAGACGGCTTGATGAATTTCCGGGTGCAGTTGCCGCTGGAGAAAAACCGCACGACGCCGCGGCGGGCGGCGGCCGACGGTCAGATGGGCTGCCTGGTCAAGCTCTATCGCGAATGGCAAATTTCAGGCGACGACGACTTCCTGCGCGAACTCTGGCCCGCCGCCCGCAAGGCGCTGGAGTTTTGCTGGATTCCCGGCGGATGGGATGCCGACCAGGACGGTGTCATGGAGGGATGCCAGCACAACACGATGGACGTGGATTATTTCGGGCCCAACCCCCAGATGGGTTTCTGGTACCTGGCGGCCTTGCGCGCCGCCGAGCGGATGGCCCGCCATCTCGGCGAAACGGAGTTCGCCGAGAAATGCGGACGGCTCGCCGCGGCGGGCGGGCCGTGGATGGATGAGCATTTGTTCAACGGGGATTATTACGAGCAGGAAATTCGTCCGCCGCGCGACGCCGCGAATGTGGCGTCGGGGCTGGCGTGCGGCCTGCCGTTGGAAGGCGAACACCTCGCGGATCCGTTGCTTCAGTTGGGCGCCGGCTGCCTGGTGGACCAGCTCGTCGGCCAATTGCACGGGCATTTGACGGGTCTCGGATACCTGGCCAATCCCCGCCATGTTCGGAAGACGCTGCTCAGCATTCTGCGCCACAACTGGCGCGGCCACTTGTACGGCCATTTCAACCACCTGCGCGCCTTCGCTCTCCAGGACGAGGCGGCGGTTTTGATGGCTTCGTATCCGCGGGGGCGGCGCCCGGCCCAGCCTTTCCCGTATTACAACGAGGTCATGACGGGCTTCGAATACACCCTGGCCGTGCACCTCCTGTGCGAAGGGGAAATGGAGCGGGGCCTGCGAGTGTTCCGCGCCGTTCGCGCCCGCTACGACGGACGGCGGCGAAATCCGTTCGACGAGGCGGAGTGCGGACATCATTACGGTCGGGCCCTGGCCGCGTGGGGCGGCGTGCTGGCGCTGACGGGATTTCGCTACTCCGCGCGAGACCGGACTCTTTCCATCCGGGTCGGCGAGGGCCGCTTCTTCTGGTGTGTCGGGGATGCGTTCGGCGTTATCGAACGCCGGGGGGAGAAGGTCCGCTTGCGCGTGATGGAGGGCGCGTTGCCGGTGGAGCGCGTTGAACTCTGCGGCGTTTCGCGAAACGTGCGTTTCCCGCTGAAGGCGGGAGCGCGGCTGGGCCTCGTGATTCGCGCCGGCGGGCGATAACGACGGACGTGGGGTTCGCGGGGCGGGGGATGCGATGCGCCGCGCTTATCGGCTTCGGATCAGGTAAGAGAGCAGCTCCGCCATCCGTCCCTGCGCCGCTCGGTAGTCTTCCGGCGAAGCCGAAAGCAGCGCCGCTTCGGATTGCACATACGTCGAGGGCGTGAGTTCCGCGCGACCGTTCGAAACGAGGTCTCGCGCCGCTTCGGGGGTCATTTCGAGATGAAATTGCAAACCGATGACCGACGCGCCCCACTGAAAGGCCTGGTTTTCGCACGCCTTGCTGCGCGCCAGATGCGCGGCGCCGGCCGGGATATCGAAGGTTTCGCCATGCCAATGAAACGCCCGGAAAACCGCGGGGAAACGGAAGGAATCAGAGACACTCTGCGGCAATCCTTCCACCGGAAACCACCCGATTTCCTTCACCGGGTTCTTGCGCATGGCGGCGCCCAGGGCATCGGCGATAAGTTGAGCGCCGAGGCAGATTCCCAGAGCCCTTTTGTTTCGGCGGAGGTATTCGCGAATGAACTTCTTTTCCGCCGCCAGCCACGGCCACTGATCGTCGTCGTTCGCGCTCATCGGCCCGCCCATAATGACCAGGAAATCCACCTCGTCGGGGTTGGGCAGTTGCGCCGACTCGAAAAAGCGGGTGCGCGTGATGGTGAAGCCGCGTTCCGCCAGCCACGGCGCGATAGTCCCGAGACCTTCGAAAGGAACGTGTTGAAGATAGTGCGCGCGCATCAGCTTTTATGTCGCTCCCTTCTTATCGCAGGCTGAGCTTTCTCGCAGCTTTTTTCGATTTGGAAAAGCTCGCCGGCGGCGATCCGGCCGCCCTCCGCCGCCGTCCTGGCGCCGCGCTCGCCGACGCGGTCGCGAAGCGCCGCCGTCCCGGCGTCGGACCGCCCAAGGCGCTCCTGCCGCGCAGACCTTTCGCGCCGTTTCTTGATCTGCGGCAAGTCCCGCCGCGCCGCGCTCGGTTATGGTCTTTGTGCGCCGACGATTCCGGCAGAAGGCCGTCGGCGTTCACAATCCAAAACCACAAAAAGGAATTCCATGAGCATGTTCTGTTATCAGTGCGAACAAACGGCCCGAGGCACGGGCTGCAACGCGTTCGGCGTATGCGGAAAAGATCCGGACACCGCCGCGCTGCAGGATCTTTTGGTTCACGCGGCGCAGGGCGTCGCGCAATATGCGCATCGCGCTCGCGCGCTGGGCGCTTCCACGCGGGAGGCGGACGTCTTCATCATCGAGGCGTTGTTCACGACCGTTACGAACGTCAATTTCGACCCCGCGCGACTGGAGACGATGTTGCGAAGAGCCGCGGACGTGCGCGACGCGACGCGGCGAATCTATGAGCAAGCCTGCGCCGAGGCCGGACGTTCGCCGGAAAAACCGGAAGGTCCGGCTCGCTGGACGCCCGCCGGGGATCGCGCAGGCCTGATTCGGCAGGGGGAGGAGGTCGGCATCGAAAACCTGCTCGCGGCGCGCGGCGCGGACCTGACGGGTTTGGAGCAATTGTTGACCTACGGATTGAAGGGTATGGCGGCGTACGCCGACCATGCGATGATTCTGGGCCGCGAGGACGATTCGGTCTTCGCCTTCTTCCATGAGGCGCTCGATGTGTTGTCGCAGCATCGCGCCACGGTCGAGGAACTGTTCGCGCTCAACCTGCGCTGCGGCGCCGTCAACCTGCGCGTGATGGAACTGCTCGACGCCGCCAACACCGGCGCGTACGGCTCGCCGCGCCCGACGCCCGTGCGCATCACGCCGGTCAAAGGCAAGGCCATCCTCGTGTCCGGCCATGACCTCAAAGACCTGGCCGAGCTTTTGCGGCAGACCGAGGGGATGGGGATCAACGTCTACACCCACGGCGAGATGTTGCCCGCCCACGGCTATCCCGGCCTCAAGAAATACGCCCACCTCGTGGGCAATTACGGCGGCGCGTGGCAGGACCAGCGCGCGGAATTCGAGGCGTTTCCGGGCGCGATCCTGATGACCACCAACTGCATCCAAATGCCGAAGGAAAGCTATAAGGCGCGAATCTTCACCAGCGGTCTGGTCGCATGGCCCGGCGTCCGGCACATCGCCGACCGCGACTTTTCGCCGGTGATCGCCGCCGCGCGGGAGGCCCCCGGCTTTGCGGAAACCGAGCCGGAGAAAACCCTCCTCGTCGGCTTCGGGCACGACGCGATCCTCGGCGCGGCCGAACAGGTCATCGCCGCCGTGAAGTCCGGCGCGCTGCGCCGATTCTTCCTGATCGGCGGTTGCGACGGCGCCAAGTCCGGCCGCAATTACTACACCGATTTCGCAAAGGCCGTGCCGTCGGATTGCGTGATCCTCACGCTCGCCTGCGGCAAGTTTCGATTCAACAAGCTGGAGTTCGGAACGATCGGGGGATTGCCCCGACTGATGGATTGCGGGCAGTGCAACGATGCTTTCACCGCGATCAAAGTGGCCGGCGCGTTGGCGCAGGCCTTCGGTTGCGGGATCAACGATTTGCCGCTCTCGCTGGTGCTCTCCTGGTACGAGCAGAAGGCGGTTTGCATTCTGCTGACGCTGCTCCATCTGGGCGTAAAAAACATCCGGCTGGGACCGAGCCTGCCGGCGTTCGTCACGCCCTCGATGCTGAAAGTCCTGGTCGAAAAATTTTCGATCCAGCCGATTCGGACGGTCGAGGAAGACCTGGCCTCGGCGCTGGCGGGGAATTGAGGCCGCCGCGCGAGGAACCAGACTCAACCCGGAAACGCGAAGGGGGCGGCGCCCCGCATCGAGAGTGTGCGGAAAACGCGCGGCGGGACGCCCGCCTCTTCGTTCTCGGGTTGAGCGGCGCTTGAGGCGCTTTCCGATCAGGCCTTGATCCGAGCGTAAATCCCGGCGGCGGCGATCGCGTTCACCGCCGCCGCCACACCTGCGACCGCGAACAGCGCCGCTCGCGCGTCGCCTAGGAGCACGACCGCGCCCGCGCCGACCAGCGGGCCGAGGAAGCCGCCCAGCCCCAAGGCGGCTTCGTGAATGCCGCTCTGTGTGCCCTTCCGCGTTCCGGCTTCCAGCGTGTAGTAGATCGAGGCGTAATAGGTCAGCCCGAACGCCGCGCCCGTGAGCGCCAGCGCCGGCAGCGCCACGGCGGTGACCGGCCATGCGAAGACGAGCGCGATGCCGCACGGCGCCAGCCAGAGCGCGCCGTGACTCCAGGCCGGATGATCATGCCATCCCGTCCAGTGCGAGAGTGCGGCGAACGCGAGAGCGCGCGCCAGGAAAAACGCGAGGGTCAGCCAAAGCACGTACGAAGACGTCCAGTTCGTGCGGTGCGCCAGATGGGGCAACAGCGCGAAAAAAACATATTGCAGCAGATACGCCAGACTATTGCCGACCAGCGCCAGCGCGGCTAACCGGCGGCGCCGCGCGCCATCGGGCGGCGGCGAAGAGATCGCGACCGTCAGAGGCGCGCTGGAGGGCGTCCGCGCCGCCACCCGGCGCCGGAACGTCCATAGCCATCCGGCGCCGTGCAGCAAGGCGGCGCCCCAGATCAGCGCGTCCGCCTGCCACCGCAGCAGCGCGCCGGCCAACAGAATCGCCAGCGTGTTGGCGCCGCCCCAGACGATGTTGTACACGCCCACGCGGCGGGCCGTGGTCCAGACGCCCGCAGCGTGCGCGATCGAGCCCTCCAGCGAAGTCCACACCGGCGCGACGACCAAACCATGAAAGGCCAGCAGCGCGAAAGGCGTCCAGCGCGCGGAAAGCCGTACGCCGATGCCGAGCGCGACCGCGAGCGCGGCGAGCGCGAGCCGCAGGGTGCGGTCCAGCCCGAGGCGGTCCGACAGCTTTCCGCCGTAGCGCGCGCCCACGGTATAGACCAGGCCGTACAGCGCCGCGGCGAGCAGGTTTTCGGTGTCGCTGAACTCGAAGCGTTTTCGCGTCCAGAAATAAATGGCGGTGCCGATGAACGTCGAGGCGATCGCGTTCAGACACTCGATAATAAAATAATCGGCCAACGCCAACCGCGGGACCGGCGGCGTTTCGGTCCCCGCCGTGGACGCCGGGGAGTTCTGTCGCATGGAGGCGCCTACGCGATCAGGAGCTCGGCGATTTGGATGGCGTTCTGCGCCGCGCCCTTCCAGATGTTGTCGCCGCAGACGAACATCGCGAGCCCGTTGTCGAGCGCCTCGTCGCGCCGGAGGCGGCCGACCAGCGTTTCGTAGCGGCCGGAGCACTCGATCGGCGTCGGGAATACGCCGTTGGCCACATCATCCATCAACGTTACGCCCGGCGCTTGCGCCAGGAGCGCGCGCGCCTCCTCCGGCGAAATCGGATTTCGCGTCTCGACGTGGAGGGCCTCGCTGTGGCCGTTGAAGACCGGCACGCGCACGCACGTGGCGGAGACCCGAATCGAATCATCGCCGAGAATTTTGTGGGTTTCGCGCCGCAATTTCATCTCTTCCGTCGTCTGGCCGGACGGGTCTTTGGCGCTGCCGATCTGCGGCAGGACGTTGAAGGCGATCTGCTTCGGATAGACTTCGACCGTCAACGGTTCTTTCGCCGCCCACGCGCGGACCTGGCGATCCAGCTCGACGATCGCCGGCGCGCCGGTGCCGGAGACCGCCTGGTAGGTGCAGGCGATGATCCGCCGCAGGCCGACCGCGCGGTGGATGGGCGCCAGCGCCATCAGCGCGATGATCGTGCTGCAATTCGGATTCGCAATGAAGCCCTGATGGTTTTTCAACGCGTCCGGATTGATTTCCGGCACCACCAGCGGCACCCGCGGATCCATTCGAAAATCGTCGCCGTTATCAATGACGATGCAGCCCCGGCGCACCGCCTCCCAGCCGAGCGTCTGCGAAGCGCCCTTGGCGCCCTCGGTGCCCGCGAAAAAGGCGAAATCCATGCCGTCGAACGCCTCCGGCGCGGCGGGTTTGACGGGATATTCGACGCCGTCAATCGTCTCCACCCGCTCGCGGCGCGCGAGGATCGTCAGGGACTTCACCGGAAAATGGCGGCGGCGCAACAAACGCACCATTTCGGCGCCGACCGCGCCGACGCCGACGACGCAAACGTTGTAGGTTTTGCTCATGGCGATTTCAGATCCGTTCGGCGACGAGGTCGCCGACTTCCGTGGTGGAATAGCCCATGCGTCCGGCGGCGAGGCTTTTGAGCTTGTTCGCCGTGACATCCATCACGGCCTTCTCGATCGCGGCGGCCGCCGACTTTTCGCCGAGGTGGTCGAGCATCATCATGCCCGCGCAGATCGCGGCGAGCGGATTAATCACATTCTGGCCGGTGTATTTCGGGGCCGAGCCGCCGATTGGCTCGAACATGCTGACGCCCCGGGGGTTGATGTTGCCGCCGGCGGCGATGCCCATGCCGCCCTGGGTGATGGCGCCGAGATCGGTGATGATGTCGCCGAACATGTTGCCGGTGACGATGACGTCGAACCACTCCGGATTTTTGACCATCCACATGCAGGTGGCGTCCACGTGGTAATACTCGCGTTTGATGTCGGGATATTCGGCCGCGCCGATTTCGTGGAACGCGCGCTCCCACAGGTCATACACGTAGGTCAGCACGTTGGTCTTGCCGCAGAGCGCGAGCGTTTTCTTCTTGTTGCGCGCGCGGGCGAGATCGAAGGCGTAACGCAGGCAGCGCTCCACCTGGAAGCGCGAATAGACGCTGGTTTGAATGGCCACCTCGTGCGGCGTGCCGCGCATGCTGAAGCCGCCGGCGCCGGTGTAGAGGTCGCCGGTGTTTTCTCGGACGACCACGTAGTCAATGTGCTCCGGGCCTTTGCCTTTGAGCGGCGTTTCGACGCCGGGATAGAGCTTCACGGGGCGCAGATTGATGTATTGGTCCAGATCGAAGCGGAGCTTGAGCAGGATGCCTTTTTCGAGGATGCCGGGCTTGACGTCGGGGTGGCCGATCGCGCCCAGGAGGATGGCGTCGTGCCGGCGCATTTCCTCGACGGCATCGGCGGGCAACACTTCGCCGGTGCGCAGGTAGCGCTCGCCGCCGTAATCGTAGTCGTGGAGATCGAGTTTGAACCCGAACCGGGCCGCCGCCGCCTTCAACACTTTGACGGCTTCCCGCGTCACTTCCGGCCCGGTGCCGTCGCCGCCGATCACCGCAATCTTGTAGGTTTTGCTCATTCGTCCCGTTCCTTCCGCTGTCGTTCGAGGGCGGAAAGCATACCGTCGCCGCCGGCGAAAGCAAGGCGGAACGCGGGCGCGCGATTCCTCAGCACGGTCGGAATCCCGAAGTCGCCCGCCCAACGGCAAATCCCTCCCGCGAAAGCGTTATCTCACACCTTCGAAAGTGTGAGATAGTCGCGAAGCGTGGATTCGGCGGAAAGAACTCGCGAACGCCTGCCGTCCGCCGCGCCCCAACGCGGCGGTCTGTATCACACTTCGCGAAGTGTGATACGGGCGGCTGGGGGGCGGTCGCGGCGTCGTGATCCGGCCGGATCGCGCTCGGCAGGCGAGATGCCCGGTCCGACATTTGGGACAACGCCGGCTTGACGCGCTTTCCGCAAAAAGATAACGGGACCGCAACGATGATGGACAATTCACAACCGCGGGGGCGTTCGAAGGCGGACGCGGCGCGTCTGCGAGAAGAGGTATATCTCGTCGCGCGCGCCCGGACGCCGGTCGTGGCGGACGGGCGGCTCGACGAGCCGGTGTGGCTCGAAGCCCCTCTCGCGCCCTTCCTTGTTCCCATGACCCTGGCGCCGCCGGTTTCCGCGACCGAGGCGCGCATGGCGTACGACGAGACGCATCTCTATCTCGCCTTCCGCTGCGCCGACCTCGACATCTTCGCGACCCATACGGAGCGCGACGCGCGCTTGTGGGAGGAGGATGTCGTCGAGGCCTTCTTCCTGACGGGCCGGACGGGCGATCCCTACTACGAATTCGAATTCTCGCCGCGCGGCACGATCTACGACGCGCTGATCGGACGCCGCGGCGCCGCGGGAACGGATCGGCGCTGGGCGCGATGGGACTGTGAAGGCCTGCGGGTCGCCGCACGGATCGAAGGCACGTTGAACGACTGGCGCGACCGCGACGTCGGCTACACGGTGGAGGCGGCGATCCCGTTCGCCTCGCTGCCGACGCTGGGCGGGCGCGCCCCGCGGTCCGGCGACGTTTGGCTCTTCAACCTGGCCCGTTACGATTATTCCGTTTATCTCGAGCGCGGCGTCGAACTCTCCGCCTCATCCCCGCTGGGCGCGGTCAATTTCCACCGCTATGAGGACTGGCGGCCGATGCGGTTCGCGTGAGGAGAGGACGCGCCGCGCCCCCCGTCCGGATCATGTTTAGAGCGCTTCCAGCGCGGCCAGCGCCTGCTCCAGATCGGCGCGCTCATGGGCCGCCGAAATCTGCATCCGGATGCGCGCCCGGCCCATGGGAACGACGGGGTAGCTGAACGCGACCACATAAATGCCGCGCTCGCGCAGACCGCGCGCGACGGCGGCGGCGCGGTCCGCTTCGCCGTACAAGATCGGCACGATCGGGTGCTCGCCCGGCGCCGGGTTCAATCCTCGGCGCGTCAGTTCCGCGCGGAACCCACGCGTGTTCTCGCGGAGCTTCTCGCGCAGCGCCGCGCCCTCGGGTTCGCCGGCGAGCTTCAGCGCCTCGATCGAGGCCGCGACGATCGGCGGCGGCAGCGCATTGCTGAAGAGATAAGGGCGGCTGCGCTGGCGAAGCAAGGCGATCAGTTCGCGCCGCCCGCTGGTGTAGCCGCCGCTTGCGCCGCCCAGCGCCTTGCCGAGCGTGCCCGTGATCAGGTCCACGCGACCCAGCACGCCGCGATATTCCGGCGTGCCGCGCCCGTTCGCGCCGAGAAAGCCGACCGCATGCGAGTCGTCCACCATGACCAGCGCGTCGTGGCGCTCCGCCAGGTCGCAGATGGAGCGCAAGTCGGCGATCACGCCATCCATCGAGAAAACGCCGTCGGTCGCGATCAGCCGGAAGCGCGCGTCGCGCGCCTCGACGAGCCGCGCCTCCAGGTCGGCCATATCGTTATTGCGGTAACGCAACCGACGGGCCTTGCAGAGGCGGATGCCGTCAATGATGGAGGCGTGATTCAGCTCGTCGGAGATCACGGCGTCCTGTTCGCCGAGCAGCGTCTCGAACAGGCCGCCGTTGGCGTCGAAGCAGGAGGAATAGAGCAGGGTGTCTTCCGTGCCGAGGAAGGCGCTCAAGGCTTCCTCCAACTCGCGGTGGAGGTCTTGCGTGCCGCAAATGAAGCGCACGGAAGCCATGCCGTAGCCCCAGCGATCCAGCGCGTCGCGGGCGGCCCGCACGAGGCGCGGATGATTCGCGAGGCCGAGGTAGTTATTCGCGCAGAAGTTGAGCAGTTCGCGCCCGTCGGCCAGGCGGATGCGCGTCCCCTGCGGCGACGCCAGCGCCGCCTCGCGCTTGGTCAAGCCCGCGGACTCGATGCGCGCCAGTTCCTCGCGCGCGTAGTCGCGATAGGCGCTATGCATGGTCAGCCCTCCGCCCATTCGAGAATGACTTTGCCGGCCTGGCCCGACCGCATGGCGGCGAATCCCTTTTCGAATTCGGTGTAAGGGAAGCGGTGCGTGATGATCGGGGAGAGATCGAGGCCGCTTTGCAGCATGACGGTCATCTTGTACCACGTTTCGTACATCTCGCGGCCGTAGATGCCCTTGATCGTGAGCATGTTGAAAATGACTGTATTCCAGTCTATCGCAAGTTCGCCATTGGGGATGCCCAACAGCGCGATTTTGCCGCCGTGGCACATGTTCGCGAGCATGTCGCGGAAGGCGTCGGGACTGCCGCTCATTTCCAGGCCGATATCGAACCCCTCCTTCATCCCGAGTTCGCGCTGCACGTCGCGGAGATTCCGTTCGCGGACATTCACCGTGTGCGTCGCGCCGAGCCGCCGGGCGAGCTCGAGGCGCCAGGGGTTGATGTCGGTCACGACGACATAGCGCGCGCCCGCGTGCCGCGCCACGGCGGCGGCCATGCAGCCGATCGGCCCCGCGCCGGTGATCAGCACGTCCTCGCCGAGGACGTTGAAGGAGAGGGCCGTGTGCACCGCGTTGCCGAAGGGGTCGAAAATGGCCTGGATGTCGCGCGGGATGCCCGGGTCGTGCGCCCAGACGTTGGTCACCGGCAGCGCGAGGAACTCGGCGAAGGCGCCGGGCCGATTGACGCCGATGCCCGAGGTGTCCTTGCACAGGTGGCGGCGGCCCGCCATGCAGTTGCGGCAGCGCCCGCACACCACGTGACCCTCGCCGCTGACGATATCGCCCGGCGCGAAATCGTGGACGTTGGCGCCGATGCGCTCGATGCGTCCGACAAACTCGTGGCCGATGACCATCGGGACCGGAATCGTCTTTTGCGCCCAGGCGTCCCAATTGTAGATGTGGACATCGGTGCCGCAGATGCTGGTGCGTAAAATGCGCACCAGAACATCGTTGATGCCGATTTCCGGCTCCGGCACATCGTCCAGCCAAAGACCTTCGCGCGCGTGTTTTTTTACCAAGGCTTTCATGGAAACGGCTCCGCGTTCAACGCGCTTCCATGCATACGCCGCGCGCGAGCTTCTATCAAGCGAACACCGGCCCCCGGCCGCGATTTCCCGCGAAACCGGTTTTCCCCAGGCTATCTCACACCTTCGAAGGTGTGAGATAGTGTTCGCGGTGCGCGGCGTCCGTTGACGGCTCGATAATTCGGCGAAAACACGCGACAAATAAGGAAATTCAAGAAATGCCGCAGGCCTGACCGCCGCCGAATTGCGACTCTCACACCTTCGAAGGTGTGAGAGTATCCCGAAAGTTAGCGGAAGGCCGGAAAGGGGCTTCGGCGTTCCGGGATATTTCTTTTTTTGCCGTAATATCCGGCGGACGGTATGATCCCTGCGCGGAGCTTTTTATTCGATGAAACCGACACCCTACGGCCGATTCCGTGACGACGGCCGCGAGTTCATCGTCACGAACCCTTTGCTCGATCGCCCGTGGATGAACGTGCTGACCAACGGCGCCTGGTGCAACGTGATCTCCCATCTGGGCGGCGGTTACGACTTCGTCGGCAACCCGACGGTCAGCCGCATCACCCGCTGGCATATTGACGGCACGCCGCGCGACACCGTCGGCAAGTTCCTCTACCTGCGCGACGACGCCGATGGCGCCGCCTGGTGCGCCAACGGCTACCCGCCGACGCGTCCGCTCGACGCGTGGCGCTGCCACGTCGGCTTCGGCTATAACCGCATCGTTTCGCGACACCGCGGGATCGAGGCGGATCAGCTTTTCTTCACACCGATGCCCGCCGAAGGCGCCGCGCCCGATGAGGCGCTCGTCTGGAAAGTGCGGCTGACCAATCGGTCGCGCCGCGCGCGCCAAATCTCCGCCTTCGGCTACGTCGAGATCGCGTTGGGCAATTGGTTCGAGGACACCTCGTGGCGCGAGTTCTACCTCCTCTTCAACCGACAGGAGTTCAAGGACGGCGTCCTCTATACGCGCTCGACACAATGGATCAAGTACATCGGCGGCTGGCAGGCCTGCAACAGCGAGGGCAACAACATCCCCTTCGATAAGGCCGTCTTCCTCGCCGCCAGCGCGCCGGTCGCCGGCTGGGAGGGCGATCGCTACGAGTTCATCGGCGCCTATCGCGATCTCGCCGCTCCCGCGGCGGTCGAGCGCGGCGCGCTGCGCAACGCCGTCGCGCAGGGGCGCGACGCTTGCGCCGCGCTCCACCATCGCTTCGCGCTGGCGCCCGGCGAGTCGGTCGAGTGGGTCTGGCTGCTCGGCGCCGTGCCGCGCGAGGCGTCCGATGCCTCCGCGCTGACCTCGCGCTATCTTTCCGTCGCACACGCCGACGCCGCCTTCGAAAATCTCAACGCCTATTGGCGGCGCGTGCTCGAATATCCGCGCGTCGAAACGCCGGACGAAGACCTCAACACGTTGGTCAACTACTGGTTCAAGTACCAGGGCGCGGTGCTCGCGTGGTGGAACCGCAACGTCGGCTACTGCTATTTCGGCATCTACAACTACGGCGTGCGCGACGCCTGCCAGGACGCCGTCTCCCGCCTGCCGCAGGATGCGGCCTCCGTGCGCGACCTGATCCTGAAGAAGATTTTCATCTGGCAGTTCGAGGGCGGCGACTGGGCGCACGGCGGAAATTTCGTGAGTCAAACCGGCACGCGCACGTTCCACAGCGACGACCCGCTCAACCCCTGCTTCATCGTCGCCCGCTACCTGCGCGAAACCGCCGATTTCTCCATCCTTGACGAGCGCACGCCGTTCGTACGCCCGGAAGGCGGTTTCACGGAGCGCACCGCGACAATCTACGAGCACTGCATCAGCTCGCTGGATTTCTTCTGGACGCAGTTCAGCGCGCGCGGACTGCCGCTGATCCTCAAGGCGGATTGGAACGACGCGCTCGACCAGATGGGCAACCGCCGCCAAGGCGAATCGGTGATGAACGCCGGCTGGGCCGTGATCTGCATCGAGGATTTTTACCGCGCCATGGAGGCGAAAGGCGACACGACCAGGCTCGCCGACTATCGCGCCCGCGTCGCCGCGCTGAAGGAGGCGGTCAACCGGCTGTGCTGGGACGGCGAGTGGTACTGGCGCGCGAGCCACGACGACGGCTGGATCACGGGCCGCCGGGACGAAGTCGAGGGCGGGCGGCTGTACGCCAATCCCAACAGCTTCGCGATCGTCGCGGGCATCGCGAACGCCGAGCGCACGGCCTCGATCGTCCGCGCCTTCGAGCGCAAGCTCGACACGCCGTGGGGCAGCTACTGTTTTCATCCGCCGTTCCCCGAACCGGACGCGCGCGTCGGCATCATTTCGCGCTTCCAGCCCGGCACGAAGGAAAACGGCTCGCTGCAAGGCCACAACAGCCGCTGGCGCATCTGGGCGGAATGCGCGGCGGGGCGGGGCGACAAAGCCTACGAGATTCTGAAGACCATGCTGCCGACCACGCGGCACGAAAGCGATCCGGAACTGTATCGCATCGAACCGTATGTCGCCTGCCAGTTCATTTACGCCGCCGAGAGCGGCCGGCCCGGCGAGGGGAGCCATTCGTGGGCGACCGGCACGGCGTGTTGGACGCTGCTGAACGTGTGGGAGCACCTGTTCGGCGTCGTGCCCGATCTCGACGGTTTGCACGTCAATCCCTGTTTGCCGTCCGCCTGGACGCGCGCGCGAATGACGCGCCCCTTCCGCGGCGCGCTCTACGAGATTGAAATCGAAAAACCGGCCGGCCTCTGCCGCGGCCACGTCGAAATCGAGTTGGATGGCCGATTACTGGAGGGCAACATCATCCCGCCGCCGGCCACGCCGGGCGAACGACATCGCGCGCGTGTGCGAATCAGGGCCGAGGGCGGGGCGGCGTAGCCGGAGAGATACAGGGCGGCGGCACGAGGGCAGGAAAACAGGGAAATCGAGCGTTGACCTTCTCTCAGCTTGATGGTATGATAGATGGTATGAAAACAACGACCTATCGCACTACGTTCGCACTGGATGAAGATACGGCGCAGCGACTGGCTCTGTTGGCATCGGAGTGGGGCGTTTCGCGGGCTGAAGCTGTGCGCCGGTCGGTGGCTTTGGCGGCGCGGCGAGCGCGCGGTTCGGCGGACGCCGTGGCGGCGCTACAGCGGTTGCATGAGTGTGGCGGCGGATTGGTTCGAGAAGTGGCTGAACGCTATTTAGCGGAGGTGCGCAAAGCTCGAAGGGAATGGCGGAAGCGCGCATGATCTGCCTGGACACCAATTTTCTGGTTCGCGGACTGATCCCCGGCAGTCGGGAGGCGCGGCGTTTAGTGGAATGGGCGGGCCGCGGGGAGTCCTTTTGCGCGCCCGCGGCGGCGTGGTACGAATTTCTGTGCGGCCCCGTAAACGAACGACAAGTCGAGGTAATGCAGGGCTTGGTGCGAGAAATTATGGCCTTCGACGAAAGACAAGCAAGGTTGGCGAGTCAATTATTCAATGCCGCCGGGCGAAAACGATATCTGCGGGTGGATGCTATGATTGCCGCTGCCGCCTTGGTTCGGGGAGTGCCGTTGGCGACGGACAATATTGAGGATTTCAAGGCGTTTCAACCGGCGGGACTGATAATTACGGAGTGACAGTCATGACCAGTCGTCAGCGCGTTCGAAGGGTGTGGGCTTTGATTTCAGCGGTGGCCCTGGGGGCCTCGGCGCAGGAACCGGCGGGGTTGGAAAAGCTCGCGCGCACCGACGAGCGCGGGCGGCGGGTGGCGATTCCACATCCGACCGACCCGGCGCTCGCGAATCCGCCCCACAGCCCGGAATGGCTCGAAGGCTGGAAAGACCGCATGGATTTGGTCATCCGGACTTCGACCCAGCAGAAATTCTCGTTCAACACGTGGTTCGAGAACGAGAAGTACGCTCTCGGACAGGCGATGGCCATGGCCCTGGCCGGCGACGCCCGCGGCATCAAGGCGCTTTCCGAGCGCGACGCCTCCGCTGGCGACTGGCACCGCGAGACCGCGGGCATAGATTTTTATGCGTGTTTCGTCATCAAGCATCAGCCGCGCAAGTACTTTCATTTCCGCCCGCTGCTGCCGCCCGACTACGTCCGCCAGATGGCCGAGGGCGGGCGCGCGTGGACGGAAAAAGATCCGCTGCGTCGGCCGCATCATCTCTACCAGCCGGGAAAGCAAGGCTGGGGTCCGGATGCCAAGAATTCATGGGTGGATGTGCGCACCACCGATAACCTGACGATGATGCGCAACACCGCCGTGTATTTGATGGCGGAGGACGCCGGAAATCGCGAGGTCGCGGAGATTTACAAAAAGCGGATCCGCGCCTTCGCTGTCGCCTTGCTGCGCGCGGGCAACGGCGAATGGGATTCCGAGAATTATCTCGGCCACACCATGGCGCCGCTTTTCAACACCTTCGATTTCGCGAAAGATCCGCAAGTGCGCGGCATGAGCAAGGCGTTTCTCGACTGGTTGGCGGCGGCCATGGCGGTGAAGTATTACCGCGGCGCCGCCAACGGGCCGACCTGCCGCGATTACAACCACGTTCAGCCCTATCAGGGCAGTCTCGCGGAAACGGCCTGGATGATGTTCGGGCCGGCGGGCAACCCGCGCAATCCCGAAAAATTCGAATATGACATCGTCCATATGTTCACCAGCGGCTGGGTCCCGCCGCCGGCGATCGTCAATTTGGGAATCAATAATTTCGAGCGGCCGCGCGAGCTGCTGAACACCAAAGCCTCCTATCACGAACCGCAGGCCGGTAATTTCCGCGCGCCGGCGGCGTATCACGAGACCTACTACATCGGCCGGACCTTCGAGTTCGGCAGCCTGGCCGAGGGCACGAGCATGGACGGCGGCGACGTCAACGGGTTCAAGCTCATGGCTAACGACGGGGCGCGCGGCGTGCTCGATCTGCAAGTCGGGCCGACGCGCGATGTCGGCCGCGTCGGCAGCCCGCAGTACCAGCAGGGCGTCAGCGGCGGGCCGAACCGCGTCGCGCAATACCGAAACATCGCGATTTGGCTCGTCAAGAACGGCGCGTCCGATTGGAGCGCGGTCCTGCCGCAGAAAATTCCCGTGGAAGTCGTCCAGGGGGTGACGTTTCTGCGCGGCGACGAGACGTGGATCGCCCTGACGCCGATCGGCATGAAACCGTTCGTCGCCGATCCGCAGCGCACGCAAGAGGTGAAAGGGTTCACGGCGGAGGAGCGCTATCGCGAGAAGGTCAGGAACCCGGAGACCGGCAAGGAAGAACAGGTCTGGAAGACGCGGCCCGCGCATCGAGAACGGTGGCCGGAGCACCAGGGCCTGGCCGCGAAGGGCGACGGTTCGACGCCGTTCTGCGGTTTCGCGATCGAAGTCGGCGAAGCGCCGGACTTCGAGAGCTACGAGGACTTCCGCCAGAAAGTTCTGGCGAATTCGAAACTCGATGCCGCCGGCCTCGCGCAGGGGCGCGCGGCCTATCGCGCCGCCTCCGGCGCGACGGTGGCGATGCAGTGGGGCGACACGCTCGCCGATTTTCGCGTGACGCGCAACGGGCAGCCCCACGATTGGGCGGAGCACGGCCGGCACGTCTGGCGCGAAGCCGGCCGCGGCGAGGACGGCTTGATCTTCCAGCGGCGGGGCGACGCGGGCGGCGCGCTGATCGTCAACGCCGGCGGCAAAACCTTCCGCGGTACGTTGAGCTTGGACGGCGATTACCGGTTTGAGAACCGATAGTCCGAAGAGCGCTTCAGGCATGAAGGGTGAAATCCCGAGCGATGGGGAGCGCGAAATCCGCGGCCGACGGCGTCGTCGCGCGTCGCGGCCGGCCTTTGTGGCGCTGGCGATTTCCTCCGTCGCGGCGACGGGAACGGAGTCTTCGGCGCCGCCGCCGGCGCGCATCGTCTGCATCGGCGATTCCATCACGCAGGGCGGGCGCCGCGATCGCGAAGAATACACCTACCGCTGGCCGCTCTTCCAAATGCTCGTGGATGCCGGCGTCCGATTCGATTTCATCGGCTCACAGCGCGGAGGACTGCATCCCGACGCTGAGTGGCCGAAAGAATACCAAGGCGTTCCCTTCGATCCCGATCACGAAGGCGTTTACGGCATTCGCACGCGGGCGGCGCTCGAGCGGTTGCCCGCGGCGATGGCGCGGTGGCCGGCGCCGCCGGATATCGCGCTGATTCATCTCGGAACGAACGATCAGAACGCCGCCGACCTCGAACGCGAATTCAAAGCGCCCCTGCGCCGCATCATTGAACTGCTGCGGGAAAAGAATCCGCGGGTCATCGTTTTACTGGGGCACTTGATGATGAACGACAGCCCGGGCGCATTTCGGATCATGGCGGTTGTTTCCGAATTGCGTAAGGAAATGGATACGCCGACCAGTCCGGTCCGCGTTGTTCATCACTATCAAGGCTGGATCGAAGAACCGGGCCGCGAGGACTCGGACACCTTCGATTGGGCGCACCCGAATCCGCGCGGCCAGCGCAAGATGGCGGAACAATGGTTTGCGGCCCTGCAACCCTGGCTGCGCCGAGCGGCGCTGACCGAACCCTCCACCGCTCCTTGAGGAAATCCGGTAGAAAACCCCATGAAAATCGCGTTGGACGGCGAATGGCAATTGCGCTGGCACGACGGCCAGCGGGGCGATCGGACGAAATCCATACTCGACGGGCGCGCGGATTGGCGTCGCGCCTGGCCCGCCCGCGTGCCCGGCAGCGTGCATGAGACGCTGCTCGAACAGGGCGTCATCGAAGACCCCCATTCGGCGACGAATATCCTGAAGTGTCGCTGGGTGGAAGAGATGTTCTGGCATTATCGCCGGACGTTTCGCGCGCCTCGCCTCGCCGCCGGAGAGCGCGCCTGGCTGGTGTTCGAAGCGCTGGATTTGGCGGCGACGGTTTATCTGAACGGGCGGGAGGTCGGCCGCCACGCCAACGCCTTCTATCCGGCGCGCTTCGAGGTCACGGAGTTCCTGCGCGCGGGCGAGAATACGCTGGTGGTTTGCGTCGAAAGCGGACTCTTTCACGCGATGCACAAATCCGCGGACGGTTATCACGTTCCTGCGGACTCCCAATTGACGAAGCGGCCCTGGTTGCGCAAAACGCAGAACTCCCACGGCTGGGACTGGGCGCCCCGATTGCTGAACGTCGGCATCCCGGGTTCGGTATGGATCGAGACGGCCCGGTCGGCGCGTTGGGACGGCTGCGCGGCGCGCGCGGAGCTTTCGGAGGCCCTCACCGAGGGCGTCGTCGCGGTGCGGGCGTTCGCGGAGGGCTTGGATCCCCAGCCGCGCGCGGCGACGCTGACGGTGCGGGCCGCCGGTCGAAGCGTCCGAGTCCCCGTGACGATCCGCCCCGGCTCGAACCGATTCGAGGCGACGTTGACGGTTCCGAAGCCGCGCTTGTGGTGGCCGGTCGGACACGGCGCGCAGCCGCGCTACACGGTGGAGGTGGAACTTTCCGGCGTGGCGCGCGAGCGGCGCCGCATCGGCTTTCGCCGCGTCGTCATCCGACAGGACCCGCATCCCTCGCGCGGGCGCTATTTCATCGTGGAAATCAACGGCAAGCCGATCTTTTGCAAGGGCGGCAACTTCGTTCCCGCCGACACGATCCTCTCGCGCGTGGATCGCCGGCGGTTGGCGGCGTTGGCGGATCGGGCGCTCGAAGCGAACGTCAACCTGCTGCGCGTGTGGGGCGGCGGACGTTACGAAAGCGACGATTTCTATGAGCTTTGCGATGCGAAGGGGATTCTCGTCTGGCAGGAATTTGTCTTCGCGTGCGCGAAATATCCGACCCCCGACGCGGATTATCTCGCCGACCTCAAACGCGAAGCGACCTGGCAGGTCCGCCGGTTGGCTCACCACCCCAGCCTGATCGTCTGGTGCGGCAACAACGAACTGGAACAGGGAAATTACGACTGGGGCTATGAACGCGGCGTGGCGCACCCCGATTACGCCCTGTTTCACATGGTTCTGCCGCGCATCGTGAAAACGGAGGATGGCACGCGGTACTATCAGCCTAGTTCGCCTTTCTCGCCCGATCACGAGAATCCCAACGCCGACCACGTCGGGGACCAGCATCCGTGGAGCGTGGGTTTCGGCGAAACCGATTTCCGCAAATACCGCGAAATGATCTGCCGCTTTCCGAACGAGGGCGGGATTCTCGGCCCCACGGCGCTGCCCACCGTGAAGGCCTGCGCCGATCGCATCGGCTCGTTCGCCTGGGAACTGCACGAGAATAGCGTCGTGTATTGGGAGCAGGCCGCGTACGCGGCCGACCGGATGATCGAAGAATGGACCGGCCGCCGGGTAGCGGACATGAGCTTGGAAGAATATGTGTACTGGGGCGGCGCGGTGCAAGGCGCCGGACTCGATGAATATATTCGAAATTTTCGGCGGCGGATGTTCGACAGCGCTTCCGCGATTTTCTGGATGTACAACGACGTCTGGCCGAGCGTGCGAAGCTGGACGATCGTGGATTACTATCTGCGGCGCACGCCGGCCTTCTGGCCTGTTCGCCGGGCTTTCGCGCCCGTCATCGTCGTGGTGACGCGCGAGGGCGACAGGGTCCGTGTTTATGGCGTCAACGAAGGGGCCGCCCTCCGCGGCGAACTGCGGTTCGGCCTGCTGGCGCTGAAGGGCGGTTTCCCGCTCGATCGGCGGGCGGCGGTCGAATTGCCGGCCAACCGCAGCGTACGGCTGGCCGAATTCGATGCGGATCTGTGGGATCGCCGGGGGGTGGAAACCCACGTCGCTTTCGCGATTTTGACCGCCGGGGGCCGGGAGATCGCTCGCCACGCTTTGTTCCTGCCCCGCTTCGCGGAAATGCGCTGGCCCAAGGCCCGCGTGCGGGTTCGATATCACGACGGCAAGGCCGTTTTCACCAGTGCGGGCTATGTCTGGCGGGTCTGTCTGGACTTGAACGGCGAACGCGCGTTGCCGGACAATTTCTTCGATGTTTATCCGGGCATTCCGACTGTGTTGGACTGGCCGGAAACGCTGGGCGAACCGAGAATCCTCCGCGCCGGATGGAGCGGCTCGTCCAAGGTCGTCCGCGGCGGTTGAACGCAAACTCCGAAATCTGTCAACGCGAAGGGTCGAGCGCGAAAGGCCACCATGGATTCGGGGGAAGCCGGCAAGAAAGAAATGGCGGCGTTTCCGTGGGCGATCGGCGACGATCCGCTGGCGGCGGAGTTCATCCGCCACCTGGAAACGGAGCGCAACGCCTCCGCGCACACCGTCGCGGCGTATGCGGCGGACTTGCGGCAGTTCGCCGAACTGACGTGGGGCGCGGAGGCGCGCCCGCCGTTCGCGTGGACCGCGTGCGACCGTTTTGCGGCGCGGCGTTTCCTGGCGCATATTCAAAGAGGCGGCGGCTCGCCGGCGACCGCGCGGCGCAAATGCTCGAGTTTGCGCGCCTTTTACAAGTACCTGCTGCGCGAAGAACGCGCGGCGCTCAATCCGTTCGCGGGCCTGGCGATGCCGCGCACGGAGCGGCGGTTGCCGCGGGTGCTCAGCATGGAAGAGGCGGGGCGGCTGTTGGATACGCCGAAGCGGTTGTTGGCCGACGCCGCGGAGGAAGACCCGAAGCGGCGGCGTTGGCTCGAATACGCGGCGGCGCGGGACGCGGCCATTTTGGAACTCTTGTACAGCACGGGCATGCGCGTATCCGAACTGACCGGATTGACGGAGGCGCGGCTCGACCTGATTTCCGGCGTCGCGCGGGTGTTGGGCAAGGGCAAGAAGGAACGGCTGTGCCCGCTCGGCGGGCCCGCGATCCGCGCGTTGCGCGCGGCGCTGGAGGCGCGCGACGCGCTGGGTTTGGGCGGCGGGGCGCGGTCGAGAGAGCGGCCGCTGTTCTTTGGGCGAAAAGGCGGACGCCTCGATCCGCGCACGGCGCAACGGATCATGAAGCGGCACTTGCGCGCCGCGGGGCTGAATCCCGAGCTTTCGCCGCACGCGCTGCGGCACAGCTTTGCGACCCATTTGCTCGATGCGGGCGCCGACTTGCGCAGCGTCCAGGAACTGCTCGGCCACGCCTCGCTCTCCACCACGCAGCTCTACACGCACGTCTCGATCGGACGCATGAAAGAAGTGTACGAGCGCGCCCACCCGCGGGCGTGAGCGGCGCGCGGCGTTCCGGCGGCGGATCGAAACAGCCCGGACTCCGTCGGTCGGCGGACGGGATGAAACGGCGACGGGCGCCGGCGTATTTCGCGCGCCCATCGATAGCGCGTGCGCTGCGCCTTTCCCCGAAACGCCGCCGGATGCTTGGCGGCGGCCTCATGATCGGGACAACCCCCGCCTGCTATGGCGCCTGCGCCGGAATCTTCCATCAGACCCGCGCACTCAATCGCTCAATCATCTCATTTTGTCTATCTCACACCTTCGAAGGTGTGAGATAAGCTGTCCGAATTGATATCCACCAAAAAACTTGGGCAATATTGCGGAAATCACAGAAAAAACGATTTTTTGTGCTGCGGAATCGCGATACGCCTGTGTGTCACACCTTCGAAGGTGTGAGATAGTCGGGGAACAAGAAATTCATCCGAAAAACGGGCGGGCGGCCGGCCGATCAACGACGGTTTCCAAGCCTTGGAAATTTAGCGAAGACTATCTCGCTTTCCGGGTTCGCCGCGTCGCCGCGCCCTGCCCGAAGCGCTCGCGCGCCGGTGTATCCCACTTCGCGAAGTGGGATACACCGGTGTCGGCGCCCGAGGTCAGGCCGTCTCGCGGCGCGGGAAATCGCGCGCGGCCCGCGGCGGACCCGGATGCGCGAGCGGGCCGCGCCCGCCGCCGAGGGCGGGGCCGCGCCGGATGCCTTGATGGACGTACGCCTTGGCCCAAAGCGCGGCCTCCGCGGGCGTCCGCCCCAGCGCCAGGCCCGCGGCGAGCGCCGAGGAGAATACGCAGCCCGTGCCGTGCGTGTTGCGCGACGCAAGACGCGGACTCGCCATCCAGAAGGATTCACGGCCATCCGTGAAATAATCGCGGCTCTCCCGGCCGCCCAGATGCCCGCCCTTGAGCACCACGGCGCGCGGGCCCATTGCGAGCAGACGGTCGGCGGCGCGGCGAACCTCCTCGGGCGTTTCCACGGGCAGGCCCGTCAACGCCGCCGCTTCGGGGGCGTTCGGGGTCAGCGCCGCCAGCCGCGGCAAGAGAAGTTCAACCAGCGCCGCGCGTCCCGGCGCGTCGAGCAAGGCTCCGCCGACGGTCGCCGCCAACACCGGATCGCAGACGGCGGGCGCGGTCAATTCCGCGAGCGCTTCGGCCACGACGCGCACGATCGCCGCGCCGCCAAGCATTCCGATCTTCACCGCAGCGGGCGGCAGGTCCTCGGCCAGCGCGCGCAGTTGCGCGCGCACGATGCGCTCGGAACACCGCTCGATTTCGCGCAGCGCGCGCGTGTTTTGCGCGGTCACGGCGGTGACGACCGGCGCGCCGTACACGCCGAGCGCCTGCAAGGTTTTGAGGTCCGCCGCGATACCCGCGCCGCCGCTGGGGTCGGTTCCCGCGATCGCCCAGACGATGGGCGGCGCCGAAGCGGCGCGGCGCGGAGGGCGCGGAGCGTTGGGAGTCGCCCGAGGCATGCGGATTGCCTATGCGTTTTCGCCCGCCGCGTCAAGCCGCCGCGCGGCGGCTTGTTTTTCGTGAGGGACGGGCGCGATTCGGCGATGATGCGCGATCGGCGCTTCGCCGCGCCGTCGGGATCATCCGAGAGGGATTTATGCCCGCGTCCAAATTCTATATCACAACGCCGATTTACTACGTCAACGATCGGCCGCATATCGGCCACGCCTACACGACGATCCTCGCCGACGTGCTCGCGCGCTATCATCGCCTGTTGGGCGCGCCGACCTGGTTTCTGACCGGCGCCGATGAGCACGGTCAGAAAGTGCAGCAGGCCGCGGCCAAAGCCGGCATCGCGCCGCGCGAGCAGGCCGATCGCACCGTGGTCCGCTTTCAGGAGCTTTGGAAACGGCTGGAAATCACGAACGACGATTTCATTCGCACCACCGAGCCGCGCCACTACGAGGTCGTTCAGGAGATTTTGCAGGACTTGTACGATCGCGGCGAGATCTACCGCGCCGAGTACGACGGCTGGTACGACGTCTCGAGCGAGACCTTCGTCAACGAACGCGATCTCAACCTCGCGCCCGGCGAGTCGCCCTCCGACCGCCCGAATATCACGCGCATCCGCGAATCGAATTACTTCTTCCGGATGAGCAAATATCAGGACTGGCTCATCCGCTATATCGAGGAGCACCCCGAATTCATCCAACCCGACTTTCGCCGCAACGAGACGCTGGGATTTCTGCGCAAGCCGCTCAACGATCTGTGCGTCTCGCGTCCGAAAAGCCGGCTGGCATGGGGCATCGAGTTGCCGTTCGATCGCGACTTTGTCTGCTATGTCTGGTTCGACGCGCTGGTCAACTACATCAGCGCCGTCGGCTACCGCCGCGATGAGGCGCGCTTCCGCCGATGGTGGCCGGTCAACTATCACCTGATCGGCAAGGACATCCTCACGACCCACACCGTCTATTGGCCCACGATGCTCAAGGCCATGGGCCTGCCCATGCCCCAATGCGTCTTCGCCCACGGCTGGTGGCTGGCCGGCCAGACGAAAATGAGCAAGAGCCTCGGCAATGTGGTCAACCCCATGGAGATGATTGACCGCTATGGCGTGGATCCCTTCCGCTATTTCCTGATGGCCGAAATGTCGCTCGGGCAGGACGCCGCCTTCACGGAAGAGGCCTTCATCCGCCGCTACAACGCCGACCTCGCGAACGATCTCGGGAACCTCGCCAGCCGCGTCCTCAAAATGGTGCGCGCCAATTGCGGCGGGCGCCTGCCCGAAGGCCCCGCGGCGGAACCCCCGGAAGGCCCCGAAGGCGAACTTTGGAAGAATGTGCGCGCGGCGGCGGAGGAACTGGAACGCGCGGTGGAGGGCATGCGGCTGGACGCCGGACTCGCCCGCGTGGCGGCGGCGGTGCGCGAAACCAATCGCTACCTGGAGCTCAAACAGCCCTGGACGCTGGCGAAGGCGGAAGACCCCGGCCCGCTGCGCGTCACGCTCTATACCGCCGCCGAAGCGCTGCGCGTGGTCTCGGCGCTGCTCTATCCCGTGATGCCCCGCAAGATGATCGAATTGCGCCGCGCGCTCGGCCTGGGGTCTGAGCCGCCGCGGATCGAACAAGCGAAACAGTGGGGCGTGTTGAAAGCGGGGACGGAGATCGGCGCGCCGGAAGCGTTGTTTCCGCGGATCGTCGCGGATACGTCCGCGCCGGAGCCCGCCCCGGCGGCCCCCGCGCCCGCGCCGAAACCGCCGCCGTCCGCCGCGCCGGCGGCCCCGCCGGCGGAAATTTCCTACGACGATTTCATGCGCGTGGATTTGCGCACGGCGAAGGTGCTGACGGCCGAGCGCGTCGCGGGCGCCGACAAACTCCTGCGCCTCGAGATCGAGGTGGGCGCCGAACGCCGACAGATTGTCGCGGGCATCGCCAAATCGTACGCGCCGGAAGAGCTGATCGGCAAGACCATCATCGTTGTCGCCAATCTCAAGCCCGCTAAAATCCGCGGTCTCGAATCGCGCGGGATGCTGCTCGCGGTCGCCGACGGCGACCGCCTGCGGCTGCTCACCGCCGACGGCGGCGTTCCCCCCGGCGTGCGCGCAAAATAGCGCCGGACGGTCCGGCGCGCCGCCCTCGTTTCCGTTGAACGCTTTGGGCGGATCGGTAGTCGAAAGGCGAAAATCCGAGGTTTTCTGGAGGCCTGCCATATGATTCGTGTGGAGAATCTCGAAAAACAGTTCGGGCGGCGCGCCGCCGTGCGCGGCATCTCCTTCGAGGTGCGGCCCGGCGAAGTGCTCGGCTTTCTCGGCCCGAACGGGGCCGGCAAGTCCACGACCATGCGGATGATCACCGGCTTTCTGCCGCCGACGGCGGGGCGGGTGACGGTGGACGATCTGGACGTCGTCGAGCGGCCGGTCGAGGCGCGGCGTCGCATCGGCTATCTGCCGGAGAACGCGCCGGCCTACGGCGACATGACCGTCGAGGACTTTCTCGACTTCGTCGCGCAGGTCCGCGGTTTCGACGGCGCGGAACGGCGCGCGCGCGTTTCGGCGACGATCGAGCGCTGTCTGCTCGGCGCCGTGCGCCGCCAGCCCATCGAAACGCTGTCGAAAGGCTATCGTCAGCGCACCTGCTTCGCGCAGGCGATCCTGCACGATCCGCCGATCCTGATCATGGACGAGCCGACCGAGGGGCTGGATCCGAATCAGAAACACGTCGTTCGCGACATGATCCGCCAAATGGGCCGGGAGAAGGTCATCATTCTCTCCACCCACATTTTGGAGGAGGTCGAGGCCATCTGCACGCGGGCGCTGATCATCAGCGCCGGGAAAATCGTCGCGGACGGAACGCCGTCCGATCTGAAGAAAAGGGGCGGGCGCGAACGTTCGCTCGACGAGGTCTTTCGCGAATTGACCCGCACCGAGGACGTGGCCGGGGCCGCCCGCCGGGAGGTTGCGCCATGAGCTTTCGCAATATTCGCGCCGTCGCGCGCCGGGAATGGAACGCGTATTTCAATTCCCCGATCGCTTATGTGTTTCTGGTGATCTTTCTCGCGCTGGCCGCGTTCTTCACGTTCTTCATTGACCGCTTCTACGAATTCGGCCAGGCCGATCTTCGCCGATTCTTCGGCTGGCATCCGTGGCTCTATCTGGTGCTGGTGCCGGCGGCGGCGATGCGGCTTTGGGCGGAGGAGCGGCGGTCGGGCACGATCGAGCTGTTGCTGACGCTGCCGATGACGCCGCTCGAAGCCCTGCTCGGAAAGTTCTTCGCGGCCTGGGGCTTTCTGGCCTTGGCCCTGCTGCTGACGTTCGTCACGCCCCTGACGGCGTTCTATCTCGGCCATCCCGATCCCGGCGTGGTCGCGCTGGGCTATCTGGGCAGCGTCCTGCTCTCCGGCGCCTATCTGGCGATCGGGCTGTTCACCTCGGCCCTGACCCGCAACCAGGTCATCAGCTTCATTCTGGCGGTCGTGATCGGGTTGTTCCTGATTCTGGCCGGATACCCGCCGGTGACGGACTTCGTGGCGCGCTTCGCGCCGCAAAGCGTAGTCGAAGGCGTGGCCGCCTTCAGTTTTCTGACGCATTTCGACAACCTGCAACGCGGCGTGCTCGACGCGCGCGACCTCGTGTATTTCGCCTCCGTGATGGCGTTCATGTTGTTCGCCACGCAAGAGGCGTTGCGCGGGCGCGCCGCGCGATAATCGGCGGATGGAGGAGCGGAAATGAATGCGGTCCTTCTCAAACTTCGCGGGCGCGGGGCGATCGCCGCCGCGGCGTTTTTCGTCCTGCTGGTCGCCGTCAACGCGGCGATTTCCGGTCTGCGGCTTCGCGCGGACCTCACGGACGAAAAACTGTTCACCTTGTCGGACGGCACCCGCGGATTGCTCCGCGCGCTGCCGCGCGCCGCGCAGCTCAAACTCTATGTGACGCGCGGCGAGGCGATGCCGATTCCGCTGCGCCAGTACGCCCAGCGCGTGCAGGACTTGCTGCGCGAGTATGTGCGGGAGTCCGGCGGCCGGGTGACGCTGGAAATCTTCGATCCGCGTCCGTTCTCCGACGAGGAAGAGTGGGCCCAGAAATACGGCGTGGAGGGCCGCTCGCTGAATCCGCTCGGCGGCGGGCCCGAGATTTATTTGGGGCTGGCCGCGGTTTCCGGCACGCGCGAGGCCGTCCTGCCGTTCCTCTCGCCGGAAAACGAGCCGCGGCTGGAATACGAGATCACCCGAATGCTGCACGAGGTGACGCGAACGCGCAAACCGAAGATCGGCGTCGCGAGCGCGCTCGGTCTTTTCGGCGCGCCGCGCCTGCCGTTCGGCGGGCCGCGGCCCGCGCGGGCCTGGACCTTCGTCCGGGAATTGCAGGCGCTGTACGACGTCGTCGAGGTCTCCCTGACGGACGATCGGCTGCCGGAGGATCTGACGGCGTTGATTCTTGTGCATCCGCGGGAGGCCGACGAGGATTTCCTTTACGCCGTGGATCAATACGTCGTGCACGGCGGGCGGCTGCTGGTTTTCACCGATCCGCTGTGCCTGGCGGAGCTGGAAAATCGCGACTCCCAAATGATGGCGTTCGGGGGGATGAATGCGCGGTCGGACCTCAATCGTCTGACCCAGGCGTGGGGCTTCGTCATGAATCCCATGCTCGTCGCCGATCCCGCCGCCGGCACGCCCGTGCGCGCGGGAGAGGGGCCGCCGCGCATCAATCTCGGATGGCTCACGTTGCGCGACGACGCGCTCGCGCGCGATGAGATCGCCGCCAGCGGACTCGCGAATTTGATGCTGCCTTTCGCCGGCGCGTTTTCGGGAACCCCGCCGGACGGAATTTCGCTTTCGCCGCTGATCCAGGCCTCGACCGAGGCGGGGCTGAGCGATGCCATGAGCGTACTCATGGGCGGAGACCTTTCGCAGCCCCCGCCGCCTGACCCGACCGCGCGCCTCATCGCGCTGCGGCTGACCGGCTTCTTCCCCTCCGCTTTCCCCGACGGACGGCCCGGCGCGAAAAAGCCGGAAAATGCGCCGAAAAAAGACGATGCGGCCCCCGACGAAAAAACGAACCCGGCGAACGACGCCGACCCCGAGGCCGCGGCGGAAAAAACCGCGGAGACGAACGAGACGCCGCCCCCGCCGCCGGAGGAAAATCGTCCAGCCCATTTGAAGAAAGGAATCGCTCAAGGGACGGTCATTCTGGTCGCCGATGTGGATTTGCTGTACGACCGCTTCGCGATCGAGCGCGGCAATTTCCTCGGGTATGAAATGGCGCAGTTGGCCAACGACAACCTCAACCTGGCGTGGAACCTGGTCGAGCAGCTCGCCGGCAGCGAAGCGCTGATCGGCTTGCGCAGCCGCGGCCGCTTTGACCGTCCCTTCCGGCGGGTGCTGGAGATCGAGCGCCGCGCCGCCGCGCAATGGCGCGCCGAAGAGGAACGCCTGCAACAGAAACTCCGCGAGACGCGCGAGCGGCTCGCGCAAATGCAGAGCGCGCGCGATCCGAACCAGCAGGTGATTCTCACGGAGGAGCAGCGCCGGGAAATCGAACGTTTTCGCAATGAACAGTTCCAGACGCAACGCCAGCTCAAGGAAGTGGAAAAGAACCGGCGGCGCGAAATCGAGCGTCTGGGCTGGACGTTGAAACTGATCAACATGGGCGCGGCGCCCGCGGCCGTCGCCGTGTTTGGAATGGTTCACGGCTGGCGTCGCCGCCGCCGCGCGGGAGGTTGAGATTCCGATGAAAAGAAGCCGTTTGTGGATGCTCATCGTCGCGGCCGCGCTCTCCGCGTGGGTCGCCTACCGGATTCTGCAGCGCCGCGCCGCGGCCGGACGCCCCGACGCGCGCGCGGGCGCCGCGCTGCTGCCGTTCGACATCAACGACGTCGCGGCTATTCGTATCCGCGCCGGAGCAAAATCGCTCGACGTGGTCCGCCGGGAGAATCGTTGGCTCGTCGCCTCGCTCTACGATTACCCCGCGGAATATGAGCGGCTGGCGGGTCGGCTGATCGAGCTCGCGGAACTCAAAATCGGCCAGATCGTGCCGGGCGGCGAGGAAGACCTCGCCGAGTTCGGACTCGATGAAAAAAGCGCGACGGCGCGGGTCGAGTTCGAAGCCGCGGACGGACGCCGGTTGGCGCGGTTGACACTCGGCAAGACCCGCGAGGGGCGCGGCGGGCCCTACGGCGGATTCCCTGACGGGCAATACGTGCGGGTGGACGAAGGGCCGGTCGTGTTGATGGGTCGGCTTCTCAGCGGTTTCGACGGCGAAGCCCGCGATTGGATCAAAACGGATTTGCTCAACGTCTCCGCCGGCGTCGGGTCCGTCGTCCAGGTCGAAACCGGCGAAACGGCGTACCGGCTCAAGGTATCGGACGGCCATCGCGTCGAATTGGAAGACCTCGGCGCGGAGGAGAAACTGGACGAAGCCGCCGCGCGGCGCGTGGTCAATGCCCTGCAATACCTGAACTTCCAAACCGTCGCCGATCCCGCGAAAAGCGACGAGGATCTGGGCTTCGTGTCGCCCTCGCGCTATGCGTTGACCACGCCGGAGGGCTTCACGTATACGGTCGCGCTCGGCGGCCCCGCGGAGAACGGCGGGCGGTATGCGCGCATCGCCGCGGCCTTTGCCGCGCCGCCGTCCCCGAAAGAAACCGCGGAAACGAAGTCGTCCGACGCGCCGCCGTCCGGCGAGGCGGATGGCGAGACCGCCGCGGCGACCCCGAAGACCCCCGAAGCGCCGAAGGAGACCCCGGAGGCGGTCGCGGAGCGCAACGCGAAAAAGGCCGCCGAGGAGCACGAGCGTTTGTCGCGCTGGACGTATGTGCTTTCCACCTGGGCGGCGGAATCGCTTTCGCTGCCGCGCATTCAGTTGATCGCGCCGCCCAAGAGCGACGAGCAGGGAAGCGACGAGAAAAAGGCGGAAGACGCCGAACCGTCGGCCGAGGAAACGGCGGGCGGCGAGAGCGAAATGGGCGCGTAAGGTCGCGCCGGCTTCGCCGACCCCAACCCGGCGCGGCTCAACTTTCCTTGAATTCCGCGACGAGGGCGGAGACGGTCTGCTTCGCGTCGCCGAAGAGCATCCGCGTGTTTTCCTTGAAGAAGAGCGGATTATCCACGCCGGCAAAGCCGGGCTTGAGGCTGCGCTTCAGGACGATGCACGTGCGCGCGCGATCCACCTCGATGATCGGCATGCCGTAGAGCGGACTCTTCGGATCTTCCTTCGCCGCCGGATTCACCACATCGTTCGCGCCGATGACCATCGCGACATCCACGGTCTCCATCGTCGGGTTCACGTCGCCCGGCTCGACGAGCTGCTCGTAGGGAACGTTGGCCTCCGCGAGCAACACGTTCATGTGGCCGGGCATGCGACCGGCGACGGGATGGATGCAATAGCGCACTTCGGCGCCGTTGGCCTCGAGCAGTTGCCCCAACTCGCGAACCGCATGCTGCGCCTGGGCGACAGCCATGCCATAGCCGGGCACGAACCCGACCGAGCGCGCGGCCTCCAGCAGATAGTATGCATCCTCGGCGCTCACCGCTTTCGCCTCGCCCTGATAGCTCGCCCCGGCGGCGCCGCCGGCGCCCGAACCGAAGCCGCTGAACAGCACGTTGGCGAGCGAGCGATTCATCGCCTTGCACATGATACGGGTCAAGATGATGCCGCTGGCGCCCACCAGCGCGCCTGCGACGATCAGCAGCGTATTGGAAATGACGAAACCCGCCGCGCAAGCGGCGAGACCGGAATAGCTGTTCAACAGCGAAATGACGACCGGCATGTCCGCCCCGCCGATCGGGATGACCGAGAGCACGCCGAGGATCAGCGACCCCGCGACCACCGGCAACAGCAGCGGATATCCCAGTTCCGGACGCACCGCAAAGAAAACGCCGCCCGCCGCGAGACCGACGAGCAGCAGTCCGTTGACAATTTGCTGTCCGCGGAACAGCAACGGTTTGCCGTTGATCCACTCGGCCAGCTTAAGAAAGGCGACCATGCTGCCCGAGAACGTCACCCCGCCGATCAGCACCGTCAGAAAAATCGCGATCGCCGTGAAAACGGGGCGCGCGGGCGCCTGGCCCAGCGCGATCCACTTGTGATATTCGGCCCAGCCGACCAACAGGCTCGCGAGGCCGCCGAAGCCGTTGAACAAACCGACCATCTCCGGCATCGCCGTCATCTTCACCGCATAGGCGGCCACCGCGCCGATGAGCGAGCCCATCACCGCGCCCGCGAGAATCCACTCGAACGAGAGACCGCCGATCGCCAGCGTCGCCCCGATCGCGAGCAACATGCCCACGGCCGAAACGAGATTGCCGCGGCGCGCCGTTTCCGCGCGACCGAGCATCTTCAGACCGACGATGAAGAGGATCGCGGCGACGATGTAGAGGAAGTCCACAACGCCGGTCATTTCTTCCCTCCCGGTTTTCCCGCCTTGAACATCGCGAGCATGCGGTCGGTCACCAGATAGCCTCCGACCACATTGATCATCGCAAAAGCGACCGCGAGGACGCCAAGGACGATGAGCGCCGTTCGGTTACCCGTTTGACCGGCGACCGCCAGCGCGCCGACGATCGTAATGCCCGAGATCGCATTCGAGCCGGACATCAAGGGCGTATGCAACTGGGAGGGCACCTTCGAAATCAGCTCGAAGCCGAGAAAAACGGCGAGGGCGAAAACGAAGAACAGCAATCCCATATCAACTCCCCTTTCCGGCGGCCTCAAGCCGCTCCCGCACCGTGGCGTGGACGATCGCGCCGTCGAGCGTCACCTGACAGCCCCGCAGAATCTCGTCCTCCGCGCGCCAATCAAACCGCCCCGCCTTCTTGTCCCAGAAATGTTCAATCAGGTGCGCGACATTGCTCGCATACATCTGGCTCGCGTGCCGCGCTGCGCGCGCCGGCAGGCGCGCGAACGGTAGAATCGTCACGCCATGGCGGACCTCTTCGCGGTCGGGGACGATGCCTTCCACGTTGCCGCCCGATTCGACGGAGAGGTCCACCACCACGCTCCCGGGCTTCATGGCGCGGATCATGGCGTCGGTGACGATGATCGGCGCGCGCCGCCCGAACACCTGCGCCGCGGCGATGACGACATCCGATCCCGCGCAATGTCGCGCCATCGCCTCGCGCTGCCGACGCAGCTGATCTTCCGTCAGCGCCTTCGCATAGCCGTCCTTCGTCTGGCCCGTCTCGCCGAGATCGAATTTCACGAATTTGGCGCCGAGGGATTGCACTTGCTCTTCCACCACCGGCCGTGTGTCGTACGCTTCCACGCGCGCGCCCAGCCGTCGGGCCGTGGCGATGGCCTGCAAGCCCGCAACGCCGGCGCCGATCACGAAGACGCGCGCGGGAGCGAGCGTGCCCGCCGGCGTCATCATCATCGGGAAGACTTTCGGCAAGCGCTCGGCGGCGAGGATCACGGCCACGTAGCCGGCGATGCTCGCCTGCGAGCTCAGGGCGTCCATTTTCTGCGCCAGCGTGGTTCGGGGAATGAGCTCCATCGCGATCGCGCGCACCCCGGCCTCCGCGGCGGCGCGGATCAGCTCGCTGCGGTTGAAGGGGTCGAAGAAACCGATCGCGACCGCGCCCCGTTTCATCGCGCGAAGCGCCTCGGGCGAAGGCGGGTGGAGCCTTGGAACCAGGTCGGCGGCGGACAAAGCGCTCGCCGGATCGTCCGACGCCGCCGCGCCCGCGGCGGTCAAATCGCCGTCCGGGATTCCGGCCGCCTCGCCCAGTCCGCGCTCGAATTCGACGCGCAGGCCCAGTTTCACGAACCGCTGCGCGGATTCGGGCGTCAAGGCGCAGCGCCGTTCGCCCGATAACGCTTCGCGCGGAAAGAAAGCCATCATCGCGTTATCGCTCATTTCGTTTACGCCTTATGAAGGGTCGCCCACGCGTATAGAATACCACAAAAGCTTCGCCGCGCGACTCCTCCCTTGTTTTGCGCCCTCGATGCGAAACGACGTTTTTGATCGAATCGAAAAATCGGGCACAGCGCGGGGGACAGCTCGTTCCGCCGCCGGATTCGCTTGGCGCGGGTGGACGTTTTCTGGAATAGTCGCGGCCATGGCGCCCCCCAAAAGACCGTTTCAAGCCGCCTACACCGTGCTCACATTGGAAACCGGCGCGGAAACCGCCGAAGCGCTCGCCGAACGGGCCTGCGCCGCCTTCGGCGTCGAGCCGGTGCAATTGCTCAAACCCAACGCCGCCCGCGCCTGGGTGGATCTTTATTTCGCGGACGGCGCCGCCGCGTTGCTCGCCGCGCGCGTCGTCGAGCGTTGGCCGGACGTGTGGGGACAGGGAATTCGCGCCGTCGCGCCGCAAGATTGGCAGCGCTTCTGGCGACGCCATTTCCATGCCCGCCGTATCGGCGAATCGCTTTGGATCGTGCCCGTATGGGATCGGCGGACGCGTCCGCCCCGCGGAGCCAGGACCATCCGCATGGAACCCGGTCTGAGCTTCGGCACGGGGGATCATTTCACCACGCGCTATTGTCTGGAAGCGATTGAACGGCTCTGCCGATCCCGCGCGCCCAGGACATTGCTCGACGTGGGCGCCGGCAGCGGCATTCTCGCCATCGCCGCCGCGCGGTTGGGCGTCCGGAGCGTACTGGCGACCGACAACGATCTTCAAGCGCTGGCGCAGGCGCGAAAAAACGCGAAACGGAACCGGGTTCTCGACCGTATCCGGTTTCGCGCGGCGGATATCCTGGCCTCACCGCCGCGCAAACGATTCGACGCGGTTTGTGCCAATCTCTATGGCGGCCTGCTCATCCGCGCCGCGGAGGCGCTGACGTCAGCCGCGCGCGACCGGCTGATCCTGAGCGGCATTCGCGAGGCGGAGGCCGACGCTGTCGCGGAGGCGTACGTCGCCCGCGGCGCGCGGGAAATCGAGCGCGACGGGGACGGGGAATGGTGCGGGATGACGTTCGATTTGTCGCCGACCGCGCGACGGGGCTGACTCGGCATTTTTTCTATCCCTGAAGCCATGCCGCGTCCATCCGCGTAATCTGTTGTCAAAAAATAGAACGCAACCACGAGGAGTAGAATGAAATATTGACGGCTTCGTCGCCTTTGTGAGCTTCGCGGTGAAAAAAACAAAATCTCGAAACGGCTCTCCGAGCGCACCCCGCCAAGGCGGCGCCGCTCAAGAACGACGTTCGAAAGAGCAAGAAAATGAACCGCGGATAACACGGATAAGCGCGGGTGAAGGCAACTACGAAAAGTGCGAATGACACGAAAAGGCGGGGGAGTGAAACACCTCCTGTCCGAGTCCACTGCCATTTCTCCGCGCTCTCCGCGGCTCGAGCAAGCTCGAGCCCTACGCGCTTTCGCGCCGAGCTCGGACCCGCGGCTTCATATTCTCTGTCCCTATATTTTCCGGTTTGCCGGGCGATTTCATTCTCTGTCCCTTTGGCACTCCTTTGGCACTTACTGACCACCGACCTCTCCGGCGGCAGAGCGCCGGAGATACAGCGCCGATCTCGGACCTCGGACCTCTGCGTTCTCCGCGTCTCCGCGGTGGACAAACTTCGTATTCTCTGTCCCCATATTCTCCGGCGCGGCGAGCCGCCGCGCCCTACCATTCGCCGGGGGCGGGGCCGTGGGCTGTTGGGCGCGCCGCTCAGACCTCGACCTTCGAGCTTTTAATCGTCAAGTTATCCCGTCCTCACTTCGCGGCTCCGCCGCGCGGCCGGCCCTGTCCCGGCTTTAGTTCTCTGTCCCCATGGCCGTCCGTGGCCGGCTTTTTTTGGGGAATTTTCCACCCGCGAAAAAATTTGCATCTTGGGGTTGCATTCGGCTCCCGGCGATTCTATCTTTCCCCCTGTGACCGCCGCTATCCAGGCTACCGCGGAAACTCATCTACCACAAAATATGGTGGTTTTCCGCGGAAATCTGGCTGCGTCCCGACCGGTTGTCGGGCGCGAGAAGCGAGCGGGGTTTCAATCGTCAATTCCCGCCTGAAATCGAGGTTCACCGCTATGATCGTTTCCAAATCGTCGGCCGCCATGGCCCGTTCGCGCGCGGAGCTTTCGGCCGAATCGTCCGAGGACCCTCGCCGCGCCAACCGGCCATCTCCGAGACTGCGGAAGACCAAGCCGTCTGACGCCGCCGCCCATTTGCCGGGGCTCCGGGTTCCCCGCGTGTTTTCCACGCCGGGCCGGCATCCGTTCGACGAGGTCTCCTGGGAACGCCGCACGGCGGCGATCACGGACGACAAGGGGCGCATGATTTTCGAGCAGTCGAACGTGGAGACGCCTTCGTTCTGGTCGCAGTTGGCGACGAATGTTGTGGCCTCGAAATATTTTTACGGCGCGCATGGCTCGGCGGAGCGGGAGTATTCCTTGCGTCAGCTGGTGGAGCGGGTGGCGCGCACGATTGCGGACTGGGGTCTGAAGGGCGGTTATTTCGCTTCGGCCGAGGATGCCGAGACCTTCTACCAGGAACTGGCCTGGCTGTGCGTGAACCAATACGGTTCGTTCAATTCGCCGGTGTGGTTCAACTGCGGTCTGCACCAGCGGTACGGGGTGGGTCGGCACAGCGCGGCGGGCAACTACTACTACGATGCGGCCACCGACTCCATCCGCCGCAGCGAAACGCAGTATGAGCACCCGCAGTGTTCGGCCTGCTTCATCCAGTCGGTCGAGGACTCCATGGAGAGCATCATGGAATTGGCTCGCAGCGAGGCGATGCTCTTCAAGTTCGGCAGCGGCAGCGGCACCGACCTTTCGACGCTGCGCAGTTCGCGGGAAATGCTCAGCGGCGGCGGGAAACCCAGCGGGCCCTTATCGTTTCTCAAGGTTTATGACGCCATCGCCAGCGTCGTGAAATCCGGCGGCAAGACGCGCCGCGCCGCGAAGATGAACACTTTGAAGGTGCGCCATCCCGACATCAAAGAGTTCATCGAGGCCAAGCAGAAAGAGGAACGCAAGGCCTGGGCCCTGATCGAGGAGGGCTATGACGGCAACTTCAACGGCGAGGCCTACGGCTCCATCGCCTTTCAAAATGAGAACCTCAGCGTGCGCGTCACCGACGAGTTTCTGCGCGCGGTCGAGGCGGATGGCGAGTGGCAAACGCGCTATGTGACCGATCCCTCGCGCCCCGGTCCGACATATCGCGCCCGCGATCTGATGCGCTGGATCGCCGAAGGCGCTTGGATTTGCGGCGACCCCGGCGTGCAGTACGAGGATACGATCCAGCGCTGGCACACCTGCAAGAACGACGGCCCCATCAACTCCAGCAACCCCTGCTCGGAGTACATGTTTCTCGACGACAGCGCCTGCAACCTGGCGTCGCTGAACCTGATGAAATTCGTCGGGGCGGACGGCCTTTTCGATGTGCGGCGATTTCGCGCGGCGGTGGATATTTTCATCACGGCGCAGGAAATCCTGGTGGACGAGGCGAGCTATCCGACCGAGCGGATCGCGCTCAACAGCCATCGCTATCGGCCGCTCGGCCTCGGCTATGCGAACCTCGGCTCGCTGTTGATGTCCTTCGGGCTGCCGTACGACAGCGATGAGGGCCGCGCCATCGCCGCGGCGATCACGGCGATCATGCACGGACGGGCCTATGCGCAGTCCGCCGAACTCGCGCGCGTCAAAGGCCCGTTCGAGCGCTACGCGGCGAACCGCGAGCCGATGACGGAGGTGCTGCGGATGCACCGCGATGCCGCGCGCGCGATTTCTCCGACCTGCCCCGCGGCGCTGCGCGAGGCCGCGATCGCGGCGTTGGAGGAGGCCTGCGCTGCCGGCGAGCGCCACGGCTTCCGCAACGCGCAGGTCACGGTGCTCGCCCCGACCGGCACGATCGGATTCATGATGGATTGCGACACCACCGGCGTCGAGCCGGACATCGCGCTGGTGAAGTACAAAACCCTCGCCGGCGGCGGTCTGCTCAAGATCGTCAACCGCACCGTGCCGGCCGCGCTCGAGCGCCTGGGCTATGGTCCCGAGGCCATTGCGCGCATCGTCAAATATGTCGAGGAGAAGGACACGATCGAGGGCGCGCCCGATCTCGATGAGCGTCATCTGCCCGTCTTCGATTGCGCTTTCGCGCCGCGCAACGGCCAACGTTTCATTCCCTACATCGCGCACCTCAAGATGATGAGCGCCGTACAGCCGTTCCTTTCGGGCGCGATATCGAAGACGGTCAATATGCCCGAGCACTCGACGCCCGAAGAGATCATGGATACCTACATGAACGGGTGGCGGCTCGGCCTGAAGGCGGTGGCCATTTATCGCGACGGCAGCAAGCGCAGCCAGCCGGTGAGCACGGGCAAAGAGAAGAAAGCCGCCGAATCCGCTCCCGCCGCGCCGGCGCCGGCGGCGACGGGCGGCAACGGCGCCAAGGCGCGCCCCCTGCGCCGCCGCATGCCCGCGACGCGCCGCTCCATCACCCACAAATTCGACATCGCCGGCCACGAGGGTTATCTCACGGTCGGGCTGTACGAGGATAACACCCCCGGCGAGCTCTTCATCACCATGGCGAAGGAGGGCAGCACGGTCGGCGGCCTGATGGACTGCTTCGGCACAGCGATTTCGCTTTGCTTGCAGTACGGCGTGCCCTTGCGCACACTGGTGGAGAAGTTCGCGCACAGTCGTTTCGAGCCGAGCGGTTTCACGAAGAACCCCGACATCCCGATTGCAAAATCGCTCACGGACTACATCTTCCGCTGGATCGGCCAAACCTTCCTCGATCCGCGCGACGAGCACGGCATTGCCAATGGCGACACGCACGCGCCCGCGCATCCACCGGCGCCGACCGGCGCGTCCGCGTCGGCATTGGAGAGCGGCGGAATATCGCCGGCGAAACCGGTCAAACCGACGCCGCCCGCGGCGGCCAAGGCGCCGGCGCCCGCCCTCAGCGTTCGCGTGGACGCGCAATTCAAGCACTTCATGGAGGACGCGCCCGCTTGCGACCAGTGCGGCGCCATCACCGTGCGCAACGGCGCCTGCTACCGTTGCTACAACTGCGGCAATTCGATGGGCTGCTCCTGAACCGCGCGCGCCGCGCGCGATTGCGGGGGAAAGCGATATCTCTCCAGGGCTGGGGCGGAAAAGCGATTGGACTTCCAAGCCTTGGAAAAATTGCTCTTCGTTTTTCCAAGGTCTGGAAGCCCTGAAAAAGGCCCCGCGGGGAAGAAGAAGGGCCGATGCTTCTCGATCCGAAACGGAGCGCAGGGACGGCGTTTTCCTCCTGCGCCGGCGGGTTCGCCGACCTTGGACGCCGCCGTCGGGCCCTGGGAAACGCGGAATTCCGTGGACGTTGCCTTCGGACCTTGAAAACCGCGAGATCCCGACGCCCCTTCGTTTACGTGCGGAGGCCCCGGAGAATTTTCGCCTTTGCCGACGGCGCGGCAGATCGCGGCGGAAAAGAAAGTCCACCACTGGCGATCGCGGCGACAGCGGTTCGTTTCTTTCTCTGTTGAGCGATCGCGGTAGCGGCGGGTGTGGGCGCCGAAATGCCGCGACCGCCGGTCGCGGCAGGGGGCGGGATCGAGATTCACGTGGAAACGCGCGGACGCGAGCGCGTTCAACGTCCAACGCCCAGTCCCCCAATTTCCTCGGCAGCCTCTGCGGCTCGGTGGTGAATATCCCGGCGCATCAGGCCGCGCGTTCGGTCGCGAAGGTGTTGTTTTTGAAGGTTTGAAAGCTTACGGCGCCGCGGATTGCAGCGCGCGGAGCGTCGCGGAGCCAAACGAAGCGTGATCAGCGCTTCCGCGTCTCCGGGATTGAACGGTCTGGACGCACTCTCACACCTTCGAAAGTGTGAGATAATCGAGCCTGACCTTTGGTCGGCGCTCAAATATGCGATTATGCCAGTAAAAGCGCGAAAAACGAGGCATCGGGTATCGTACATCGTATCTTTTCACCGCCGAATGACTATCTCACACCTTCGAAGGTGTGAGATAGTCGGAAAATTCCAAAAAGGAATGAAGAAGGGCGGCGGGGCGAGCGGTTGGTTCCGCGCGAACATGAAGCCCCCCGGGGCAGACACGGCGTTCGCCGGAGCCAGAACGCCGCCCGTCGGGGCGGATACGGCGCATTCCCAATGTCCGGCGCCGTTCGCGCTCAGTGCCGGTGCAGAAACTCCTCCGAGTTGATCAGCGCCCAGACGAGGTCCGTCACGAGATCGCGGCCGCGCAACCCGCTGCTTTCGCGCCACGCCGACACTTTGCGCAGCTCTTCAGCCGTGGGCGGTCGCGAGAGGACGGTCAAATAGATCTCCTCGACCAGCTTCGCCGGCGCGGACGCGTGCCGCGCATACAGTTCCCCCAGCGCCGGCCCTTGCGCGATCTTGTTGTGGATGTGCGTCGAATTGAGCAGGTGCAGGCGCTGCGCCGCGCTGGACGTGTCGTTGCGCTCCAACAGCAGGCCCGTGTCGCGCGCGGGTTTGCCGAACAGTTCGAGGAAGGCGCTCGAGCTGTTGCCGTCGGGAATCTCAACCGTGCGCAACTCCTCCGGCACATACGTGAAAGGTTCGGGCACGGCGCTGACGTAGCGTTCGGTCGTCCCGGTGATTTGACCAACGGCGTCTATCAGCGCTTCCGCTTCCAACCGCCGCAACGGATAATACGCAAAATGTGCCGCCGCGCGCGGATCGCGGGAGCGCGGCAGGCAGGAAAGTTGGTAGGTTGATGAGTTCAGAATAAGCCGGTAGAGCCGGCGCAAATTCCAGTCCGAGGCCGCCAGCTCGCGTTCGAGCAACTCGAGCAGCCCCGGCACGGCGGGCGGGTTGTCGGGCCGCAGATCGTCCGGCTCGTGAACAATACCGCGGCCCAGAAGCCAGAACCACACGCGGTTGGCCGCCGCCCGCGCGAACCACGGATTTTTCCGCGTGATGAGCCAGTCGGCGAACACCGCCCGCGCGTCGCCGCCGGGCGGCAGCGCCGCGCCCGTTCCGTCCGGCAGCCGCCCCCGCGCCGGCAGCGCCGCCGCGCGGTCGAGATAAACGATTTCTTCCTTCCACTCCGACGTGCCTTTGTAGCGAATTTGCGAGAAGAAAACGGCGAGATCGACGCGCCGCTCCGCAGGCCAGGCCTCCGCCCGCGCGCCCATGAACGTCAGCGCGACGGCGCGCGCGATATCCTCCGGCTGGCGCGCCGGCAGCGCGCGGTAGAAATTGGCCGGCGGCGCGTAAAAATTGCTGCCGGTCGCCAGCAGAAGCTCGCGCGCGAAGCGGTCATAGGGCTTGTTGTCTGCGAGACTTTCTCGAATCCAGCGGTAGTACGCCTCGGCGGCTTTCGGCCAGAGGTTGATCGGGAATTCGGCCTTCACGCGCAAGAGGTCGGCCCACTTCAGCGCCTGGTAATCGGCGAATTCGTCCCGCGCCAGCAATCGCTCGATGAGCCGCGTCCGCTTGTCGGCGGACGCGTCCGCGAGAAATTCGCGCGCCTCCGCCGCCGTCGGCAACAAGCCGACCGTGTCCAGATAGACGCGGCGGAGAAATACGGCGTCCGAACAGAGCGGCGCCGGCTCGATCTTCAAATCGCGCAAACGTCCGAAAACCAGCGCGTCCACCGGATTGGCGATCGGCGGCGGGCCGGCCGTTTCATAGGGCGATGCCGCCGTCTGCGCGCGCGCCGTTCCCGCGATGCCGGCGATCAGGGTCGCGATTCGAAGCCGATAGAAAAAGGCGCGCATGACGGTTCCCTTCACCGCGGCGCGATCGCGACGCATTCCAGTTCAAACAAAAGTTCGGGGCGGCATACGTCGGCGATGACCGTCAGCCACGACCGGCCTGCCGTGAATTCCTCGACGGCGATGCGCTCGACTTCGGGCGTCTTGCAGTAGGCGATCGCTTGAACAATGTGCGTTTCGGCGAAGCCCGCCTCCGCGAGCACGGCGCGCACGCAATGAAGGGTCTCCGCGATTTGCGCGCGCGCATCGCCTTCGTGCAGGGAGCGTCCGTCCGCCCCGATGGAGGCCGTGCCGGAGACATAGACCTTGCGCCCGAAGGGCGTCTCGGCGACCCAGCCGCGGCTGAAAGCCGAACCGTAGCGCGGGGCGGGATTCTGTCGCGCCGAGCGCACGAGCGGTCTGCCCGGCGCGCCCCAATCGGCGGCAAAATCGAGCGCGCACCAGCTTCCATCCGCCGGCGAGACGCCGATGCCGGTGCTGGCCGGCAGCCGATGGTCGCCGTTGGGCCCTAGAATGCCGCGCGCCTGAAAGACCTCATTGCGCGCGCGGTTCAGTTCCCCATACCAGCCCAAAATATCTCGCAGCCAAAGCCAGGTGCGCGAAAGTTGATCCAACCGCGCGCCGCCCGCAGCCAGCAGCGCTTCGGCGGCCGCGAACGCGCCGCGCGCCTGTTCCGCCGGTGTGTCTCCGGCAGCGCGGAGATGGGCGCCGGTCAGCAGGGTGTAGCCGCCGCAGCGCCAGCGGCGGCCGGCGGGCGCTCCGCCCGCGGAGATCGCGCGGGGCATTTCCCCGCCGGCGACCGCGTGGGCCGCAATACCGGCAAAGTCGCCTCGCCGGCCGGGCGGTGTTGTCAGCCATGTCGGCGCGACCCCGTCGTCGAACGCGGCCATAGGCCGCGCGCGGGCGCGCCGCACGGCGGACATCGCGGAAGGCGCGGCGAACACGCGTTCCTCGATGAGCGCGGCATTATGCTCCGCGAGCAGGCTCGCCAGCGCGTCCCACGCCGACTCCGGCGCGGCCGCGGGGTCGTCGGGCAGGATCGTCAGGTATAAATCCCGCGCCGAGCCGCCGGAACGGATCGCGCACGCTGCGCGCGCCTTGGAACCGACCACTTCCGCCGGATAACTCATGCCGATAAAACCCGCCCGCAAAACGCTCGGCCCGCCGCCTTTATTGCCCGCGCCACGCGCAAGGCGTTGCGGGATCGGTCAGATCGCGTTCGCATTGCCGGGCGCGCCGCCCCGCTATACAGTGGCGCCGTGAACGCCCTATCCGATTCCGACTTGGCGCCTTCGTGGAGGGAAATCCGGCTCGACCTCTTGCGCGAGAATCTCCGCCGCATTCGCGCCGCGCTCTCGCCCGGCGCGGAGCCGCTGATTGTTGTGAAAGCCGACGCCTACGGCCACGGCGCGCGGGCGGCGGTCCGTTGCGCGCGCGCCGCCGGCGTTCGGCGGTTCTCGGTTGCGCATTACAAAGAAGCGCTGGAAATTCGCGACGAAGCGCCGGCGGCGGAAATCCTCGTGGCGGGCGCGATTCCGCCGGCCTTCGCGGCGGAAGCGGCGGCGCGGGGGTTGACCGTCGCGGTGGTGGATCTCGAACATGCGCGGGCCGTCTCGGCGGCGGCGGCGCGCGGCGGCCGTCGCCTGGCGGTTCACATCAAGGTGGACACCGGCATGGGGCGATTGGGCTTCGATCCGGAGGCGTGCGCGGC